>CAYPFH010000043.1:0-18946 GCA_964409825.1 uncultured Desulfobacterales bacterium | reverse complement strand
GATCGTTGGTCATAATCGCCGATGACAGTCCCTGGGGAACCCCGTTGTGAATCGAAAGGGCCTCGTCAAGATCGCGGTATGGGATCAAATACAGGATGGGGGCAAAGGTTTCTTCTGCCACCACCGGCATTCCGGCATCGGCCCGGCAGATGCACGGCGTCACATAGGTGCCGGCATCGTAGATCCCGCCGGAAAGCACCTTGCCGCCGTATAGGATTTCCCCGCCCTGGCTCTCGATTCGATTCAAGGCGTCCATCATGTCCACCACCGCCCCGGTATCGATCATCGGCCCCATCAGGGTCTCTTTTGCCAGTGGATCCCCGATGCGGACCTGGCGGTAGGCGCCGATCAGGGCGTCCTTCAGCCGATCGTATACGTCCGCATGAACAACGATCCGCCGGGTGGTGGTGCAGCGCTGGCCCGCCGTGCCCACCGCCCCGAAAACAATCGCCCGTACGGCCAGATCCAGGTCTGCGCTGGCAGTGACGACGATGCCGTTGTTCCCGCCCAGTTCCAGAATCGTCCGCCCGAGCCGGCGACCCACGGCTGCAGCGATCCGGCGCCCCATGGCGACACTGCCGGTGGCTGAAATCAGCGGCACTTGCGGGCTTTCCACAAGCGGTGTGCCGACGCTTTTGCGGTCCCCGATCAGCAGATTGACCACCCCGGCCGGGCAATTGTTTTGTTCGAGCACTGCGGCTGCGATTTTCGTAACCGCTGCCGCGCACAGAAACGCCTTGGATGACGGCTTCCAGATCACCGTGTCGCCGGCGGCCAGGGCGATCGTAGCGTTCCATGACCAGACCGCCACAGGAAAGTTAAAAGCGGTGATCACGCCCACTGGGCCAAGGGGGTGCCACTGCTCGTACATCCGATGGCCGGATCGCTCGCTGTGCATACTCAGCCCGTAGAGCATCCGGGACTGGCCGACGGCAAAGTCGGCGATGTCTATCATTTCCTGCACCTCTCCCTCGCCTTCGGCCCGGATCTTGCCGGTCTCGAGGCTGACCAGGGCGCCTAAGGCCTTTTTGTTCTTTCGAAGGGCGAGGCCGATCTGCCGAACGATCTCTCCCCGCTGGGGTGCGGGCACCATCCGCCAGGTCGAGAATGCCTCCACCGCCTTTTCAATCACGGTTTCAACTTCCTTGGCGCCGGCTGCCGAAGCCGTTCCGATCACCTCCCCGTTTATCGGAGAAACACTGCTCACCACCGGCCGGGTGCAGGGCAGCCAGCTTCCGCAAAATGCGCCGGTCAAATCCCCGTCGATGCCGGCGTTTTTCAAAATGTCTCTCATTGTAAACCCCTTTCATAAAGATTGTGGGAAGATTTCGGCGCTGTCAGAAAGCCAGGCGGATCTATGAAGATCCGGGTCCGGAGGGCATCTAAACGCAAACTCGAATATCGGATTTCGTGCTTCGTATTTCCTTATGTGAAACTTCGGTCGCTTCGCTTGCGCTTGTTTTTCAGCGAGCGGTTCATGCTTCCCATTCGGTAGCCCTCCAGATCCAGAGAGACATGATCGAACCCGAGACCGCGAAGGGCTGCGATCAGCGGCAGGCGGACCTCGGCAGACATCACCCGGTCGAACTGCTCCGGCGCCACCTCGATCCGGGCGATATTGCCATGCACCCGCACGCGGCATCCGTCAACGCCCCGATCGGCCAGCACCGATTCGGCCTGCTCGATCCGCTCCAGGAGCGCGGGCGACAGCAAAGTCCCATGGGGAACCCGTGTAGCCAGGCAGGCATCTGACGGCCGGTTCCAGTTGGGAAGCCCTTTTTCCCGGGCCAGTTCACGGATCTCGGCCTTTTTCAACCCCGCTTCCACCAGCGGGGCAACGATGCCCGCTTCCATGGCTGCGCGAAAGCCGGGCCTATAATCGTCCAGGTCGTCGGCGTTGGCGCCATGGGCAATGGTCTCGATGCCTCTGCCCGCCGCCAGCTCTCGCATGCGGGCAAACAGATGCTGCTTGCAGATATAGCATCGATTTTCGGGATTCGTCAAAAAGGCCGGAAGGGACATTTCAGCGGTGGACATCCGGTGATGAACGACGCCGAGGGCTTTTGCCAGTTTTTCCGCATTTTCGCTTTCGCGCCGGGAATGCACCGGCGATATCGAGGTTGCCGCCTCCACCCGGTCTGGCAGCACATCCCGGGCTGCAGCCAGCAGGAAGGTCGAGTCGACCCCGCCGGAAAAAGCAACCAGCAGCCTCGGATACGAGGCCAAAATCGCCTCCAACTTTTTGTGTTTGTCGCCCACAGGCACCCTTTCCTCGTCGTTTTGCGAAGCAAAACCTTGATAAAATCGCCGCAGCGATTTTATGTTTACAAAATGGGGCCGATCCGGTATGCATAAAAAATTTAAATCGGCAGTCTTATCCGCTTATTATATGTAAAAATTTTTTAATTCAAAGGGGTTTGTATGGGAAAAAACAGCCTGATCAAATCGACTTCGAAAAACACCGCCGAAAAGGACGCCGACGAAAAGAAGAAAAAGGCGGCTGCGAAGTCCAAGAAAACCGCGAAAAAGGCGCCTGCCAAAGAAAAAAAGGCAGCTGTAAAAACCGCTTCGAAATCCAAGGCGGGGTCCAAATCAAAAAAGGCGCCAAAACCGAAGTCGGCCGCCCAGACTCCCCCCAAGGCAAAAACCGCGGCAAAGCCGAAAAAAACCGCCAAAACGAGGGCGCCGAAAAAGACCGTCTCCGTCAAGGCGCTGCTGTTTCAGAAATTCGACTCCTGGAAGCCGGAATCGGTTTTCTCTCCTCCGAAGCATGAATCTACAGACCGGGATTTCACGGCGCCGCCTCTGATTTCTTCAGACAATCCGGCCGATGTCGAACGGATTCGCGCACTTTTGTTTCGCAAGTTCGACGAGGCCTCGCTAAAATCCGCCGCAGAAAAGGCCAAAGAAGGCAAAGCCGCTGCAGAAAAAGCAAAACCCGAACAGGCGGCTGTCAAGAAAGCCGAGGCGGATAAAGCGTTCATCCAAAAGGCCGCCGCCGAAAAAGAAAAAGTGGAAAAAGCGGCTGCCCAAAAAGCCGCTGCAGATAAGGCGGCTGCAAAAAAGGCCGAACCGGAGCCCGGGGTTTCCGTCAGTTCCCCGCCTCCGCCCAAAGCGGCCGAACCCGCCGATCCCATGCAAAAGGCCTTCAAGTACGGCATCGCCGGTTTCGCTGCGCTGCTGGTCATCCTGATCGGTGTCAGCTTCGCCAACAAAGGCAACTATTACCTGGAATCCGCCAACGGCGGGCTCAAGGTCTATCAGGGCCGCTTCGCACCCATGGGAAAAGAGCTGATGATCACGCTGCCGGGCCTCGCTGTCCCGGACCCCGCAAAAGAAGTCTACACCATGAGCCAGGTGTACCCTTTGATTTACAACTACCATATCGACAGGGCAGACGCGCTGCTGGCAGCGCAAGGACTTCCGGATTACCAGGGTATTCGGCGCTATCTCAACGAGGCGCTCGCTTTTGCCTCGACAAACGAAGAGCGAAGGGCGGTCTACGAAAGACTCGACGGCATCGAACTGATGGCCCTGCTCTACAGGGCCGATATCGCCGCTCGCAAGGGCACCGTCGAGTCCCTGGAAGAATCCCTCGACTATCTCAACCAGGCGGCCGGCCTGGAGATCGACGACAGCCAGTCGGAATTGATCGATCAAAAAAGAGAAACGGTCCGGGCCGCCATCGAAGAAAAAAAGACCCAGGCCGAAGCGGCTGAAGCCGGCAAGACACCAGCCGACTGAGGATTTTCTTACATAAACCGCCCCGGGCAATACTCAGAGAACCGCCAATGGGCGTCGGAACGAACTTCCCATGAACGGTTTGGCTTCGCGGCGGACGGCCCCTGAAAGGCGGCCGTCCGCTTTTTCCGATCCCGCCGGGGCCCCACCGGCGATGTCAATGCCCTTCCTGCCATGACCACTCGACGGTTTCTCATCATCGCCCCCATTATTGCCGTTGGGGTGCTGCTGCAGTCCTATTTCTGGGTGCCCACCTACGAAGAGCAGACCCGGGGCAACCCGGAGCGGCTGGAAAAATTCATAGCGGCCTCCACCGGCGATGCCAGCGTGCTCAATCCGATCCTTTCGGCCGATACGGCCAGCAGCAGCATCGAATCGATGGTCTTTGAAGGGCTGATCGACCGGGATGAAAACCTTCGATTTCGCGGCCGGCTGGCCCGATCCTGGGACATTTCCGAAACCGCATACTTTTATGTCAATCCCGATGCGGTCATCGAAAGCGTCGAAGACAATTCCGCAGACCAATTGGCCCAACTGCTCAGGACAGCCAGGCACTCCGGCCGGGGCCTGCCCGACGCGCTTCGCCGCTCCCTGGACCGAATCGAATCGATCGCCGTCGAGCCGCCACGGCGCTTCACCACCCGCCAGCAGACAGCCCCCGGCGAATCTGCCGATTTTGTGGTTACGGCCCCGGCCAGGATTCGACTGTCGCTCTCCGAAGTCGATCCGGATCTTTTCAAGAACCTTACCCTCGTGCTGGGAGAGCACTATTTTTCCCGGTTTGCCGCCCAGCGCTACATACAGTTCGATCCGGAAATGCCCCAGGACCGGAAAGAGGCAATGGCCCGCCGCATACTTCCGGCCTTCGAACACAATCCGATTCTTCTTTTCCATCTTCGGCCCGGGGTTCGGTTCCACGACGGCCATCTGTTCGATGCAGAAGACGTGAAATTCACCTACGATGCCATCATGGACTCCAAAAACCTCTCCCCCCGCACCGCCGATTACGAACCGGTCAAAAAGGTGGAGGTGATCGATCCCCTGACGGTCAAGGTCGTCTACAAAAGGCTCTACTCTCCAGCCATCGGCACCTGGGCCATGGGGATCCTGCCCCAGCACCTGCTCAACGAGGCGGCCCTGGCCGAGGAAGCCAAGGCCCGGGGCCTCGATCCCGAGAATTTCGGCCTCCGCCAGAGCCGATTCAACCGGAATCCGATCGGCTGCGGCCCGTTTACCTTCCGGCAATGGAAGTCGGACCAGTACATCGCTCTGGAACGCTTTCAAGACTATTGGGAAGGCCCCCCCAGCTACAAGCAATACATCACCCGGATCATTCCCGATTCGCTGACCCAGGAGATGGAGTTTTATGCCGGCACTATCGACAGCTACGGCGTGGAGCCCCACCAGGTCCGGCGCCTCGCCGAAGATCCGCGGTTCCAGAGCTTTTCGGGAACCTCTTTCGGCTATACCTACATCGGGTACAACGCCCGAAGGCCCCCTTTCGACGATCCCCGCGTACGCCGGGCACTGGGGATGGCCATCGACGTAAACAAGGTCATCCGGTTCATCCTATACGGTCAGGCAGAGCGGATCACAGGTCCGTTCGTCAAACAGACCGACTATTACGATCAGCGCATCGAACCGCTTCCCTACGATCCGCAAGCCGCCCTCGCCCTTTTGGAAGAGGCCGGGTGGCGGAAAAACGCCCAGGGGCGGCTCGAAAAAAACGGCCGGCCGCTTCAGTTCACCCTGATCAGCAACAGCGGAAACGACCTTCGAAAGGCGATCGTCGCCGTGGCCCAGGATGCCTGGCGAAGCATAGGAATCGGGGTCCGCACCGATCTGCTGGAATGGTCGGTTTTTTTGCAGGAACGGATCAACAAGCTCGATTTCGATGCCGTGGTGCTGGGCTGGTCCATGGGAATCGAACCGGATCTTTACCAGATCTGGCATTCAAGCCAAACGGGGCCGAATCAACTCAATTTCGCAGGATTTGAAAACTCCGAGGCCGATGAGCTGATTCTCCGGATCCGCAGCGAGTACGACCACGAAAAGCAGGTGGCGGCCTGTCACCGTCTTCATCGAATCATCGCCGAGGAGCAGCCGTACACCTTTCTCTACGTGGGAAAATGGACGGCCGTGCTCGACAAGCGGATTGTCATCAAAGAAATCGACGAACAGGGACAGACGGAGTACAAAAAAATTGCTCCGACGCCGACGGGCAACTACCGGTTTCACTTCAACAAGTGGATCAAGCTGCCCGAGGCGCCGGATTTTGCCGCACAGGGCTGAACGCCGGCAACGGGCCTGCCAGCCATCGCAAGAGCCGTTTGAGGCCAGGAGCCGCCGCCGGCTTCAGCATCGAGCATCCAGAAACCAGGATCCAGCATCATGATTTCCTTTATCGCCCGCAGCGCCGTACAGAAGCTGGTCACCCTGTTTTTCGTCTCCGTGGTGTCGTTTCTGATCATTCACCTGGCGCCAGGCAGCCCAAGCCAGGTCGATCCGCTCAATCCGAAATTCACCCCGGAGATGGTGGAGCGCTTCAGACAGGAATTCCACCTGGACAAGCCCCTTCACGTCCAGTACCTGATGTTCTACCGGAACCTGCTCACGGGTCGGACCGTCTCGTGGAAGGACAACCGGTCCGTCCTGGGCAAAATCGGCGAACGGTTTGTAAACAGCCTTCCGCTGTTCATCGTGGGAACCCTGCTCACCTGGACCCTGTCATTTCCGGTGGGAATCCGGTCGGCCATCGGTCGAGGCGGCATCTACGATCGGACCGCCACGTTTCTTTCCTACCTGCTCATTTCGATTCCAGGCTTTTTCTTCGCTTACATTCTGATCATCTTCGTGGTCACCAAGTTTCACGTTCCTGTCATCGGCATGCAGACCTTCGGCCTGGGAGCCACTTCGCCCATTCACGTTTTCATGGACCGGATCTGGCACCTTCTGCTTCCGTCGGTTCTGGGCGCCACCGGCGGGGTGGCGGTGCTGTCGCGCTACGTTCGAAGCCAGATGCTGGAAGTCGAGGGCCAGGACTACATTCGGACAGCGCGGGCCAAGGGACTTCCCGCCGAGCAGATCCACTACCGTCATGCTCTTAGAAATGCGCTGCTTCCCTTTGTGACCATGTTCGGGTTGATTTTGCCGGGGTTGATCGGCGGATCGGTCATCATCGAATCCATTTTCTCATGGCCGGGCATGGGGCGGATGGCCTACGAAGCGATCCTCGCCCGGGACTACCCGGTGATTCTCACAGTCAATTTCATCTCGGCGGTGCTGGTACTGGCCGGCACCTTCGTTTCCGACATTCTCTACATGGTTGTAGACCCGAGGATCCGGCTATGACGGCCGATCGAGATCCCATGCGGCCGGCCGAGGCCGGCCTGGACCGCCCGACCGTTCCGCACCGGACGCGAATGGAGCGTTTCTGGCGGCTGTTTCAAAAAAACCGGATGGCCGTCATCGGCATGGCGATCTTCATCTTGTTCTTTCTGACGGCCCTGGCAGGACTGGTGCTGACCTCCGGGGACGACCCGATTTTCGATCCGGCCCAGATCCGCCTTTCGGAAAAACTCCGCCCGCCGCTTTCCGAAATCAACCCGAAGGTGCTGACGGCGGCCGAGGTGCCGGCCTTGCCCCTGTATATTCTCGGCACAGACGACCTGGGCCGGGACGTGTTCGCCCGAATGCTCCAGGGGGCCTGGGTTTCACTGACGGTCGGATTCGTTGCCGTTGGCATCTCGGTGATCATCGGCATCTTCATGGGGGGCATTGCCGGCTATTTCGGCCAGCGAAGCGTCCGCTTGCACCACTGTTTGGCCGCTTCGGCCGCCGCAGCGGCCGCCGTGGCCCTGGCAGCAGGATTCGGATGGCTTGCCTTTGCTTTCGGAGGAGCCGCTGCGGTCCTGCTGACCCTTGCGGCGGCAGACCGCCGCCTGCGGCAGCCGGCGGTCAAGCCGCTGTCGGTCGGGGTGATCACCGTCGACACTCTGGTGATGCGGGTGGTGGACATCATGCTCTGCTTTCCGAGCTTCTTTCTGATTCTGACCGTGGTCGCCCTGCTGCCGGCGAGCCTGTATAACATCATGATCGTGATCGGGCTGACGAGTTGGATGGGAACCACGCGCTTTGTCCGCGCCGAATTTCTGTCTTTGCGGGAGCAGGATTTCGTGCTGGCCGCCCGCGCACTCGGCGTCGGCAATCTGCGGATCATCTTTCGGCACATGATTCCCAACGCGGTGGCACCGGTCCTCGTCTCGGCGACCATCGGCATTGCAACAGCCATTTTGACGGAGGCGGGACTGAGCTTTCTCGGCTTCGGGGTACCGCCGCCGCATGCCACATGGGGAAACATTCTCTCGGACGGCCGGCGGTTTATTTTCGACGCCCCTTGGCTGACATTCATTCCGGGAGTGGCGATTCTCATCGTCGTGCTTTCTTTCAACCTCTTCGGCGAAGGGCTGAGGGATGCCTTGAATCCGAAGCTGCGGGACCGGACATAGGGCGCCTTCGGCGCTGAAAGGCCTGTAAAGCCGGATGTCAGAGGTCAGATGTCGGAGCTCAGATGTCAGAGGTCAGATGTCGGAGGTCAGATGTCAGAGGTCAGATGTCAGAGGTCAGAAAAAAACGATTGAACCGCGAAGACGCCAAGGTTTTTTATTCGAACCGGGTCGCCGGGAAAGAACCTCCGGCTCACGATTCGAACAAAGGCGCCGTGCCTGCGCCAGGCCAGCAAACCGCCGGATGTCAGAGGTCAGAGGTCAGGAACTGCAAAAGGCCAAGCCCGTAGGTTGGGCGGAGAGAAGCGAAGCCCAGCACCGGTTGACGTGGTGGAGGGCCGCCTTCAAGATGGAGGCGGGTGAATTTGGGCAGCAGCTGAGAATGTCGGGCTTCAGAAGTTCAGCCCAACCGACCCGCTTAAAAATAGTGGTTGTGGAATATTCCACGCCAATAATCATTGAATTCCGAATAATTTGCCGTGGGGTTGGTATGCTTTGGATTTTTCAGCTTCCCAGCATCCCAGCTTCCCAGCCTCCCAGCCTCCCAGCATTGGAAAAATGAAACCAGCATCAAGGATCAAATAATTCGGTCCATGGCAACCGAAGAAAACACCAGCAGCCCCCCTCTTCTCTCCGTAGAAGACCTGCGGGTCTACTTCCACGGCGATGACACCGTTTCTAAGGCCGTGGACGGAATCGATTTTACGGTGGGGCCGAGGGAAACCGTCTGCCTGGTGGGAGAATCCGGCTGCGGGAAAACCGTGTCCGCCCTGGCCGTTCTGGGTCTGGTCCCCATTCCGCCGGGCCGGATTGTCAGCGGGCGCATCGTCTTCGCCGGCAGCGATCTGGTCAAAATGGGGGAGGAACAGCTCAGGAAGATCCGGGGCAACCGGATCGCCATGGTTTTCCAGGAGCCGCTCACCTCCTTGAACCCGGTCTTTACCATCGAAGACCAGATCTCCGAAGCGATCCGGATCCATCACCCCATGTCCGAGGCGGCGCTTCGACGCCGCTGCGTCGAGCTGCTCGCCGATGTCGGCATCTCTTCTGCCAAAGACCGCCTGAGCGACTACCCCCACCAGCTCAGCGGAGGCCAGCGGCAGCGGGTCATGATCGCCATGGCCCTGGCCTGCGATCCCGAACTGATCATTGCAGACGAGCCGACCACGGCACTGGACGTCACCGTACAGTCCCAGATCCTGAGGCTGTTTTCTTCGATTCAGCTCCGGCGGGACATGTCCCTCCTGTATATCACCCATGACTTGGGAGTGGTGGCCGGCGTCGCCGACCGGGTCTATGTCATGTATGCCGGAATCATCGTGGAACAGGCCGAAACCACGCAATTGTTCGGATCGGCCAAGCACCCTTACACCCAGGGACTGCTGGCCTCTCTGCCGTCCCGGTCAAGACGGGGGCAGCGTCTGTACAGCATACCGGGAAGCGTGCCGAGCCCGGCACGCAAACCTTCAGGCTGCCCTTTTCACCCCCGGTGCAGCCATGCGATCGCATCCTGCAAAACCGAATATCCGCCGATGTGCGACTACGGCCGGGGACATCTTGCCAGATGTCCGGTTCTGTTCGAATCCGGCGGCGGGGGAAACCGCCGATGAAAGACAGACAAAACTCCCATTCCCCGATCCTTCAGGTGTCCGGATTAAAAAAATACTTCCCCGTTCGGCGGGGGTTTTTCCAGCGCGTATCAGGCTGGGTACATGCGGTGGACGGGGTAGATCTTTCGGTGCCGCCAGGAGAAACCCTGGGTCTGGTAGGAGAAAGCGGCTGCGGAAAATCGACGGTTGCCAGAACCGTGCTGCGGCTGCTCGATCCGGAAGCCGGCAGCATCCGCTTTGACGGCGAAGAGATCAGCCGGTTGACCGAAGCCGAGCTCAGGCCGGTCCGGCGCCGAATGCAGATCGTTTTCCAGGATCCGTACGGTTCATTGAACCCCCGGATGACCGTGGGCCAGTCCATTTCAGAAGGACTTCGCACCGCGGGAATCCGCAGCGTTGCAAAGAGGCGATCGCGCGTTGCCGAGCTGCTGGAGCTGGTAGGCCTTTCGGCCGACTCCGCAGAACGCTTTCCTCACGAGTTTTCCGGGGGACAGCGCCAGCGGGTCGGCATCGCAAGAGCACTCAGCGTAGAGCCTGAACTGGTGATCTGCGACGAGCCGATATCCGCCCTGGACGTGTCCATCCAGGCCCAGATCATCAATCTGTTAAAGGATCTTCAGGAGCGTCTGGGGCTCAGCTATCTGTTCATATCCCATGACCTGAACGTGGTCGGATATCTTTGCGACCGGGTGGCTGTCATGTACGCCGGAAAGATCATGGAAGAAGCCCCGGCGCTGACGCTGTTCGAAGACCCCCGCCATCCCTACACCCAAAAACTGCTTTCAGCCATCCCCGAGCCGGATCCGGCCAGGAAAAGCCGCGCCGAAGAAGCCTTCGGTGCCGAACCCGAAGCCGCGCCCCTTTCCGGTGCCGCCCCTGCCGGGTGCCCTTTTCTGCCGGCGTGCAAAGATCGGGATGAGAGCTGCGAACACATCGAAAGCGCCCTGTACCCCGTAGGCGAAGGGCACCTGGTTCGGTGCCCCAAGGCTTCGGGCAAAGCCGGCCGCGCTTGAACGCAGTTTCGCAATCCTGGCCCTGAGGGCAAGGATTTCCAGACCGCATGGAGTACTTTCATGTTTCATACAGCAGCCAACACGCCTTTTGAAGAAATTCAAAACCGGATCGAACGGCTCCAGACCGTCCTGCAGATAGACGGCATGGACGGAGCCCTGATCTTTCAAAAGACGGATCTGTACTACTTTGCCGGCACCATCCAGCAGGCAAATCTCTATATCCCGGCCGAGGGAGATCCGGTATTGATGGTCCGGAAAAATCCTGAACGCGCCCGGGCGGAATCCCCGTTGAAAAAGCAGATCGCGGTGGACAGCCCAAAGCAGATGCCCGAGGTCCTGGCCCATCACGAGATCGCCCTGCCCCGACGCCTCGGTCTGGAGCTCGACGTAATCCCGGCGCGGCTGTATTTGTATCTTAGAGAGATTTTTCCCGATGCCCGGTGTCTTGACATTTCCCATGCCATCCGAACGATCCGGTCGGTAAAGTCGGAGGCCGAAATCGCCCTGATCCGGGAAGCGGCCCGGGCCGCAGACCAGCTTGCCGCATTCGCAGCCGGAGCTATTCGGGAGGGCATTGCCGAACTCGAGCTTGCCGGAATCGTCGAGGCCGAAGCCCGGCGCCTCGGCCACCAGGGAATCGTCCGGATGCGCATGTGGGACCAGGAGATGTTCTACGGGCATCTCATGGCAGGGGCCGGGGCGGCCGTTCCCAGCTACCTGGCCTCGCCGACCGGGGGCGCAGCCCTGAGTCCGGCCGTGGCCCAGGGCCCCAGCCTGCAGCCCATCCGCCGCCGGGAACCGATTTTGCTCGACTACGTATTTGCCAAAAACGGCTATCTGGCGGACCACACCCGGATTTTCGCCATCGGCGGACTAGACGACGAACTGCTCGCCGCTCACCGGGCTGCGCTTGAAATCCAGGAAGCCTTGAAGCAGGAGATCCGGCCAGGGGTCGCCGCCGGGCGGATCTATGAGCTGGCCTTGTCGCTGGCCGCAGACCGGGGATACACCGAACATTTCATGGGCGCCGATGACCGGCGGATCCGCTTCGTCGGCCACGGTATCGGTTTGGAACTCGATGAGTATCCTTTCCTGGCCGCGGGCCAGGAAATACTTCTTCAGGCCGGCATGGTGATCGCGCTGGAGCCGAAAATGGTGTTTCCCGGCCGCGGCGTCGTCGGAATCGAAAACACCCACCTGGTTACCGAAAGCGGCGCAGAGCCGCTTACCCTATGTAAAGAGGAGATCTCCATCGTCTGAACCGCTCTTGCAAAGACCTCCGCCTTGACACCCGATCGGCGCTCTTCTATGATGCAGCACGCCTCCAGCCAGAGATAGAATCACTCTTCAGGCGCCGGAAACGATTCCATGCCGAGCGAAAAAGAAAAACTCGACACGCTAATCCGTCTGGGCGTCGAGCTCAACGAAGTCAGCGACCTGGATATCCTCCTTGAACGGGTGCTGACCAAAGCGCGCCAGGTGGTCAACGCCGACGCCGGCTCGATCTACATTCGGGACGACGAACGGCTGCACTTTGCCTATACCCAGAACGACACGCTTCAAAAACGGCTTCCCAACGGCGAGAAGCTGATCTACTCGACCTTCTCCATTCCGATCGATGAAAAGAGCATGGCCGGCTATGCGGCCACCACGGGCAGCACGCTGAACATCGAAGACGTCTACCGGATCGACCCGACAAGACCGTTCGGCTTCGGCCGCATATACGACAAGGCCTCGGGCTATAAAACCGTCTCGGCCCTGACGATCCCGCTGAAAAATACCGATGGCAACATCCTTGGCATACTGCAGATCATCAACGCCCAGAACGGAGACGGAGACGTCGTCCCTTTTTCCAGAGACGACGAGAAGATGATGCATCATTTTGCCGCGGTGGCATCCGTGGCCCTGGAAAGAGCCCAGATGACGCGCCAGATCATTCTTCGGATGATCCGGATGGCGGAGCTTCGCGATCCAAAAGAAACCGGGGCCCATGTCAACCGGGTGGCCGGCTATGCCTTGGAGATTTTTGAACAATGGGCGCGGCGCCATGAACTGGTCAAACAAAAAATGGAGCGCGACAGGGACATGCTTCGCATGGCGGCCATGATGCACGATGTCGGCAAGGTGGCCATCTCGGACATGATCCTGAAAAAACCGGCCCGGCTGGCAGAAGATGAATTCGAAATCATGAAGCAGCATACGGTCTTGGGCGCACGTCTCTTTCTCGACCGGCAGTCGGATTTTGACACGGCCGCCGGCCAGGTCGCCCTGAACCACCACGAGCGGTGGGACGGCAGCGGCTATCCCGGCCACATCGACGTGGCCACCGGTCAGCCGCTCAAAGAAAATCGGCTGCCGAACGGTTCTGCAAAGAGAAAGGCCGGCGAGGAAATCCCCTTATTCGGACGGATCGTCTGTCTGGCCGATGTCTACGATGCGCTGTCTTCGGCCCGAAGCTACAAGGAAGCCTGGGACGAGCGACGGGTGCTGGAAGCGATCTCAAAAGGGGCCGGATCCCAGTTCGACCCGGAGCTGGTGGAGATCTTTCTGTCCCGGATGGATGTGATCCGCTCCATCCAGAACCGGTACGCCGAAAAATAAAAAGGAGCACCCGACGGTGCTCCTTTTTATTTTTAAAATAGAATAAAGTAGAATAGGGGCAGTTGGCTGTAGGCTGTTCCCTTCTTTACGATAAAAAATCGCGAAGCGGTTTTTTATCGCTTGGAGAACTGGAAGCGGGCGCGGGCGCCGCGCTGGCCGTACTTTTTCCGTTCTTTCTTGCGGGGGTCGCGCTTGACGTAGCCGGCTCTTTTCAGCTGCTGGCGAAGTTCCGGGCTGGCCTCGATCAGGGCGCGCGTGATGCCGTGGCGAACCGCGCCTGCCTGTCCGGTCATTCCCCCGCCTTTTATGCGGATTCGCACATCGTAGTCGTTTCTGGCATTGACCAGAATCAACGGCTGCAGGCACAGGCCGCGGGCCGATTCCACCGGAAAATATTCGTCCAGCGGCCGGTCGTTGATCTTGATGTCGCCGGATCCCGGCGTAAGCCAGGTTCTGGCGATAGCGGTTTTGCGTTTGCCTGTGGCGTAAAATGTATCGTTTTCCATCGTTTTCTGAATGCCTCTCTGGTCGAACAATACGGGTTAAGCTTCCACCGTTCGTTTTGCCGCTTCCGGCGATGCTTTGCGAAGCACAAATTCGACAGACAATCGCGGCAGCGATGTTACTGCTGGAGTTTCATCGGTTCGGGCTGCTGGGCCTCATGCGGATGCTCGGCCCCCGCGTAAACTTTGAGCTTTTTTACCATCTTCCGTCCGAGCCGATTTTTCGGCAGCATGCCCCTTACCGCGAAGCGGATCAGATCCTCGGGGTGCTTTTCCTTGAGCTGCCTTGCGGTGACGGATTTCAGCCCGCCCGTGTAGCCGCTGTGGCGGTAGTAGTTTTTCTCGTCCCACTTTTTCCCGGTCAGAACGATTTTGTCTGCGTTGACCACCACCACAAAATCCCCGAGATCGGCATGGGGAGTATACAAGGGATTCATCTTCCCCCTGAGCCGCGCGGCAATCTGGGAGGCGAGCCGGCCGAGGACCACCCCCTCGGCGTCCGCCACATACCACTTTTCCGCATTATCCGAACGCTTCGCCATGTAAGTATATTTTTTCACGTTTCTCGCTCCTGTTTTTTTCAAAAATGGAACTGTTAAGCAAAATGAGTCTTGCTGTCAAGAGAAAAATAGGCATCGCGGCTGGATCCAGATGTTTTTCGGCATCCATACCGCTGGTCCGATTTGACACCGGTGATTTTCTCTCCTATAGCCTACGTCGGAATTGATTTTGCCATTTGATCATTTCGAATTTCGTGCTTCCACGAACCCATTGCCATGACGCTTGAAATCGAGGTCAAATTCCTGCTTTCCGATCCGGCACGGATCCGTCGCCGGCTGCTCGAGCTCGGCGCAAAGAGCAGGGGCAGGACGTTTGAAAAAAATATCCGCTTCGAGGACCGCCAAAACTCGTTCATTCGCGCCGGCAGACTGCTTCGCCTTCGGTTCGACGACCGGACGCGGCTTACCTTCAAATCGATCGAGCCGGACCGCGGCGGCCAGTTCAAGGTCTACCGGGAGCTGGAGGTCACCGTCGACGATTTTGACACCATGCACCGGCTGCTGGAGGCGGTGGGATTTCATCCGGCCCAGCAATATGAAAAATGGCGGGAAACCCTTTTCCTGGAGCAAACCGAGTTCTGCCTCGACACCCTTCCTTTCGGTGAATTTCTCGAAATCGAAGGGGAGCGGGAGTCGATTCGCACCTTCGCCGATCGATTGGGGCTCCCCTGGGAAAACCGAGTCCTGGATACGTATCTTCAGATTTTCGAAAAACTGCGCCGGCAAAAGGGGCTGTTGTTCTCGGACCTGACGTTTGAAAACTTCAAGACGGTGCCGGTGGCCCGAACATGGCTGGCCGAAACGTTGGATAAAAACCATTGAGGATTGACGATGACGCCCCCATGTCCAATGGATCGGATCTCGGTCATGACCTTGAACCTGCGCTTCGGACTGGCAGAAGACGGCGATGACAGCTGGAAGTTTCGAAAGCCGAGAATTGCCGATCTATTTACCCGGTATCGGCCCGATCTCATCGGATTTCAGGAGGCCAACGATTTTCAGATCGATGATCTGAGAACCATACTGCCCGAATACGGCTTCATCGGAAAACGGCGGCCGGCACCCGATTTTTGGCAGCATAACGTCATCTTCTTCCGCAGCCCTTTTCTCTGTTCTTTTTCCGAAAACTTTTTCTTGAGTCCGCTGCCCGACCTGCCGAGCCGTTTTGCCGAAAGCCGATGGCCGCGGCAGTGCACCATCGGTCTGTTTACGACCGGAGGCCGCCGCCTGCTCGCCGTAAACACCCATCTCGATTTTACTGAAGCGGTTCAGGCCAAAAGTGCGGAACTGATTCTCGACCGGTTGGCCAAGCTGCCGTCGAATATTCCCGCCCTCTTGATGGGTGATTTCAATGCGCTGCCGGACTCGGCCTGCCACAGAATTTTTACGGGCAAAGACCGCCGGGCCCATCGTCCCGGCCCTTTTTTCAAACCGGTGTTCAGCCCCCCGTATCCGGGCACTCACCACCGTTTCACGGGGGAATCGGACGGGGGGCACATCGACTGGATCTTGTATCGGGGGGGTCTGAAACCGGAGAACACGGAAATCTGCCGGCACCAGCTCAACGGCGCTTATCCATCGGATCACTTTCCGATCTGCGCCGGCTTCTCCTTTATCACGGCGTAGGCCCGCTGCGCAGGACTAGTCCGTGATAAAGAGGGTAAAAACAAACAACTCATCTTTCGGGTTTCCACCGCCAGCAGAGCGAAATTTAGAAATTTGAGTTATTTTTTTTTCGGAACTACGACCCCAAAAAAGACTGATCGGAGGGCCGCTGGAGGTTTTCTCTACACTCGTGAAACTGTTTGAGGAGTTTAGTGGCCGTTGAACCGAACAGCGATTGATGCGCCGCAAAATTGGACAATGACCCGGAGACCTCGGCCTACTTTTCAAAACCAAGGTCCTGTTCGGTTCTACGGTCACTTGGCTCCGAGTTTTTCACGGGTGTAGAGAAAATCTCCAGCGGCCCGGTTCAGCTATTTCGTTTGGGTGATAATTCCGTATATTTTTCGCCAGGCGACTGTAGATCTGCACTGCCTTTTTAGAACTCCAGGGCCTTGATTTTGGCCTTGGGATCTCCGGCGGCCTCTTCCTGCCCGATGGTGCATGTCACCTCGGCGTTGAGAACGCCGCCGGCCTCCACGACCAGATCCTTGCAGACGACCTTTCCAGCACATTTGCCGCTGGAAAGCACGATCAGCTCTTTGGAGGCCTGTATCGATCCTTCAAAAAGGCCCCCGACAGTGACGCTCTCTACAGCCGCATCCGCATACAGGCTGCCTTCATCGGCAATAACGACGGTTTCTCCTTCCAGGTTCCCTTTCACCGTCCCCTTGATGATCAGCTTTCCCTTGCAGGAGATGGCTCCGTCGATGGTCAGTCCACTGTCGATAATCGAAATGTTTTCGCTCTTGCGCTTCATGGCAAAACTCCCATGTCAAGAGTTGTTTTCCGGGTTATCGCGCTCAGCCGGCAGCCGCAAAATTTCGGCCTCGACTGTTTCCGGCTCCATTTTTCTACCGGCGCCAGCCACCGGAACCAGGGGAATCGTTCCGATAAGTGATTGGTTATACATCAAATCAATCCGGTTTGCCCCGGGCAGACGCTCCCCCATCAGAACCGGTCGATTCATCGGCAGGGGTTGGCGGCTTTTTCCATGTCTGCTGAGAAAGGCTTCCAGACCGGCATCGGCGGCCATGTTGGTCCGGATGTCGATCAGCTCAATCGGTGCTTCCGGATCGATCCGGGCCGCCTGGTCCGGCGCAGCGCAGATTAGCGCGCCATCCGCCCTTCGAAACACGAGATATTTCAGCCGGGGCTCGGTCAGCTCCACGAAGAGGCTGCCGACGGTCTGCTCGCCGCGGGTCACCACGACGGGATAGGTTTTTCCTTTCTTTTCGATGGAATAGCGGGGCCAAAGGTCCTTTGCGGTGTCGATGACATATCCGCGGTCTTCTCCGGTGTTGTTTTCGAGATTGCCCACGAATCCTTTGAAGTTGACGACGACCTCGGCCGGATCGATTTCTCCTGAAAGGACGTCGATGATCTGCAGGGTGTCTCCGCGAACGACCCGGGCCCGCCCCTGGTTTGGAAAGAGGCTCTCGACCCCGTTGATCTTCATTCGGAACATCAGCATGGAAAAGACGGCCTCGCCGCGCTCGGAAACCGAAGCTGCGGACAGCTTCCCGGTGCCCAACTCCAGATAGACGCTGCCGCATGGAATGAAGTCTTTTCGAACCACGATGCGGGTGGGCCGGTCGATCCGGATGTTCTTTCGGAAATCGTTGACGGCGCCCACCCCGAGAACGTCCGCACTCAATCCCCGCTCGTAGTTCGCCTCGATATGGGAAATATTGATGGTGTCTCCGGCAGCGACCCGCAGGACCTGATTGTTCTGCACTGCCACCGGAAGAGAGTCGTTGACGGAAATCACCAGATAGCGCAGCGCCGGCGGATCGAGATTGAGCCCGGGATTCTCAGGAACGATGCCGAGCCAGTCCATGAATGCATTGATGGCCAGGTTGTGGTGACGGACCTTGTCTTCCAGCGGCAGCGATTTGCTCGTCTCCACGCCGTAGGCCGGGATTCCGGCCTGGGTGAGCGCGTAGAAGGTGGCTGATTTGCGCTGCTCCTTGTTGGGAGAATCTTCTTCCCGGGTCCTGTGGTTGTTGAAGTGAAAATGGTGGCCGGGGTCTTCGATCTGCCCGTTGATCACCTCGCAGACCGACCGGGCGATATCGCCAAGATAAAGCATCCTGCCGGTGTCGGAAACCGCATAGGTGTCGGCGTCGGCGATGATCGACTGGCCGAACCGGTTCGGATTTCGCTGGTCGCTGACCCACGTGCCGGCGTAAAACCCTGAGCCGTCGTGAAGGTTGAGAAGGCAGTCGCTTTCATGAATCAGTTTTTTCAGTATCTGAACGATTTTTGCCTCGTAGTTTTCATTGCGGTCCTCGGCAAACTTCCGGTTCATATCCTCGTTGATCTTCCTCCGATTCAAAAGAATCGACTGGAAGTTGGCCCTGGGAACCACGATCAGATTTCCCTTTGTCAGGCTCAGGTCCGCGTAATGATCCGCTGCAAGAAACCCTCCGGGTTCGTCCCCCTGAATGCCTCCGATCAGCAAAAGCGTCCTGCCCGGTTTCTTTCCCCAGATCCGGTAGACGTGAAGTTCATGTTCGGTTCCCTCGTAAAAGACCGTGAGGGTCCGGTTTTGCGCCTGGGCAACGCCCGCTGTCAGAAAAAGGAAAAGAAGGCAGATCGCGGCGGCCGTCCACCTCTTTTTGACGCCCCCCCCGGCCGCAGAACACGGCCTTTCTCTGCATGATTTTCGGTTTGTCATTGCCTATCCGGCTTGAATGCAGTTTCGCAATCCTGGTCCTCAGGACCAGGTCAGAGGCAATTGGCTCTGCC
>CAYPFH010000042.1:0-19161 GCA_964409825.1 uncultured Desulfobacterales bacterium | reverse complement strand
TTTGGTTCGTTTTCTTTGGGCGAGCAAAGAAAATGAACGAAAAAGAATTTAAATTCATATAGATACCTTATTAAATCGTGTAGCTTCAAACATGATCAAACGGCTTGCCTCGCGGCCAGCGGCAAGGCTGACATCTGACATCTGATCTCTGATATCTGACATCCGATCAAACCCCCACCACCTCCTTGAATTCATCCTCCCGGAACTCGGAAAGCGGCGGCTTTTCCTCGATGCTTCTTCCGGCTTCGTATTCGAAGGCTTTTTGGGTTCGCATGGCCAGGGTGCGGAACAGCTCCATGACCGGAACCTCATTGGGGCATGCGTTGCTGCACTGGCCGCAGCCGACGCATGCGGTGCTCATGTGGGCGATCCGGGTCACATGGAAAAAGACGGTGTCGGTAGGCATTTTCACCGCGCCTTTACGGTCCGCCCAGCGCAGGTAGCGCGACGGTTCGTGGTCGAAGACGTCCGTGGTAAACACGCATTCTCTGCAGTAGCACACCGGACAGGCCACGCGGCAGTTGTAGCAGTTGACGCAGGCCCCCAGGTAGGACGTCAGTTTTTCGATGTTGTCGGTCGCCGCGTCGGTTTCGGCAAGCATGCGGTCCCGGAATTCGGTTCTTTCCGTAAGAAGGGCCCGGACGGCTTCCTCCCGGGATGGCGGCGCCGGCGCCTGTTCCACGTCCAGCTTGTCGAAAAATTCCTCACCTTTTTCGGTTCCGGCCTTGATGAGAAGTTCTCTTGTCGTGTCGATTCCAACCAGCCCGATCGACAGATCCGCCGTCTCGGCAATCGGATGCTCGCAGGCCCGGCAGGCCTTTGCCAGCTCGACGCCGCCGAAGGCTTCGGACAAGCCTTTTCCGGCGTTTTGAACAAACAGCCGGGTCGAATCGGCCACGCTTTCTTGTGCGATCTTCCGGTAGTCGGCGTTAATAAACGCGCCGAGGCAGTCGATGCCGATAATCAGGACCTCGTCGGTTTTTGCCTGGTTCAGCTTGGCCAGTTCCACGAACGCGCGGATCTCGCAGGGGCGCATCACCAGGGCGAGTCGGCTGCCGGCTGGCTTTCGCGTCAGCCGGGAGGCGATCTTTGCCGCATTCATGGGAAAGCACGGGGCCAGCGGATCGGCCGCCGACAGACGCTCCGGATCGCTGACCAGGGTCGGCATGACGACGTTTTTCATGGGCAGCACCTGAGGCACTAGGATGGCACCGATTTCCTCCTGGGCCAGGATGGACCTGAAAAACGCTTGAATCGTGCCCAAAAGGTCCCCGTCTGTGATGCTTCGTTTTCCGGTCTTCGACATGTCTCCCCCTTGCATTGGGTTGATGAGTCAAATAGCCGAGTGGTCAAATCGAAAAGAGCGAACATCGCGCCGACATCAGCTCGTCGATTTTCGATCTCTCTGCCTTGAATCGACCAATCAACCAATCGGCAAATCAACCACCCCACTAAATCACCATCTTGAGTCTGGTCTCGTTGGGACCCAGCTCCTTGATCTGATCGACCAGGGTATCCATGGTCTTGGCAAACTGGATGCCGTCGCTGGCCCCGATCCAGGTCAACCGAAGCCGCTCCGGAGCAAATCCGAACCGTGGCAGAATTTCCTTGAGCAGCTTGATCCTCCGGCGCGCCTTGAAGTTGCCGTTGATGTAATGGCAGTCGCCTGGATGACACCCGCTGACCAGAACCCCGTCGGCCCCCTCCAGCAGCGCCTTGATCACATACTGGGGGTCCACCATGCCGGTGCACATCACCCGGATCAACCGGACGTTTTTCGGATAGATCAGCCGGGAGGTCCCGGCCAGATCCGCAGCGGTATAAGTGCACCAGTTGCAGACAAAAGCGATGATGGTGGGTTCGAAATCGTCCATATGTTTCCCCTTTCAAAGCGTTTTCGATGTTCGGGATCGCTTGAGTTTCAAGTTTTGCAAACCAGTATCAGTTTGCTTTGAACCCAGAATCCAGAACCCAGAACCCAGAATCCAGAACCCAGAACCCGGAACCCGGAACCCAGAACCCAGAACCTGAAACCTTCTTTACATCCCCACCGCATCGATGGCATCCATGATGCCGTCGAATTCGGCAAAAAGCTGCCGTTTTTTGAAGTGCTTCACCTGGGCCGCCCCGCTGGGACAAAACCCGCTGCAGCTGCCGCAGCCCTTGCAAACGGCCTCATTGATCACCGATATGCCTCGCCGTTCGTCGAATTCGATGGCCGAGTAGGGGCACAACCCGATACACTGCTTGCACCCGGCGCAGACGTCCGGGTCGATCCAGGAAATGGTCGAGGGGACCTGGACCTCTCCGCGGGTGGCCAGGGCCAGAGACTTGGCCGCCGCCCCCGAGGCCTGGGACACGGTGTCGGGGATGTCCTTGGGCGACTGGCAGGCGCCGGCCAGAAAAACCCCGTCGGTGGCGGTGTTCAATGGGCCTAGTTTGGGGTGCTCTTCGAGGAAAAAACCGTCGGAGCCGATATTGACGCCGAAGATTCTTCCCACCGCAGAAGCGTCCGGCTGCGCCTGGATGGCCGTGCAAAGGACGACCATGTCGACCGGCACCCGGATTCTCTCTCCCAGCAGGGTGTCTTCGGCCAGGCAGACCAGCTTGCCTTCTTCTTCTGCCGATTCGGGCCGATCGGTGATTTCGGCCACCTTGCCTCTGACAAAGACGGTCCCCTCCTCCTGGCACCGCCGGTAGAATTCCTCGTATCCCTCGCCAAAGCAGCGCATATCGATGTAAAAATCGTAGACTTTCGTGTCGTGGCCCACCTTTTCCTTGATCAGATGGGAGTACTTCAATGCGTACATGCAGCAGACCCGGGAGCAATACTCGTGGTAGTTGACATCCCGGCTTCCGACGCAGTGAATCAGCGCGACGCTGCCGGGAGGGCGGCTGAATTGGCCGTTTTCGTCCCGCATCATGATGCTGCCGCCGGTAGGGCCGGTGGCATTGCTGAGCCGCTCGAATTCCAGGCTGGTGTAGACATTGGCAAACCGGCCGTAGCCGAACTGTTTGATGGGGGTGGGATCGAGCAGGTCATAACCGGTGGCCAGAATGATGCTGCCGACCTTGACCTCGATCTCTTCTGCGGCCATGAGGTGGTCGATCGCGTTGGCCTCGCAGGCCCGGACGCACTCCATGCATTCACAGCAGACCCCGCAGTTCAGACACCGTTCTGCCTCGGCCTTGGCCTGCTCCTCGGAAAACCCCAGCGCCGCCTCGGCAAAGGTTTGTGCCCGGCTCTCGACAGGAAGATGGGAAAGCCGCTGCCGGGCCACAACCGGGAGCCCTTCGGGAACCGCACTCCAATTTTCTTTTCTGGCGGCGGGGTTGACCGGCGCCGCGTCAGCCTCGTCCTGTTCTTCTTCGAGCAGGCCGGAAAGAAACCGCACGATTCCGTCGGCGGCGCGGTGGCCGGCGGCCACGGCTTCGACCACGGTTGCCGGCCCGGTGACCGCATCGCCGCCGGCAAACACACGGCCGATGCCGGTCTGAAGGGTCCCGGAAGAAACCTGGATCGTGTTGCGGCGGGACCACTCGATTCTCGTCGCCTGGGGGGCCCATGAGGCGTCGGCGCGCTGGCCGATGGCCGGGATCAGGGCATCGCAATCGATGACGAACTCGGAGCCTTCCACCGGAACCGGCCGCCGTCGCCCGCTGGCATCCGGAGGACCGAGTTCGGTTTTGATGCAAGAAAGGCCGGTCAGACGGCCCTCTTGGGCCTCGATCCCCACCGGGGCGGTCAGATAATGAAACGCCACCCCTTCTTCTTTGGCCCCTTCGATCTCTTCGGCATAGGCCGGCATCTCGGTTTCCGAGCGGCGGTAGACTACGGAGACCGATTCGGCCCCGAGCCGGAGGGCGACCCGCGCGGCATCGATGGCCACATTGCCGCCTCCGATGATCGCCACCCGGTTGCCCGGTTTTTTCCCGTAGCCGAGGTTGACCTCCCGAAGAAAATCGACGGCATCGATGATCCCCTCGGTCTCCCGTTCGCCGGGGATTCCCAGCTTCAGTGAGCCGTGGGCCCCTACCGCGATAAATACTGCGGAAAAGCCTTCCTGTTTGAGATCTTCCAGGGTGAAGTCGTCTCCGAATCGGACGCCGGTGCGGGATTTAACTCCCATTCGAAGAATATAGCCGATCTCCTTGTCCAGAATATCGGCCGGCAGCCGGTAGTCGGGGATGCCGACCCGCAGCATCCCTCCCAGCTTGCCAATCGCCTCGAAGATGGTCACGCCGTATCCCTTCAGCCGAAGATCGTAGGCCACGGTCAAGCCGGCCGGTCCTCCGCCGATGACCGCCACCTTCTCGGGCCGGTCTTTAATTTCGGGTACCGACAAAGCGTCGACATCCACCTGGTCTGCGGCAAACCGCTTCAGGTCGCGGATCGCCACGGCCGCATCCACCTCGGCCCGGCGGCATTCGTTTTCACAAGGGTGGGGGCACACCCTGCCCAGAACCCCCGGCAGCGGCAGCCGCTGCTGGATCAGCCGGTAGGCCTCCTCGTATTTGCCCAGTTTGATCAGCTGGACATAGCCCTGGACGTTGACGCCGGCCGGGCAGGCCGACACGCACGGCGCCCGGTCCTTTTTGTCGATGCAGAAGGTGATCGGCACCGCCTGGGGAAACGCGCGGAAGACGGCCTTGCGGTCGCCGATGCCCACGTCCCACTGGCTGGGGCGGGTCACCGGACAGGCCTTGGCGCACTCCCCGCAGCCGGTGCAGACCCCTTCTTTGACATAGCGGGGGTTTTTCCGGATTTTGGCGACATAGTTGCCGATGTAGCCGGTGACTTCGGTGACCTCGCTGTGGGTGAGCAGCTCGATGTCGGCATTCTGAGCCACATCGACCATTTTGGGGGTGCCGATGCAGGCCGCGCAGTCAAGGGTCGGGAAGGTTTTGTCGAACTGGAGCATGTGCCCGCCGATGGTGGTGTTTTTTTCCACCAGGTAGACCTTGTGGCCGGCGCTACCGATGTCCAGCGCCGCCTGCATGCCCGCGATGCCGCCGCCCACCACCAGGATTTCAGGGCGGACCGGCACTTGCCGCGTTTCCAGCCCCCGGTGGAACTGGACCCGGTTGATGGCGGCCGCGGCCAGGGTCTTGGCCTTGGCCGTGGCTTCATCTTCATCGGCCGTCACCCAGGACACCTGTTCCCGCACCGAGGCCATTTGAAACAGATACGGATTGAGGCCCGCGCGGCGGCAGGCCCCCTGGAACGTCTTTTCGTGCAGCCGCGGCGAGCAGGAAGCGACCACCACCCGGGTGAGACCGTACTCGGCGATGTCCTTTTCGATCATTTCCTGGCCCGGGTCGGAACACATGAACTTGTAGTCCCTTGCGACAACGACGTTTTTGAGTTTTCTCGCAAAATCGGCAACTTCGGCCACTCGCACCCGGTAGGCGATATTGATGCCGCAGTGGCAGATGTAAAAACCGATCCGGATCGACATAACGTCCCCTTTCAGGCAGGTTTTTCGTGCCCGGCCAGCCGGTGAATCTCCCGCAGCAGCTCGTCGGTGTCCGGCGGGCTTTCCAGAAAGGCCTCCGGCTCCGGGAGCGGCTGCCCCTGTGGCAGGCGCCGAAGATGCTGGTAATGGGAATATATTTTCTGGGCGATGGCGCTGAGCATGATGACCGGCACGGTTTTGAGCCGTTCGTCGCACTTTAGGTTGACGTACATCGACAGGCCGTCGTCTTCCGGAATCATGGCGTTCAAGATGATGCACGCCGGTTCCAGGGACCTGGCCATTTCGAGCCCCTCGACGGCATTTTTGGCGATGATCGGGGCAAAACCGTTTTCCTCGAGCAGGGTGGAAAGAAACATCTGCATGTCGGGTTCGTCGTCGACGACGATGATCGGCACTCGGTGAGACGCCACGGCTCCTCCCTGGGCGGCGTCGTCCGGCCCGGCCGATGCCGCTGTTTCCTTTACGAAAAACCAGCCGATGCTGAAAGCCGCGGGCGTTTGCGGCGGCGGCTGCCGGCTGTTTTTGGGTATATGGCCCTTACAAGCACAGATCGTGCCACGGGAGGTTTTTTCCGGAAAAGAGTGATACTTTAGGAGGTTGACGCAATGGGGATGAATCAGGCTGTGAGGAAACGAGGGAAATTGTTGCACTATTAAAACATATAATGCAACGAAAGCTTTATTATTTGTTGAAATAAAGCATTAAAAAAGGCATTGCAATAGTATTGCGTATGCTGAAACATGTTTGCAACAAAACGATCATGATGGAAACACCAGGCGAAACGTGGTGCCCCGGCCCGGCTTGCTGTCGACCTCCACCCTTCCCTTGTGATCCTGCATGATTCCGTAGACCGTGGAAAGGCCCAGACCGACGCCGTAGCCTTCTTTTTTGGTGGTGTAAAATGGTTCGAAGATCCGGGGCAGGTGCTCCGGTGAAATCCCCGGGCCGGTGTCGGCGACGCTGATGACGACTTCCCGGTTCTTCTTGTCTTCAAAGGCGGTCAAGTGGAGGCTTCCGCCGTCGGACATCACGTCGATGGCGTTGAAGATCAGGTTGATCACGCACTGCTGCAGACTGTTGATGTCACCGTCGATCTGGGGGGTCGAATCGGCCACATCGGTGACCAGGGAGATGTGGTTCAACTGGAGCTTGTGCTGGCTGAGCAGGACGCAGCGCCGGATCAATTCGGCCACATTCACGGGTTCGCGCCGGGGCGGGGTCTTTCGGGAGAAGGTGAGCAGCCCTGAAACGATGTGGCTGCAGCGCTCGGTTTCCTGTTCGACGACGGCCAGGTAGTCCCTGAATTTTTTCTGGTCCGCCTCGGTTAGGGAGCCGCGGCCGGCGATTTTCCGCATCAGGCGAAGATAGTTTAAAATCCCGGCCAGGGGGTTGTTGATTTCATGGACCACACTGGCCGCCAGCCTTCCTAAGGACATCATCTTGTCCTGGTGAAGGATCCGCGCCTGGTCGGCCATCTCCCGCTCCAGGCGGCGGATTTCTCTCAAGTCCCGAATAAAGAGCACCAGACCGGATTCCTTTTTTTCCTCATAGAGGACCGTGGCCGAGACTTGCACCGGCAGATGCTTGCCGGATTTTTCCCGCATTTGGGTTTCATACCGAAAAAGACGGTTCCGACCCCCGTAGGCTTCCTCCCGAACCGCCTCCCACAGCGCCTCCTGCCCTCCCGGCGGGAAAAACACGGAAAGGGGCAGTTGGTGAAGGGCTTCTCCCTTTTTATAACCGAGCATCTGTTCCAGGCTCCGGTTGAAGATCACCACCCGGTTGTTTGGGTCGACGCCCAGGATACCGTCCATGGAGCTTTCGATCAGGTTTTGCTGGAAGGCGAAGGTCTCCAGCAGTTCCTGGGTGGTCTCCGTCCATCCCTGCTCGAGAAAGGCGGTGTAGTCTTTGATTTTTTTTCGGACGCGCCACCGTTCCTTGGCCCGGTCCAGGGCGACGAACAGGGCCGCGTCGTTGACCGGCTTGGCGATAAAATCCGAAGCGTCGAGCTGAAGGGCCGAAATGGCCACGTCCATTTCGCCGAAGGCCGTGACCACGATCACTTCGGTGTCGCCGAACCGGTCCTTGACCGCCTCTAAAACCTCTATGCCGTCTATTTTCGGCATTCGGATGTCGGTGATGACGATCTGCGGCCGGAAGGTTTCGCATGTCTGAAGGCCGGCTTCCCCGTCCTCTGCCGTGGCCACCTCGTAGCCGGCATCCTCAAGGCTGATGCGCATCACCCGGCGGATGCCCTCTTCATCATCGATGACCAGGACCTTCCATTTTTCCGATTCGCTCATGGTCTTTTTCTCCGGATTCAGAATACATCATTGACCCTACACTGACAGGACCGGGCAAGTAAACGGCGGTGCCGCCGGCGCATATAAATTTGCGGAGCAAATTTATCGGAGGATGCACCGCTGGACATGGGGGGCGGCGATGCGTTGAAGACTTTGGAGCGCCTCGGCGTCGAAGCCGGGATGAGATTGTCGGAAATAGTCAGGATGCAGAATGGCGCAGTCTTCTTCTAGGTGCTGCAGGACATACAGCCTTGCGCCGTCGATGAGCTGTGCGATGCGCTCAACCACCTTTTCGTCGACCAGGGGCCGGACGCAAGTGGTGCGAAATTCGTAGTCCGGTGCTTCAGCCATGATCAAATCGATGGATGCCAGCACCGCCGTCGGATCCTTTTCGCTGCAAAGGATGGGGGCATAGCGGAGCGGATCGGTTTTGACGTCCATGGCGATGTAATCCACCAGGTTCCGGTCAAGGAGTCTTTTGAGCACTTGCGGCCGGCTGCCGTTGGTGTCGAGTTTGACTGCGTAGCCCATCTGCTTGATGCGCCGGCAAAGCGCCTCCAGATCGCGCTGAAGCGTCGGCTCTCCGCCGGAGATCACCACCCCGTCCAGGAAATGCTTTCTTCGTTCGAGAAAGGAAAACAGCCGTTCTTCTTGCTCGAACTCCGGACACCGGGCGCACCCCGTTGCCAGATCCGGGTTGTGGCAGAAAGGACAGTCGAAATTGCAGCCGGACAGAAACAGGACGCAGCTCACCCTGCCGGGATAGTCGATCAGGGAGCTTTTCTGGATGCCCCCGAGGTTTATGGTGGTTGGTCGATTGGTTAATTGGTTGATTGGTTGAGTGGGAATGTCCTGAGTGTTCAATTCGCTGCTCGGTTCCGAATCTAATTTTTGATTGACCGAATTGACCATTCGACTATTTGACTTATCAACCACTCTACCCTCAGCGGCCGTGTCCGGCCTGGGTCTCGGCCGGGGCCGGCGGGGGCTCCGGACAGGCGGCGGGCGTTTGCACGTCGTCCGGGTTTGTTTCCGTTTCGCCGATACAAAAAGTCTTACGGTCTTTGAACTCGGCCTGTTTGCCGTCGTTCCACTGCTTGAGGGGACGAAGATAGCCGACCACCCGTGAGTAGACCTCGGTTTGCGCCTGGCACAGGCGGCATGTTTCCTGTTTGCCGTTCAGGTATCCGTGGGACGGACAGATGCTGAAGGTCGGGGTCAGGGTAAAATACGGAAGCCGGTAGCTGCCGGCGATCTTGCGAACGAGACGGCGAACCGCCAGGGTGTCGGAAACCTGTTCTCCGAGAAAGATATGCAGGACGGTGCCGCCGGTGTAGCGGGTCTGCAGTTCGTCCTGCAGTTCGAGGGTTTCAAACAGGTCTTCGGAAAAGTTGACCGGAAGCTGGGTCGAATTCGTGTAATACGGAGCAGCCCCGTTTTTGTATTCTTTTTCGTTGGCGCAGAGGATCTGCGGGTGCCGCCGTTTGTCGAGCATCGACAGCCGAAAGGAGGTGCCCTCGCCCGGCGTGGCCTCCAGGTTGTAGATGTCGCCGGTTTCTTCCTGAATCTCAGTGATGTGGTGCCGGATGAAGTCCATCACCTGCAGCGAAAATCGTTGTCCTTCAGGGGTCGTGATGTCTTTGTCCAGAAAGTTGAGGCAGGCCTCGTTCATGCCGATGATCCCGATCGTGGAAAAATGGTTCTTCCAGTAGAGCCCTGTGCTGGTTTTGATTTCCCGCAGGTAATACTTGGAGTAAGGATAGAGGTCGCGTTCGGTGAACCGCTCCAGCACTTTGCGTTTGATGGCGAGCGCTTCTTTGGCCAGATCCGTCATCGTCTTCAGACGGCTGTAAAAATCATCCTCGGATCCTGCCAGAAAGCCGATACGTGGCAGGTTGACGGTGACGACCCCGATGGAGCCGGTCAACGGATTGGCGCCGAACAGGCCTCCGCCCCGCTTGAGCAGCTCCCGGTTGTCGAGCCGGAGCCGGCAGCACATGGAGCGGGCGTCCTCCGGAGACATGTCCGAGTTGACGAAATTGGAGAAATACGGAATGCCGTATTTTGCGGTCATTTTCCAGAGGGATTCCAGGTTCGGATTGGCCCAGTTAAAATCGGCGGTGATGTTGTAGGTGGGAATCGGAAAGGTAAACACCCGGCCTTTGGCGTCGCCTTCCATCATGACCTCGGCAAACGCCTGGTTGAGCATGTCCATTTCCTTCTGGAATTCGGCGTAAGTACGTTCCTGGTACCGGCCGCCGATGATCACCGGATGGTCCCTGTAGGTGGAGGGCACGTACAGGTCCATGGTGATGTTGGTAAACGGAGTCTGGAATCCGACCCGGGTGGGGATGTTGATGTTGAAGATAAACTCCTGGAGGGCCTGCTTGACCCTGGAATAATCGAGCCCGTCGTAGGCGATGAAAGGGGCCAGCAGCGTATCGAAATTGGAGATCGCCTGGGCGCCGGCCGCCTCTCCCTGGAGCGTGTAGAAAAAGTTGACCACCTGGCCCAGGGCGGAACGAAGATGCTTCGGCGGCGCACTTTCCACCTTTCCTTCCACGCCCTTGAACCCTTGCAGGAGAAGGTCTTTCAGATCCCATCCCACGCAGTAGACCGACAAAAGCGACAGATCATGGATATGCATGTCGCCTTCTTTGTGGGCTTTGCGGATTTCCGGCGGGTAGATTCGGTTCAGCCAGTACTCGGAGGTGACGTCCGAGGAGATATAGTTGTTGAGCCCCTGGAGAGAGAAGCTCATGTTGCTGTTTTCCTTGACTTTCCAGTCGAGCTTTTCGATGTAGTTTTCCACCAGGCTGACGCTGGCCTTGGTGGCGATGTTTCGGATCTGGGCGTGCTGCTCCCGGTACAGGATGTAGGCCTTGGCGGTTTTGTAGTAGGGCGAGTCGAGAAGGACCCGCTCGACGATGTCCTGAATCTCCTCCACATCGGGAAGCGGCCCGAGCCGCATTTCGTGGGCAAGGGTCAGGACTCTCAGGGTCAGCTTGCGCGCGTCTCGCTCGGGGAATTCGCCGGTGGCTTTTCCCGCTTTGGCAATGGCGGTGGTGATTTTCGAAGAATCAAAGGGAACAACTCGGCCGTCTCGCTTCTTGATATGATCGAACACGCTGCCACCTCGAAGATCAAAGGAAGGTTGTTAACTGAAAACCAGCTTCCGGACGTATGGCCTCCCGCAGGCGGGGGGATCGGGCTTGATTCGCCTGGAAAACGGCGAACCTGCGCCGCGGAGCGGCGCTGCAGTGAAAGGAGTTTTATTACAACATATTGTTGTGTGTCAACAGAAAAATCCTAGATATGGTGTTCTAAACAGGTTCCAAGGTTCAGCGGTTTACGGGTTCTGGGTTCTGGGTTCAGAGGCTCAAGAGGCGATCGAATGGATGTTTTTTAAACCACTGAACCACTGAACCACTGAATTTTCCAACCCCTGAACCGCTGAACCCCTGAACCTACCCCGAAGGGGTTACCCAGATGTAGTCTCCTGCGCCGAGATCGACCGTATCTCCGGCCGTCGTAAGATAAACCGTCAGAAACGGCGCCCGGGTTCTACGGAAGACCCGGTCGGGGATTCCGAACTTTTGGACGATATGTCCGTTTCCGGCGATCACGAGCATCCGTCGGTCGCCCAAATGGTCGGCTACCGCCTCGGCCATGGTCTCTTCCCAGGCCACCTGGGCCTGATAGAAGAACTCGAATCGGGTCTGCTCCGGCATGCGGTGGCGGGCAAATACCTCTTCCAGGTAGGCCCGGTGGCGGCTGTCGGAAAAATCGAGGGATTCCGGTACGAACTGCCGGTCCGGAAAAAGGAGGTTGTCGATGCCTCCGGCGCGGATTTTGGCCGGAAGGTGAAACGGAAGGTTCAGCCCATACAGCGGCAGGCGCCGATCCCTGACCGCTTCGAGCAGATCCCGGTAAAGGCTGAAATCGTATCGCCAGTTGGCGTACCAGTGGGTCTGCTGGATGAAGGCTTCTTCGGTCAGTTCGCCTCGAACCCAACGGGCCAGCACCGGATCGTAGGTACGGTCGAACATCTCCATGCCGACCACCAGCGGCGGGTCGAGGCAGGCCAGCGCTTCGAGAATTTGCAGCTGGACCCGATGATGGGCTGGGCGGGTGTGCTGCTCTCCCACGTAGACCACCTGCACAGAAGCCAGCGCGTTGATGAGCGAGTCAACGTCGATGGCCTCACCGCTTCGGGTATCGATGATGGCGCCGGCGGGAAATTGTCGGTCCGAATCGGCAATGGAAAGCCTTTTGGGTGCCCCGGCGCAGGAAAACATGAAAACGACGGAAGAAATCAGGACAAAAAGTTGCCAGTGAGGTCTTGTCATGGTACTTTCTTTTAAACCCAGTAGACAGTAGTCAGCCCCACCGTCTGGCCGGCGGAAGCGCCCAGCTCGATCAATGCTCAAACTTCCCCGGCCGTCATCCCGGCCGCAGCGAAGCGGAGAGCCGGGATCCGGAAAAACCTGGATTCCGGGTCAAGCCCGGAATGACGGACCGGCAACAACGAAGTTTCACATAAGGAGGCAGGAGGAAACGCCGGGGATCAGAACCGCAGAACCCCTGAACCTTTTAACCGTTGAACCCTTGAACCCATGCGTCTCGATCAGAACCCCTCTTTTCGGAAAATCATCGCCCCGTGGTACGATTCCGACAGCGTTTGCTATGCGGTGATCGGGCTGATGCTGGTGGTGTTTTTTTTCGGTCTGGCCGGCATTTCCGTGGCGCGGGCTGATCCATCGTTTTCCGGCCATATCTGGGTTCCCCTCCTGCTTTTGGCGCTGAGCCTGTGGGTCCTTGTCACCATCTCGCTGCGGCTGGTGCGGCGCCGAAGAAGGCCTTCGTGAAACTATAGTGCTTAGAGTTCATAGAGTGCCTAAAGTGCCTAGAGTAAAAGAGTCGCTTCGCTCGATCTATTTTGATTTTAGGCCTTTTAGCTCATTTTAGGCATTTTAGGCATTCAATCTCCTCAACCCTCTCGGGGGCCCTCCGAATACGTCCCCTCCGCCCGTCATTGCTTCAAAAACTCCCCGAAGCTCATCTTCCGATAGCTTTCCGAATGAAGAAAACGAAGAAAGTTCAAAAACCGGTCAGGCGCCTGGTAGCCGGGAAGGCCGCCGATTTTCCCGCCGTCGGCCCGCAAAAAATACGAGGTGGGAAGCCCCATCACCCGGTATTCGGCCGCAAGGCGCTGGTTTTTGTCCGATTCGATCCGGACCGAGACGAAGTTTTGATTCAAAAATCGGGCAACTTCAGGGTGGCTCAGGGTTTCTTTTTCCATTTGGAGGCAGTAGGTGCAGCGGTCCGACCGGAAATAGAGATACACTTGTTTTCCTTCCTGCTTTGCCTGGTTCTTGGCTTCCTGGTAATCGTGCCAATGAACCCGGCCGGCTGCCGAGGCCTGCGCAGGAAGAAGGCTTGTCAGAAGGGCGGCAACACCCAGAAAGCCAAAAAGGGCGAACATGATTGGGTTGATTTTCATCGAAGCGGCTCCTAAAGGTGGATCAGGTCGAATATGAGCATGAAACCGAGGACGACCAGCAGCACGCCGGCTGCCGGATTGACGTAGCGCATGATGGCCGAGGCCTTTTTCAGAAATCTCAATACCAGATGGATGAACACCGAAAGCAGCAGAAAAGGAATCGCCAATCCGGCGGAATACATGCCCAGCAGGGCGATGCCCTCTGCCACGGTCTGCTGGCTCCCGGCCAGGATCAGGATGCTTCCCAGCAGCGGGCCGATGCAGGGGCTCCAGCCGGCGCCGAATGCCATGCCCACGAGAAGCGTGCCGGCCAGATGGAGCGGACGCTGCCGGGGTTGAATCCGTTTTTCCACCTCCAGGCGCCGGATGCGAAACAGACCGGAGATGTGCATCCCCAGCAAGACGATCACCGCCCCGCCCGCAATCCGGATCGTCTCCCGGTGCGAGCCGATCAGCCCGCCGATGGCCGAGGCCGACGCCCCCATGATGATGAACACCGCCGAAAATCCCAGAACGAAGGCGGCCGTAGCGCTTATGACCCGGCGGCGAAGTGCGGCGTCTTCGTTTCCGGTGAGTTGATCGATGCTGTAGCCGGTGATGAATGTGAAGTAGGCGGGAATCAACGGCAGCACGCAGGGGGAAAGAAAAGAGAGCAGACCCGAGGCCAGGGCGGCCGGATATGTCACGGTTTCGGCGAACATGAATTATTTAAGCCTCTATGGATCTTTTTGTTATAAGATTCAAAGCCTTCACCGCAGAGACACAGAGGGCGCAGAGAAAAAAACAGATACGATCCGGTTCAAATCCAAGCCGATCTGAACTTTCGCAGATCTTGCCCACCAAGTGGATCGAAGCGCCCCATTGATCCGTTTTTTAACGATGTATCCTCTGCGTTCTCGGCGTCTCTGCGGTGAATCCCTACCCGCTCAACTCTTTGCTTCTGCGGGCGGCGGCAAAGACGGCGTCGACCACCTTCTCCATGACCTTCCCGGCTTCGAGCACATCGGTGGCCGCCTGGGTGGTCCCCCCGGGAGAGGCCACTTTTCGGCGCAGCGCTTCGGGGGCGTCTCCGGTTTTTTCGAGCAGGGCGACGGCGCCTTTGAGCGTCTGCAAAGTGAGAGTTCTAGCTTCTTGGCCGGTAAAACCGAGCTTTTCTCCGGCGCGCTCCATCGCCTCGGCCAGATAAAACAGATAGGCGGGTCCCGAACCGGACACTGCCGTTACGGCGTCCAGCAGCGTTTCTTCAAATGGCAGCACCCGGCCCATGGATTCGAGCAGCGTGCGGGCAAGATCGAGATCTTCGGCGGTGGCATTCCGGTTCGGGCTCATGGCCGACATGCCCGTCAGAACCAGGGCCGGCGTGTTTGGCATGACCCGGATGATCGGAAGCCGCTGCCGGTCCTCTTCCGAAAGGGGCGGGTAGAGCATCGATTCGAGTTTGTCGATCCGGACCCCGGCGCAGATCGAAACGAACTGTTTGCGGGCTGCCACCGCGTAGCCGGGGGATCGGGTCAAAGCAGAGACCGCTTCGGCCACCTTCTGGGGCTTGACGGCCAGGACCACGACTTTCGACCCTAAAAACACATCCAGGTTGTCGGCGGCGGTCTGGACCCCATAGGTTTCGCCCATGATTTGCAAACGGCGTTCGTCGATATCGGCCATCCGGATGTCGGCAGCAAGTGCGGTACCGGCGTGGATCAGCGCTCCGGCGATGGCCTCGGCCATATTTCCTGCGCCGATAAATCCGACTGTCAATTGTTCGAGCTGCAATGAAGCCTCCTTTGGCGAAATAAGATTCGGACAAAGTATCTTCTGCCGGGCGTCGATGTCAATGGGGAAGCCTGAAACCGCTTGACTTCTGAAAGAGAATATTCTTTACTGACATCTGTATTTTTTCCATAAGTTACAGGGGTTGTGATGAGTCCGTTTCGTTGGAACGGTATTCCGGCGATCATTCTCGTACAGACGATCAGGTAGCTTCTCATGTTTGTTCTCGGCCACTTTCTCGATGCGCTTGCAGTGATCATCTACTATGCCCTGACCATCTATATGTGGGTGATCATCGCCAGGGCGGTTCTTTCCTGGGTCAGCCCGGACCCTTACAATCCCATCGTTCGGTTCATCTACAACCTGACAGAACCGGTGATGTACCAGATCCGGAGATGGATTCCGGTGAATTTCGGCGGGATCGACATCTCTCCGATCCTCGTATTGTTTGCGATCATTTTCCTGCAAAAATTCGTTGTCGGCACCTTGCAGGCAATCGCCCGTTCTTTGCTGTTGCACTAACCGTTGCGGGAGTGACGCCATGAGACTGACGGCCCTTGACATCCAGCAGCAAAAGTTTCGAACCTGTCTGCGCGGCTTCGACGTGCGGGAGGTAGATGAATTCCTCGAACAGATGGCGCGCAGCTTCGAGGAGCTTCAGGCGGAGACCCAGCAGCTTCGGGAACGCATCGAACGGCTGGAGCACGAAAATCTGGGCTTCCGCCGGCGGGAGGACACGTTCAAGCGGGTCATGCTCAACAGCCAGAAGGTGATCGAGCAGATGAAGAAAAATGCCCAGAAAGCCGGCGAACTGGTCATTGCCGATGCCGAAGTCAAGGCGGAAAAAATTCTCAGCGGGGCCCACAACCGTCTGAGCCGGCTGCATGAGGACATCACCGAACTCAAGCGCCAGCGGATGCAGCTCGAAGTGCAGTTCAGATCCGTTTTAGAGTCCCATGCGAAGCTGCTCGACGTCGGCGCAGAAGAGGCCCGCGTGCTGGACGAGACCGACGCCAAAGTTCAGCTCCTGAAAAAAACCTGAAGGGCCGTTTGAGAAAAGCGGGGCCGAATCCCCCTGAAACCGGGAGTCATCCATGGCCAAAATCGATGCCTTTTTCAAGCTGATGAACGACCAGGGCGCATCCGATCTTCATCTGATTTCGGGTCAGCAGCCGGTTCTCCGGATTCGAGGGGACCTGGAACGGGTCAAGTACAAGGTGCTCGAAAACGACGAACTCAAGGCGATGCTTTACGAGATCGCCCCCGAGCATAAAGTCAAAGAGTTTGAAGAAACCGGCGACGTCGACTTCGGATACGAAATCCCGGAGCTGGCCCGGTACCGCGCCAATTTTTTCATGCAGAAATACGGTGTGGCCGCTGTTTTCCGGGAGATCCCGACCAAGATCCAGACCGCCGAGCAGCTCGGACTGCCGCCGGTGGTATCCAAGCTCGCCGCTCTTCCCCGTGGGCTGGTGGTGGTCACCGGCCCCACCGGCAGCGGCAAATCGACCACTTTGGCGGCTATCATCGACGTTGCCAACCGCAGCCGCAAGGACCATATTCTTACCATCGAAGACCCGATCGAGTTCGTTCACAAAAGCCACAGCTGCGTGGTGAACCACCGGGAGGTCGGCCAGCACACCAAGTCGTTTGCCAACGCCCTGCGCGGCGCCCTTCGGGAAGATCCGGACATCATTCTCGTGGGCGAGATGCGGGACCTGGAGACGATCTCTCTTGCGGTGGAGGCGGCCTCCACCGGCCATTTGGTGTTCGGGACCCTGCACACCACCTCTGCCGCCAAAACCGTGGACCGGATCATCGAGGTGTTTCCGGATTCGGCCCAGGCTCAGATCCGTTCCACCCTGGCCGACGGCGTACGGGCGATCATCGCCCAGACACTGTTCAAGCGGCTCGACAAAAAGGGGCGTGTGGCGGCGCTGGAAATCCTGATCTGCACCCCGGCCGTGCGCAACCTGATCCGCGAAAACAAGACCTATCAGATCCCCTCCAGCATTCAGACCGGGAAAAAATACGGAATGCAGCTTCTCGACGACGCCATCATGGATCTGGTGGAAAAGCGGATTATCTCTCCGGACGACGCATACGCCAAGGCCAATGAAAAGGCGCGGTTCCGGCCGTTGCTCAAGAGTCCTCCCACCGATTTTACCGAAGCGTAATCAAACTGCTGCGCGATTTGATTACGATAGTTAAAGAAAAGAACAAAAAAGGACGTCAAGATGCGCAAGCAGGAAATCGACTACATCCTCACCCGCATGCTGGATGCCTACGGCAACGTATCGGACCTGAACATCACCGCAGGAAAGCCTTTTCAGGTGGAGACCTCAGGAGAACTGGTCCGGGTGGACACCGACCCGCCCTTTGAGGAGTTGACCCCATTTCAGACGGAAATCTTCGCGCTGAATCTGGTCAACCAGGACCGGCGCCTGAGTGAAACCCTCCTGGCCGAAGGGTCCTGCGACCTTTCTTACGAACTTCCCGGAAAGGCCCGGTTCCGGGTGAACATCTTCTCCCAGCGAAACAACTATTCCACTGTACTTAGAAAGCTGGAAACCAAGATCCCGACCATCGAAGAGATGGGACTGCCCAAGCCCTTTTACCAGATTGCCAAGGAAAGAAACGGGATCGTACTGGTGACCGGTGCCACCGGCAGCGGCAAATCCACCTCCCTTGCCGCGGTGCTCAACGAGATCAACGAGAACAAGTCGGTGCACGTGGTCACCCTGGAAGACCCGGTGGAGTTTCAGCACCCTCACAAGCAGGCCACCTTCAACCAGCGGGAAATGGGCAGCGACTTTGACACCTTTGCCAGCGGCCTTCGGGCCGCGATGCGTCAGGCGCCGAAAGTGATTCTCGTCGGCGAAATGCGGGATCGGGAAACTGTGGAGATCGGGCTTTCGGCCGCAGAAACCGGCCACGTGGTCATGACCACCCTGCACACGGTCGATGCCGGCCAGACCATCAACCGGATCCTTGGAATGTTTTCCATCGAAGAGGAAAACCAGATCCGGATCCGTCTTGCAGACACGGTCCGCTGGATCGTTTGCCAGCGTCTCCTGCCCAAAGAAGGCGGCGGACGGGTGGCGGCCTTCGAGATCATGGGGACCAGCCTCCGGGTCAAAGATGCGATCCTGCACGGAGAATCCGAAGGCAAGACGTTTTACGAAATCATCGAGGCGGGCAGTGCATACGGATGGACCACTTTTGATCAGTATATCATCGGCCTGTACAAAAAGGGGGTCATCAGCGAGGAAACCGCCTTGGCTTACTCCTCTTCCAGGGGGGTCGTGGGACGGGGGATAGACGGCGTCAAAAGCTCCCGGGGAGAAAAGACCACCGATATCGATGGTCTGGAAATCGACCGAGGATACGGAAAAAAGAAATAGGAGCCGAAAGATGGATGTTGTCTGCGACAATTGCGACGCGAAGTTTAAAATCCCGGACGAAAGAGTGCCCAGGGGACACTCGTTTTCCCTGGCCTGTCCCAAGTGCAAGCATAAGATCACCGTCAAAACCGGGGGGCCGCCGGAAAAAGGATCCGCAGGCGAGTCGAAGCCGGGCGGGGATGCCCTGTCGGAAACGGTCAGCGCCGGTGCCTACGATGCGGATGACAAGCCCTTTGATTTTTTGGAAGAGGGGGCCGAAACCGCTCTTTTGTGCGAGAGCGAACCCGATCTGCGGGCTCAGATCCGATCCGCCCTGCAAAACCTCGGCTATCAGATCCGGGAGCCGAAAACCCCCATCGAGGCCCTCAAGCAGATGCGGTTTCACGTGTTCGATGTCATCGTCCTGGATGAGATGTTCGGAACAGAAGATCCGGATGAAAACAACGTGCTGCGCTTTTTGGAGCGCCTGGCCATGGACACGCGAAGGGACATTTTTCTCGTCCTGGTCAGCGACCGGTTCCGCACCAACGATCACATGGCCGCTTTTCATAAAAGCGTCAATATGATCGTCAACCGGAAAAATGTCGGCGACTTTGCCACCATCGTCAAGCGGGGGGTGGCCGAAAACGTTGCGTTTTACCGGGTGTTCAGAGAGGCGATGCTCAAGACGGGGCGGGCGTAGAAAAGTTGGATCCTGGATCCTGGAT
>CAYPFH010000041.1:0-19617 GCA_964409825.1 uncultured Desulfobacterales bacterium | reverse complement strand
AAGGCGCGACCGGGTGCAGACCCAGACCATGGGGGCGACGTCCTGATAAGTTTCACTCTTGATCAAACAGAACGCCTTGCGTTCAGCGGTGGTGGCTGTCGTCTGTCCTCTGTCGTCTGTCCTCTGCCCTTTTAAAGCCCCGACCGGATGACCAGGTCGGTGATCGGCCCCCGGGATTTTTCTCCCTTCAGCACCATGTGCCCGTAGATGCGGTTTCCTTTAAACTTGCTGACCACCCAGTTGAGGCCGTTGTTTTCCGAATTCAGATAGGGGTGGTCCACCTGGCGGATGTCGCCCAAACAGAAGCATTTCACCCCCTCTCCCATGCGGGACAGAATCGCCCGGCATTCGGCCCGAGACATGTTCTGCATCTCGTCGATGATGACCACCGCGTTTTCGATGTTCATGCCGCGGATGTAGGCAAGCGGCAGAAGTTCGAAGCGTTTGATGTCGAATCTGGACGGCGAGGCCGCGGCATCGACAAAAATCCGGTTGGCGGTGCGAAGCTTGTGCAGTTTCAGGACCAAATCCGAAATGTACCGGGTGTAGGGCTCCATCTTTTCTTCGATTCTTCCGGGCAGGTACCCCAGCTTCTGGCCGATCTCGATCATCGGCTTGACCACGTAAACCTTGTTGTGGCTCTTCTGTTGCTGGGTCAGGTAGAGGGCCGCGGCCAGGGACAGGAAGCTTTTCCCGTAGCCCGCCTCGCTCTGGACCGACACGATGGGAATGTCGGGGTGGATCATCAGCTCCAGGGCCAGATTCTGGTAGACGTTGCGGGGAGCCACGTTCCAGACGCGGTTCTGGTAGTCGACGATTTTATCTCCGTCCGGGGCGAAGAAAAGCGGCTTTCCCTTTTCGTTCCAGGTAAAGGCGTTTGGAATCGGATCTTCCTCGACCGCGATGAAACCGGTGTAAAATTCGGCTTCAGCCTTGGAAGGGGCCGAGTCCTTGTAATGCTCGCTGCGGATCCCCTGCAAACCGGCCTGGAGCTGCAGGATTTTGTCGTTGGTGACCAGGATCGGGTTTTCGATCCCGCTTCTTTCGATTTCTTCCAGGATGTAGTTGTCGACCAGCTTGGCCAAGGATTCGGCCGCGCCGTTTGACTTGAGGATTTTGAACTGGTCCGGGTGGTCGGTCAGGTGTTCGATGACCTTGGCGACGATGTGGCCAAGGCGGGGGTCTTTTTTGAACTTGTTGAGCTCCAGCAGGACATTGTAGGGAATGTAGACGTTGTTTTCGCTGCCGTTTCGGAGTTTGAACAGGGCACCGGGGTCATCGAGCAGCACGTTGGTGTCGATGACGTAATGCTTTTCAACGGCCATGGAGGCTACCCCTTTCCGCACAAGGGCTGGGTAAAAAAGCCAGAATCGATTTAAAAGAGCGAGGCGACCGTACGCCTACCCGAAGTCCGATAGCGTTCCAGACAACAGGCATGGATGTGTCATACCCTCTTTTTGTTGTGTATGTCAATGGTTGGCAGGACAATATGTTGTGGTTAGAGCGCTTGCCAGAATAACATTCCGACTAGACACGGTCTTTAATCACATGAAACGAGAGGATCGATCCGGTGGTCTTGCTCGAGCCGGTGTAGACAAAGGAGATCAGCCACAGCCCCTGGAGGAAGACAAAAACCAGTGGGTTCCACATCCGGGCGAGGCCGTCGCCCAGGGCCGGCGCCGCAGCGGACTCAGACGGAAAGACAAGCCCCAGGATCACGGCGTAGGGGATGGAAACGATCCCCATGATCTGGTATGCGCTGATCTTGCCGCCGCCCCGATAGTCGGCCCGGAGAAACTCGGAGGCAAATCGCCAGAGTTGGGTGACGATCAGCACCGCCAGGAAGCCGGCAAGAAAGGCTTCCTGAAGAAAGAGATACAGGCCGATCAGCCCCATGCCGCAGTATAGCGCTGCGGTCATCGCCTGGATCGGAACCACGGCCTCGCCCTCCAGCCCGCCGGCATAGCTGATCTTTTTCGTCGCCCCTGTGAACACGAACGCCCGCTTGGCAAACAGCCTCTGCAGCCCTTCGGGCAGTTCGGCAACCGGCCTGCCGTAGCAGCACCCGAAGCTGATGCACGCCAGTCGGCCCATCCCCTCGCCGAAGGCATAGGCGGTCGCCAGAGCGGCCATTGCCGAAAGCACCGGAATCGAAAAGCCGAGCCAGGCCCCGAACAGAGCGTTGACGGCCAGTACCGCCGGCGGTGCCGCCAGCAGCCCGACAAAGGAGGCCCCGGCCACGGAAAACGTGTAGCGCTTTTTTTCCACCCATCCGGCCACGATTCGGGAGGCGGGTATGCACGGACCCAAAATCGCCGCCGACAGCAGCAGGATGCCGGAAAGAGGGATCCGGATAGAGGCCATCAGCAGCAGAAACACGGCAGCGGCAAGGACATAGGCATTGGCGTTGAAAAAACCGTACCAGGTCAGGTTCAGGCCCCGCCAGGCGCCGTTTTTCTCTTTGTGCCGGGGAACGGCCCCGATGATCTGCCATCCTTCATCGGGAAGAACCCGAAACCCCCAGAAAAGGGCGGACCCCAGCACCAGGGCGAACACGGCAGTAAACAGTTCGTCAAGCATACCGTCCTCCTTTGCACCTATATTGAGATGTTTGTGATCGTTTCGGTCATTGGAATTTCGGTCATTCGGATTTGTTTCGAATTTCGGATTTCGTGCTTCGGATTTAACCGTCTATTTACCGTTGCTCTATCTTCCAGCTATGGCGGCGGCTGAACCCCAATTGTTCTTGCGATCTCCGACCTCACGGTGACTTCGGTTTCCACCAGGGGCCTTTGAAACCGCTCGGCAAAGCGGGTGCGGACGTCGCAGCGGTGGAGATTGCCGGCGATATCGGGGCAGAATGCCACCCTGTTAGGCTCGAAGATCAGCACATCCACGGAGCTGCCGGGCCGGTAGAGGCTTTTGGGCCGGCCCCGCCGGACAAACAGGCCCGGCGCCACCGGCTGAGGGTCGTCGTAGCGCCGGCGGCTGTAGCACTGGACGATCTCGCCGATCATCAGCGCCGTCACCTCGATCATGGCGACCTTTCCGACGCCGGTTCCCCCGGCCTCGTCCGTGTCGATGATCGTCACTGTCCGGCGGTTTTTGGAGAACGGGGACGCCTCGGCGATCACCGCCCCCGGGTTGCAGGAGTGGCAGGCCCCGTCGATGGTGTAAAAATCGAGCACCCGGCCGGACACAGGACAGTGGTTGTAGTGGTACTTTTCCGGGGTGAGCCGAAACACGGCGTAGTCTCCGCCGGCAAAGACCGTTTGCCAGCGGGTCTTGCCGGTTCCCAGCAGCTCTTCGAAGCCGAAGAATTTTTCCTTGAGAAACAGGGAGGAGCCAGAAGACAGGGAACCGACCAGGACCCGCGCATCGGCCGGGGAGACGACGGTCCGGGGGTCGGCAGGCACCGGCCGTTTCTCCCAGTACCGGATTTTCCGTTCGAATAGCTGCCTTAGCCCTGACAGCGCTTCAGCTTTGTCGAGGCACTCGCCAACGTCGATGCCGAGCCGGACGGCGAGCCGTGCCGCCCGGGCCGAAGGGGCGCCCAGGGGGGCATCGTAGTTCAGGTACGCCAGAAAGCGGGAGAAATATGGGGCCGTGACGGCCTTGAACAGAAGCGGCGCCGACTCCCGGGCCGGCCCATACAGGAGCCGGACATACCGGTCCGCGAAAAGGGCCTCGGTTTTCGGCCGGCGGCTTCCCCGGTCGATATACTGGTGTTCACCGCAAAAGGTCATGCGCTTTCTCCGGTCCCCTGACAGCGGCGGTCGCGGCAAATGCTGAGCAGGGTCAGATGAATCATGGTTCGCAAAACCCCCTGCGGCGCATGCTCGGTGAGGATATCGTCCCGCACGGATTGAAGGTAGTCGACGGTGTCCCTGCCGGACAGGATCGCGAGCAGCGACCGGCTGTAGGTCCCCTCCCGCCACATCTGCCAGGAATCCAGTTTTGCGAGGTCTTCGGCCAGGCGGTCCAGCGCCGTGGAAAGCTGCTGCCGGCGGAGCGTGTCCCGGTAATAGGCTTCGGCCGCTGTGTTGAACTCCGCCGCCGGCAGGGCCATCGGGTCTGCATTGCCGGCCGCATCGAGAATCCCCCGGGTCAGCTTCCCGGCGGCCGAGGCGCCGGCTGGATCTTCGGTGCGACGGACCAGGTCTTCGATCGCCGGGCCCAGGTTGAGCAGTTCGGTCAGCTCTGCGGCGTCGGCTTTCAACAGGCGGATCAAGGCGCGCCGGTACTCGATGTTCAGTATGCGGACATTGCCCGGATACCGGCGGCTTAGTCGTGAAAGCCTTGTCTCCTTCATGATCTTCTGCAGGAAGCGGTTTTTCGTGTCCCGCCGAACGTAGAACGTGGGTATGCCTACTGCAGCGCCGAAAAAGGCCTGCCGCCGCTCGCTTTCCACCGACGGCGTGTCGGGAATCGAGCCATGGCCGATCTCGCCGGAGAGGATATAGCGATAAGCCAGGGCGGTGATCAGCATCTGAAGGTCCGCGGCGTTGGCCATGTCCGTTTCCAGCTCTGCGAACTGGCTGTAGTACCGGCTCTCGAAGCCGGAAAATCCCATGACGGCCTGGAGCCGCTGCCGGTAAAGCAGATACAGGGACATGGCCGGGTCGAACACCCCCATTTCGGCCAAATCCTTTTTGAGGCGGATGTCGTTGCCGAGCCTTCCGTCCAGGGCCGGGCTTTCGTCGGTGCTCATCAGCGCAGCCGGATAGTCGATGAGCCGGAAATCATCCACGAAATCGCCCCGCAGGCCGAGCATCCGGCTCAGCCATCGGTCGATCCATTCCGGACCGAACGGCGTCACGGGCCGGCCAAAGAAGCGGAGGCGCGCCTTTTTTTTCCACCTTCTCCAGAACATGCGCAGATGGGTAAAGTCCAGTTCATGGGGGAGAAACCCGAGCGCCCGCTCCGGGTGAAAGTCGCTAAAGCCGAGCCGATACGGTGCGGCGCTGTATGTACCGACAAACAGCGGCAGAAAGTGCTCGACGATCTTGATGACCAGATCCCCGACGAATTTTTCGTCCTCCGGGGTAAACCCCGACTTCGGATCTTGGAGAAGAGCGGTGAGCCTCCGACTCCCTAAACTGATATGGGTGCCGTTGTTGGCCAGGCTGATGTTGGACATGTTCGGCAGGACCACGAGGTTGTTGGCGACGATGCCGGCCTCTTTGAGCTTGGCCACGGCGTTGAGCTGGCTGCGGGACAGGACCTGGTGGCATAGGGACATGTAGCGGTGCTTTTCTTCTCCCCGGTCCCATCCGGACAGACAGGGGCTCATGAACAGTTTGCGATAAAAGCCGTCGGAGATGATGTCATTGAGCGTTTTTTGCCGGATGGGGGGGTGAGGGGCAAAATAGACCATGGCCCGCTGCCCCCGGGCGGCGAGTTCAAAGGCGGTGTTGGCATACTGGGTCAGCAGTTGGCACAGAAGAAACCGCTTCTGGGTCTCGGCGGCGGTCCGGGGGCCGATGCGGCCGTCTTCGGCCGTTGCAGACGGATAAAATGAGTAGGTTTCCGGCGAGGTGTTGTCGCTTAAAAAATGGTCCATGAGTGCTTCGGCGCTGCGGCGAACCTGCTCCGGAGTGTCCGCGGGGCCGACGGCTTCGGCCAGGGCCAGCTTCAGCAGATAGCTGACCGGGATGCGAAGCGTCTCTTCTCCCTTTTGCCGGATGCAGAATCGGTCCGCGTCCCTGCGCTTCGGGCTGCTGCAGCAGCTTTTGTCGGAGCGGATGTCCCGGGAAAAAACCGACCGGGCATACGGTCCGAGGCAGCGTGCCGGAAACCGAACCCAGCTGTTTTCCCAAACGCGGGCGGGGTTATCTTCCAGGTATGAATCGAGCCGGGAGGATGCCCCCTTCGGTGCATCTCCGGTTCGGCTCCGGCGGACGATGTTTTTGTAATAGTTGGATTCTTGAATGAAGCAAGGAAGATCCACGTCTTTTTCGCTGCCGATGACGACGGCCTGAAGCTCGTTTTCGACGCCGGCGGTGGCATCCTGGAGGGAAAAGGGGAGGGAAAGTGCGAAACGCCCGGAAGATGCCGGCGGCAGCCCCAGGACCCGGCAGATGTTTCTCAGGTCATGGGGCCTTCGTCCCTTGATTTCGATGATGGCGGCACCGGCTGTCGACGAACTTGCTGCAAGAGAAGGCTTCACCTGCACCTCCTTTCTCAAGTTTGTCACTTTATGCCTACCGCCGGTTAGTGCTGCATTATGTATTCATTTTTTTTTGGTTTGCTCGGACAGATATGGATCGTCGCTGTTTCTTTCCGTTTCAATCGTCGCGGCTTGACCGGGGACAGGATCTCTCTGGACTTCGACAAGGGCCGAATGCCAATCCCAATAATGAAGATTGAATTGCAAAAAATTCACTTTTTCCTAACTGAAATCTAATTCTTCCCAGGTAGCAATGGCTGGCAAAGAGAGTTGTCCTGTATCATAAAGGAGATGCCTGAAGCGAACAAATAGGGAGGAGAAATGAACTGCTACGTTCACAATGTTCCAGGAAGGCTTCGCATCAAGCTTCCGGGGGTCAAGGAGCGGCCGTCGAAGGCGGAGGCAGTCGAGCGGCTTTTTGCAGACCGGGAAGGGGTCGCGGGGATTTGCGCCAACCCGGTCACCGGCAGCGTCGTGGTTCGCTACGACGAGGAAATCGTCACGCCGGAGCAGATCCTGAACGCCCTCAGGATCCACCGGTTTCTCGAAGCGGATGTGGTCCTTCGGCCGCCGCAGCCGGTCGAGGCGCTGTCTTCCCGGGCCGGCCGCCGGATCGGCAAGGCGCTGTTTGGATACGCCGTGGGGAGGGCCTTGGAATCCAACGGCTTAGGTTTATTGGCTGCCCTGATTTAATCCTCGGCGGCTGATTTTCCCCGAAAAGAGAACAGCTGTCTTCGAAGTGGGGCTTTTCCAAACACATTGCGGCTTGGAGCACTGCCATGCCCTTGCTACCAATTGGAATGGCAACAGCCGCGAATTTTTTTCTGCACCCTCCCGTTCTTCCTCCCGACCCCTTACCCAGACACCTTTCCGGCGAGAGCGTCCAATTTTTGTCCCAGTTTGTCCACAGCAAGATTGAGCTTCTGGATGTCTTCCCTGCTGACAAGTTTCAATCGGGCGGGAACGGCTCTTACCCCCTCGGCGACCTTCTGGCCGACTGCTTTCAGGCCGGGAATTTTTTCCCCGCAATGCCGAACCGTTCCAAGGCTCTTCGCAGTTCCCCGGCTGATTCCCGACCCAGCCTTCCTTCCGTATCCGACCAGATCGGCCAGCGCCTCCCGGGGTTCGGTGGAAAGTTTCTGGCCCCATCGCCAATAACCCTTGTAGGGCTGCCAGAGCCCGACGTCCCCGTAGTGAAGAACGGTTGTGGGGACTTGCTTGGCTTTTGAAGAAGCCAGGGTCACGCACTGTTGAAGGGTCTTTTTTTCCGGTTTCCGGGCTTTTTTATTTTTACCGGTTTTCTTTTTCGTTGCAGCCATCACTGCCTCCTTTGAGAACGAATGGTTTATCGATTCATCCCACACGGACCAGGTAAACAACCATAACGAACAAAATGACACATTGCGTTATGGATGTCAAGATCAATTTTTTGCAGCTGCCAAGGGAAAAAGCCGACAGGGGTGGGCGGCTATTCCCCGACGGAACCCACGTTCAGGGCATACTGCAAGATCACATAGACCAGGTAAATACTGAGCAGCCATGCCCCCTGCCACTGCGGGAATACGGACTTTGGACGAATGGAAATAAAAGCGCGAAACGAATACAGGACCAGCAGCATGGCGGGAAAGTGAAAGGTATAGAAGGTGGGCGGGATAAGCAGCGGGTGGGCCATCGCTGCCGCACCGACAACGAAAAGACAGTTGAGCACATCCGCTCCCACGATGTTTCCGACCATGATTTCCGGATGTCCCTTTCGTACAGAGGCGATGGCCGTCATCAGTTCGGGTAGCGAGGTTCCGAAGGCCACCATGGTGGCGGCAACGATGTCGCTGGAGACCCCGAGCCGGGCGGCGATTTGCCCGACTATCGGAACGATTATTCGGGCTCCCAACAGCACCAGGCAAAGGCCGACGATGATCATAGCCCAGCACATCGCATGGGAAAGCTGAGGCGGTTCTGAACGATGCTCGTCGCTGTTGTTTGCGTGTTGCAGCGCCCACCGGTAGCTCATGTAGAGGTATCCGAACAGCAGGAGAATCATGACCACCCCGTTCCAACGTTCGAGGCGAGGCATTTCGTCGGATCCAAACAGCGCCGCGACGGCAAACAGGGCCAGCAAGGTGGCGGAGCCGACCTGCACCAAGCCCGTGCGATTGAGGATGAATCGATTCACCGGGACCCGGGCAAGAAGACAGGTCAGCCCGAAGATGAGGCCGGTGTCGGCGATGATTGACCCTACGCCGTTTCCCAGGGCCAGACCCGGCTTGCCCATGTAGGCGGCCATGACAGAGACGAAAGCCTCCGGCGCGGTGGTGCCAAGGGAAACCACGGTGGCGCCGATCACGATTTTAGGAAGGTTGAGCCTGCGCGCCAGGTCGACGATGCCGTCGATGAGCCAGTCCGCCCCTTTTGACAGCGCGGCGATGCAAAGAGCGATGAGCAGCAGTAAGGCGGGAGAGGAAAGATAGGAAGCAGATGCGAACAGGAGCTTGTCATCCCACAGCCACTGTAAAATAGAATTATCCAGAACCAATTTCATGTCGGTTTCCGGTGCTGTCGGCTCTTCAGAAAGGGTGGCGGTGCAACGGGGAATCTAAAACAACAACTGCCGGTCTATGTGCGACTAAAAGGATTGTAAATCGTATCCAAACAGAGCGGAAAAACGAACCGGAAGACCGACTCATTTGCGGCACACCTGCTCGGCTTCTATCGACCGGAGTCGATACTGCCTGGTAACGCCCGATGGTCGCGAGCGGCATTCCAAAGCCGAATTCTTGTCTTGGAGGCCATTTTCATTGCCTCCTTGTCGGCACAGCAGGACGATTTGCTGCTGTAGCGGATAAATTGGATAAAATCCTTCAGGGATTTTGCGTAAGCCTGGTAATTTTCGCACACCATAAGATTGGCGGTTTCAGACTTTTTGCGATAATAGTTTCTTTCTGCTTCGGTGGCCTCCTTATCCGCCGACAAGACGACTTCCTCATAGCTTTTTCCCCGGATGGCTTTGATGAATTCTTTGATGTTACCGTCGGGTGAAATCATCTGCAGACCTTCTTTCTGACTTTCTGAAGGGCGCATACCACAGCGCCTCGGTTGGCTGATTGAGCAATCCGGAAGGCTGGTGACCTTTTTTGTCTTGTTTTATGCAATGAATGGACGTGCGCAGCGCATTGGGCGATCCTGTTGTTCTCCCTGCAAGGTCTTGCCCTTCAAATATGAGGTGGTGGCTTCGCACCTTGAACAGACGATTTCAGGACCTGCGAACATGTTACATAAGAGTGCATACTATTGGTTCAATGTTAGATTATCATTAGCATTTTGCATTCGCTCGGCATTCGTTGCTATGGCGGAAATTGAGAACCTGAATTGGTGGCGGAAGGGCTGCTTTGTGCTCTGGGGAAAAGACCCGCACGAGATCGCGGCTACCGTTTCAAGCCAGGCGATCGGAGATGTGATCAAACGGATTTCGGTAAAATTCTTTTTGTTCGCAGCGGCTGGAACGGTTTATGTCTTGGTTTTTCGCTTGTATGTGGCGTCCCTGCTTGTGGAAAATTCGACCGGCCTGACCTCCATGCAGACCCTGCTGTGGTCCTTTGCCTGCAGTGCAGACTATTTTCTTGGAACGAATATCATGGATTGCATCATGCATTTTTAGAGCACATGAGAATTCACCGAAAGGCGGCCGACGGCTTGTTCGTATCCGGCAGGCAGGATCGGACCCGATAACAGACAGCAAAGATCGTCAACCAATCCATAACGAAGATCAAAGGGGTGGATGGCGACCCGCAAAGGGCGCCCCGTGTGATGGGCAAACCAGCGGTTTGCGGCGTTCGACCCTTTGAGAAAAAGCGCCCTTGCGGTTGTGTCCGCCTCAAACCCCAGCAGCGGAAGGGGAAAAAATCGGTCTGCTTCGGGATCTATCAGTCCGAGAAGCGTTTCCACGGTTCGAAAGGGCAGGCCGCAGAGGTCACCACGCTGGACGGTGCCCAGTGCCCAGGCGGGCGGTACATAGAGGGTTGGACTCGACAGGCCGTTTTCTGCGAACCATCGATGGCACCGGCTCATGAGACCGACGATTTGCCGGCGGCAAAGGGAGAGATGCTCGGCCGCATCCCGGGAAATCATGCGGCTGTGGAGCCGGTGCAGCAGGGTTCCGGGAGGTCCGCACCGGTGCCGCCATCCGTGCCCGGCCAGCACCCATCCGGCTTCTTGCCATGATCGAAGAATCGCCAGTTCCCTGACCGACCAGTTTTTGCCGGGAACCACCAGCAGCGTCGCTGCGGCAATTCGGTGTTTGGCCAGCAGCCTCAGAAGGTTTTCGACTTCTTTAAGGGATTCGGGCATTACGTCGTGAATCGATACGATGACCGGATGAAGGCAGTTCCCGGCCATGGCGGGAAGGTTGCAGTGATGGCCCCAGAGGCTCATGACGTCGCGCCTTCGGCTCTGTTGAGCCGGGAAAACATATTCAGCCAGTCTTCCAGGGCGGAATTGTTGAATGCAACGGCTGCGGCCCTTCCTGCAGCCGCCCGGCCGGTTTTTGAGGCCACATCGAGCTTCTCGATGCGGGAAATCGCATCCGCCAGGCGCTCATCGCGGCGGATGCGAAAAAGCCCTCGGGAGAGGCTTGGCCAGTTCAGGATGCCGCATCGGGAAGATACGATTACCATCCGGCCCCGGGCCATTGCCTCCAGGGCAACGGTGCCGAAGGCCTCCTCCTTGGAAGGAAGAACCAGGACGTCGCATTGATCCAGGACACTGACAAGCTGACGCCGTGGAACCCACTGCAAAAACTCGAGATTGGGCAAATATTTCGACGCATCGGCAACCGATTCGGCCAGGGGGCCGTCGCCGGCGATGAGAAAATGGATGCCAGGAAGCCGTTCGGCCGCTTCGAGGACTTGGGAAATGTTCTTCTCTGCCGCCAGGCGTCCGGCAAAGAGAATCTTTTGAATGCACCCGTTAAACGGCGCCGGAGGTTGGGCAATCATTTGTCGCGATATGGGCGTACCCACTTGATAAATGGAAGAAACGCCCAACCGTCGAACATTCAGAGCCATCTGAGCGCTGTTTACGGCGACCGCTCCTCCGATGCGCAAAAAAAGACGATCCCATCTGTGCAGGACCCTGCCGCATACTGCCGAAACTGCCGGAAGCCAGTATAGACCGACCAGCTTGTCGTAGCGCGTATGATACCCCACGCACAAAAGACTGTTGAATGCCTTTGCCAGCAGGACGCCAAGGGCGCCGAAGGGACCCGGCGTTGCAGCAACGACGATCTGGGGTCGGATTTGCCTCATCTTGCAGGCCGCTGCGCCGGGACGCGGGAAGAAAATGCGCTGGGTAGCGTCCCCCGGCAGGGGAAGCGATGGACCGCAGAACCTGTTTTTGCCGCTGGCGGCGGGACAAAAAAGAAAAACGGCCTCGATCCGGTGTTGAAGGTGCTCGACCAGGTCTTGATAGTAGGTTCCCACTCCGTTTCGTTCGGCCATCGCGTCGGAAAAGACGGCCACCCGCAGATCGGATAGACGGTGGATGCCGGAACCGACATTTTTATTCATGACACCTGTCCTCTTCCGGTGCGGAAAAACCGAACCGCTCAAAGACATCGGGCAACTGACGGGCGATCTCACCTGCGGAAAGCTGAAACTGGCCGAGGCTGTATCGATGAGGACTTCGATAGGATCTGGATTTTTCCGCCCCAGCCGGCAGCGCCTCTTTCAGCGGGCCGGCCATGGCCCATCCGAATCGGCGATAGATCCTTTTGACCGTCCCTTCAATGTCGCCTTTCATCGACTCTAAGGTCACAAAAAGATGGGTATCCGAATCCTTTTGGGAAAAAACGCAAATCAGGTGCCGGTAGTAGTGCACCATCACCGACGCCATGCAGTCCCGAAATTCGGTTCCCTTCAGATCGTTTCCAAACGAATGCATTCCTTTCACCATGGCGCTTAGCTCCGATCCGATCGCATCGATTGGATTGCGGATGCAGGCGACAAAGCGGGCATCCGGAAAAGTCTCTGCAAGGGTTTGCAGCATCGGCGTGAAGGAGGGGTTTTTCGACAGCAGCTGCTTGTCGGGACCGCGCACATACAGATGCCGCTGGGCAATGCCCCGATAAAAAGAGGCCACCCGCCGGCGCTCGTCTGTCGGCACCTGATCGTCAAACCGGGAAAGACGCCATATATTCTGGCTTGAGGGAAACGGCAGCAGGAGCAGAAAACAGGCCAGCACCGGCAGCAGGGCAAAGTAGTCTTCCTCCGGATCATGAAGCCGGACGCGGTGGATGGAATCCAGGGGGGTCAGGTAGCGATCCTGAAGAGCCTCGATCCCCCGGCCAAAGGGCCGGCCGAGCGATTCGTCCAACTTTCCTAAGGCGATCAGCACGCGGCGCTCAGTCACTGAAGGTGCAAAGATCAACTCCCAAAGCATCGGCGTTGTGAACCGCTCGGAATCCTTGGCGAGCATCCTGTGCAAAAAGGTGGTGCCGGATCTGGGCACGCCGACCACAAAAAGCGGCTGCTTTACAGCCACCCGCCTGTATCCGCGAAAGAGCAGATCGTCGAGTGCGAAACCGAGCCAATGAATTGTCTGAAGCAGCAAAAACGGCGGCAAAAAAGCGGTCATGATTGCAAACCGCTTAAGGGTAAGACGGGCGAATGTGCCCCGGGTACCGAAAAAGGTCTGCCGAACAAGCAGCAGATAGCCGTGAATGCTGGAGCGCACCAATGAAAGGTTAATGGCCCCCTCCTGAATCAAAATCTCCGCCAGAGTACTGCCGCTGTGCAGGCCTCAAACATCCAAGGACCGATCAATATATTCTTCCCACTCGATGAGATCTTTTTCCCGGTTGTCATGAGCAAAGAGCGCGATGTTTTTCCCATTTGTTTTGGGCAGCGATGGATTTTTTGGATGCTCGTTTTGTCACATCGGTAAGATGCGCGAATATCCGAGTTTTTGGCTGCGAGACGTTTTGCGGAAGATTTCTGCATGGACCTTCTTCCGGCGGCTGGCGATTTCCGGTTCGACCATCGCCCTGGTATCCTGCCCGCTAACGGGATTTCGTTAGGCGCTCGTTAGTTCGCGGTCAGTTGTCGGTAACCTGATGTTAGGGAAGATCTTGCGATCCTAAACGAACCTTACAATTCGACGGGCGGCCTTTTTTTCCAGCCGTTTGATTCGACCGGCAAATCCGGTCTTGGTACCGTCTTCGAGCCCCAGGTCCAATGCCCGGCGAGATACGCGGATGGCTTCCTCGTAGCGGCCGTCTTCCTCCCGCACAATCGATAGAAGTTTATGGGTCTGCATCGCCGGCTCCAGTGTTTTCCCTCTTTTTTTCAGCGACTCGTATTCATCGATGTGGATTTTGGCGAACCGGACAAAGAACTCCCTGCCGTCTTCGTTTTGCCGATCTTTATATGTTTTGATCACAATTGCGGAAAGCAGTCGATGGCGTTCTTCCGCCGAGGCGGGAATGCGGGAGGCGGCGATCATCTTTTCAAGCTTCCCTGAAGCGATCGCTCTGCCGACCCGGGTATTGCTGCCAGCAGATCCCGCTTTCCACACTTTTGCGCCCTTTACCGCCAGCGCCGCGCCGGCCAGTGGAGCCAGGGTCCAGATGACGAGTCTGATCCAGTTCATTCGATATACCTCCTATCCCCGTTGTAGGGGAGAAGTGGTGAACATGGTCCGGAAAGCAGTATTTTACAAGATCCGTATGAATCTTTTTGTGAGCCATCCGATCGCCAGGCCGACGGCCAGATGGACGGCGACGGTCGTCTTCCCAACCCCGCTTTTTGGTTGATGACGCCGATGATCATTTTTGCGATCCGGCTGCCTTGCCGGCAAGCTCTTTTGCCCGGCCTGTCTTCTCCCACGGCAGATCGATGTCGGATCGGCCGAAATGCCCGTAGGCCGACAGCTTCTGGTAAAATCCGGTGGGATCCTGGGCCGGAAGGTGGCGCAGGTTGAACGCTTTTAAAATGCCGGCCAGGCGAAATTCGAAGTTGTCCCGCACCAGGTTGGCGATTCGGTCGTCGGGAACCCGGCCGGTGCCGAAGGTGTGCACCTGAAGCGACACCGGATGGACGATCCCAAGCGAGTAGCTGAGCATGACTTCACACTCGTCGGCCAGGCCGGCGGCGACGAGGTTTTTGGCCGCATGGCGGGCCGCATAGGCGCCGATTCGGTCGATGCGAACCGGATCCTTCCCGCTAAGGGCCTTTCCGCTGTGCCGGGAAAATTCGCCGTAGGTGTCGATGGCGCTTTTCCGGCCGGTCAGCCCTGAATGGTGGGTGGGGCCGCCCTCGTAGGGACCGTCGGGATTGACGATGATCCGGGTTTTCCGATCCGGCTTCAGATCGGTGTGAGCAAAAATCTCATCGACGACCGTCTCCCGAATGTCTCTTTGGACCGTCTTCTGGCTCGGTTTTGTCGAGTCGCGCTGGTCGGCTTCAATGGTGATGCTGTAGATCCGGTAAGGGCAGCGCTGGCGGTACACCACGCCCACCTGGACCCGGCCTTCGGGCATCAAATAGGGAAGGATCCGCTGTTTTCTCACTTCGGTAAGCTGCCGGGCTACGCGGTGGGCAAGCCATATGGGCAGAGGCATGAGATCCGGGCTTTGGTTGCAGGCAAAGCCGAAGACATTGACCTGGTTTTTCGGCGCGATCCGGTTGATCTCCTTTTCGGTCAGCTCCTCTTCCTTGAACTGCCAGAGTTTTTCCACCGGAGTCGATTGCGGCGCGGTGAGAATCGAGCAGGTCTGGGGGCTGAAATCGGGCCGGTCGTATCCGATTCGCTTGATCACCTTCCGCGCCACATGGGACAGGTCCACTATGGCTTCGGAAGCGAAGCGGCAGGCAATAAAGACAATGGCGCTGGAGACGGCGCATTCGGCCCGCACCCGGGAATGGGGGTCTTCGGAGAGGAATCGGTCCACGATGGCGTCGCTGATCTGGTCGCAGAGTTTGTCGGGATGCCCCTCGGTGACGGACTCGGATGTGAACATGAACTCGGTTTTCATGGCTTCACCACGCGCTTTTGTTTGGTCGCCTCGTTGATCAGCAGCGGAGCCGCTGCCGCCGCCCCGATCACGGCGGTGTCGATAAGTCTTGGTGGCGCCACACTGAGGAACCGCCGCAGCGGAGGCACCACAAAGGTAAGCACCTGGAGGGCCAAGGAGCCGCCAACGGCGGCAAAGAGCCACGGGTTCTTCGGCGGGCGATTTCGGTCGAATAGCCCGGATGTTTCTGATTTGCAACTGTAGGCATGAAGGAGCTGGCCGATGGTCAGGGCTTGGAACGCGAGGCTTCCCGCCCCAAGACTGCCGGCGCCGTACCTTCGGATGCCGTACAGATAGGCCCCCAGTGCACCGGCGGTCATCACGCCGGATTCGAAGGCCATTCGGGTAAAATCGGCTCGCGAAAAAAGCGGGGCCTGCGCATTCCGGGGGGGCCGATCCATGACGTTCGCCGCCGGCTCCTCCAAAGAGAGGGCCAGCCCGGGGAAAATGTCGGAGATGATGTTGATCCACAGCAGCTGCATGACGCTCAGCGGAAAGCCGATTCCCAATGCCATTGCCGCCAGCATGATCATGATTTCGCTCAGGTTCGTCGACAAAAAGAAATGGACGGATTTGCGGATGTTCCGATAGGTGGCCCGGCCGTCTTTGACGGCGATAATCAGGGCCTCGAGGTTGTCCTCTTTGAGAACCACATCGGCCACCTCCCGGGCGACGTCGGTTCCCCCCCGGCCCATGGCGATGCCGATGTCTGCGGCCTTCAGTGCGGGGCCGTCGTTGATTCCGTCTCCGGTCATGGCCACCACCAACCCGGATTGCTGGAGGGCCTGAACGATCCGCAGCTTGTGGGCCGGGCTCACCCGCGAGTAGGCATGGGCCTTTCTGGCCAGGGCTTGGAGGGCTTTGGGGGGAAGGGCGGTAAGCTTTGAGGAGTCTAGTATTTCCAGAGGCTTGCCCCCGGAGATGTCCAGCCTTTGCGCCACGGCAAAGGCGGTGTTGCTCTGGTCGCCGGTGATCATGACCGTATCGATGCCGGCCCGATGAAAGACCTGGATCAGCTCCCGAACGCTGTTTCGAATCGGGTCGGACATGCCCACCAGCCCGAGCCAGACTAATCCGTTTTCGTCTTCCTCGGGTTCCTTATCCAGGTCATCGGAAAAGGCCGCTCCCAGCACCCGGAGGGCGTCGCCGGACATCGATTCGTTTTCCCGCTCGATTCTTTCCCGGTCTTCGTCGGTGAGGGGCACCGTGCGGCCGTTGACCATCTTTCGGCTGCAGAGGGTCGTAACGTCCGGCGGGCTTCCCTTGACGAGGAGGCGCCGCCCACCGTCCGGCGTGCCGTGAAGGGTGCTCATGAACAGCCGGTTTTCGGCTCGGTGCCGGACCTTCAGGCACCGAAAATCCGCCCGAAGCGCAGATACGTCCACCCCGGCGGCGTGGGCCAAATGGATCAAGGCGTTTTCCGTGGCCGAGCCGGAAAGGAGCAGGCAACCCCCGTCGTCGCTGCCGTTGACCTTGGTCTCGCTGCACAAGGCGCAGACTTCCAGCATTTGCCAAAGCTCCGGTATCCTTTGAGGTTCCAATCGCTCCTTGTCGGATTGGAAGTCAGGATCAGAAAAGGTGATCCGTCGGTCTCCGACGAAGAGCCGCTGCACCGACATCCGGTTCAAAGTGATGGTGCCGGTCTTGTCGAGGCAGACGGTCTGGACCGCGCCAAGGGTTTCCACGGCCTGAAGCTGGCGGATGAGAACACGGTGGGCGCGCATCCGGTTGATGCCAAGGGCGAAGTTGATGGTGGCCGCTGCCGGAAGACCCTCCGGTACCGCCGCTGCCGCCAGGGAAATGGCGCTTCTGAGCATGCGGGCCAGACCGTAGCCGCGGAAAAACCCCAGAAAGAAGACCAAGGCGCAGACGGCCCCGCACAGAAGCACCAGGTGGTCTCCCATCTGCTCGAGCTGCCGCTCGATGGGGGTCTTGGGGGCCTCGGTGCGGTCGAGCAGCGCCTGGAGGCGTCCGATCTCTGAAAAGGAGCCGGTGGCCACGGCCACGGCAAGCCCCTGGCCGCCGGTGATTAGGGTGCCCATGTAGGCCATGTTGGTCCGGTCCGGCAGGGGGACGTCGGGCCGTTTCAGCGGGTAGGGCTGTTTGAAGACCGGCATGCTCTCGCCGGTGAGCATCGATTCGTCCACGCTCAGGTGGGTGCTTTTCAGAATCCGGCAGTCTGCGGCGACGTACATGCCGGGTTTTAGGGTGAGCAGATCGCCGGCGACCACTTCTGGTGCGGGAATTTCCTTCGGCTCGCCGTTCCGAAGCACCTCGGCATAAGGGCGGACCATGGTTTTAAGGGACTGGATGGTTTTTTCGGCCTTGCTTTCGGTGACGTAGCCGATGGCGGCGTTGGCCGCCACCACTCCGAGAATCACCGCCGCATCCAGAATCCCGCCGGTGACCGCCGAAACGCCTGCGGCGGCGGCCAGCAGATAGACCGGCAGGGAGTTGAGCTGGCCGAACACAACGGCCCACTTGGATTTTTCCGCGGCCTCCGGAAGGCGGTTGGGGCCGTACCGGCGAAGTCGCCGGGCCGCCTCCACCGAATCGATGCCCCGTTCCGGATCGGTGTTGAAAAACTTCAGCACCCCGCCAGTTTTCTTCAAGTGCCACTGCCCCATCGGCTGGTCTGCGAATCGGGGGGATCGAAGAGTTTTTTTATTCTGCCTTGGTTTTCGGGAAGAGAAAGGCGGGCTTTTTTGCGCTTTGTCATGGGGTTTTTCGGCGGTGACTGCTTGTTGGGATGTTTCCTGGCCGGATGGCTCCGGCCAGCCGGAGGCGATGACCGACTCGATCAGCAGGCCGATGGTATGGTGGTCGTTGCTGGAATTGAATGTAAGTAGAATATTACCGGTCAGCACACTGGCCGAAACCGAAAGTACATCCTTTTCCCGGGTAAGCCGATTTTCCAGAAACCGTTTCAGCGTTTTGGAGTGGAAAAGACCTGAAATCCGGAACCGGGCTCTACCCGGAACCTTGGTATGGATGGGACGAATCACGGCGATTCTCTGGCGTGAAATTGTGGTTGGGCCGTTTCGGGTTCGAGTCTACAGCTCATCGTCTCCGGGCCGCAGTTCGATTTCGGTTTGTCTTTGTCGGCCTGGAAAAAGCCTGTGATTGAAATGAAACCGAACCTGAAAGCCCTCAGCCTCGATCAGTTCGTTTGCCGGTCCATAAGCGATTTGGACAGGACTCCGAAGGCGTACCAGAAGGCGGTGTACCAGGGCGGCTTCTTGAAGTTGCCCAGAACCAGTTCGTAGATGCCGAAGCCGACCAGCAAAAGAAACATCGCGTTCGGAAGATCGAGAACACCGCCGCTGGCTGCCGTCAGCGCCCGGTTGGCACTTGAAACAGGCGTTGTCACCAGGGTTGCGGGAGACGGCCGCGGCCGGCGCGGGCTTTCTATGTGAAACAGTTTTTCATCGCCTGCCGCAGCCACCCGGTCTACTGAAAGATCGCTTCCGATGATCAAAATACTCGCCGTTGCCGGATTGTCTTTGACATCGGCCTGCAACTCGCCGGCCAGGGTCTCGGCAGCTTTCGAAAAAAAATCGTTGTCGCCGCGGCGGGTTGGGATGCGGAGGCGCAGACGGTTTCTTGCATGATGAACCACAGTGGCTGTCGGGAGAGGAGAATCTGGAGTGCTCATGGTTGAGCCTACTTTCCAGCGTGCCGCTGGGCGATTTCGGATTTGGCTTCGGCGGCGAGATCTTCAATGGACTCCTTGGCTTCGGCGATGGAGACCTTGGTTCCTTCATAGGCCAACATCCCGCCTTTGATGGCTGTTTTGAGCAGCGGTTTGATCACGGCGGCTGCCACCGGAACAACGATGGGAGCCAACAAGACCGCGCCGGCACCGATAAGCAAACCCGTTCCTACGTTGAATTTCGCTCCAAAAATGTTCATGGTGCGCCTCCTTTGAAAAAGATCGATTGCGTAAAACGACCCTCACAATGGGATGGGTATGGTGGACCGGCCGTTGTGCAGGAAGACGCGTTCGGCAGTCACCGGAAATGCAGCGAAATCAAAAATACCAGAATGCTGCTTTCCCAGCCGGCGGGATCTGTCATGTTTTCCTACGACACCCAGCAAAATATCGTTTCCTGCACACGTTAAACTTTTAAAAGGCTTTTGTTAGAATTTGATTAGCGTTTCTTTAAAAAGAAAAAAAATCCGGCAAGAATTTCAGGAGAGGATTTCAGGTGTGATGCGGCGAGTTTTGGCAGCCAACCGATCTTCGGGAATCGAGATTGGCCGGTTAACCGATTTTTAGCGAAACCCTAGCCGACGGCTCACGTTTCATGCGCAAGCTCCCGGCGAAACAGACAGGTACAAACAGGCTGCGATCATGCCCTTCCATCCGCAAGAAAGCCATGGC
>CAYPFH010000040.1:0-19668 GCA_964409825.1 uncultured Desulfobacterales bacterium | reverse complement strand
TTCTGGATTCTGGGTTCTGGATTCTGGATTCTGGGTTCTGGATTCTGGGTTCTGGATTCTGGATTCTGGATTCTGGATTCTGGATTCAGAACCTGCCGCTTTGCGGCGTTCCAGGTTCAAGATTCAAGGTTCTCCGAAAGGAATTCTATTGGAATTTTTTGGCCTTGGCCGGCCAGTGCAATCAAACGTGAAACTGATAAAAATTTTAGATTTTTGATTCCCTCGCAAACGCGAGGGAATCAAAAATCTCCCCACTCCTTGTGAAGACGCTTCATCATGATGATCATGTCATGACGGCTGCCCTGGGGGTCCTTGACATAGTCCTTCAACCGGGCTTTTTCGAAAAAATCCAGTTTCTGGGCCGCGTCGATGGCGGCATCCTCTATACCGTCGACAAAATCCGACCGCAGCTCGCTCAGGCCCTTGTCCATCGCAAGCTGAATCAGGTCCAGCAGCATCCATGTTCCGAGCCGTTTATGGCGGAATTCGGGCAGCACCATGATTCGAAGCCGGCCCACATGCCGGGTCGAGCCGAACCCTCTCATGTGAAGACTGGCGTGGGCCACGATCCGCTCACCGGAAAGGGCGATAATCGAATACACGGTTGCGGTTTCGATGCCGTCGACCCATTTGCGGATCACCGCCGGATCGAGCAGATCATACCGCATGTACCAGCGGTCGGCCCCGGGGACTTCCTCGAAGAAGCGCTTCAGGGCCGGTTGATCTCCTTTTTCCAGGGGCCGGATAACGGCTTCTTCGCCGTCTTTGAGAACGAGCTCTTTTGGATATCTCACGGGCACAGCCTCCCTTCTTAAAGTTGCAAAAACCGACGCCGGTATCCCTATTTCCTTACCGGAAATCGGCGGGCGGGCGCAACCGATTCTCCGCAAAAAACGAAAACGGGCGGCCGAAAAGGCCGCCCGCCGTCGAAGCCGCTGCAAACGTCTGCCGCTACTTTTGCGGCTTGCTCATCACGCTTTCGAACATCTCCATGTCCCAGGTACGGCAGTCGGCGATGTTCTGGCGGAACTTGATAAAGTCGATGGTGCCCTGTCCGGTGATCTTCTTGGTGTTGAACGCGCCGAAGCCGAGAAACGCCTCCCCGGACATGTTGGCCTTCAGCCAGTGCCGGTTGGCGTTTTTCATGATGTCCCAGAAGTACTTTTTCTTCTGGCGGATGCCGTCCATCGATTTCATCAGGCAGCCGGGAAACAGGTTGGCAAAGGTCCAGATGATCTTGTCGACCTCCTTGTCGAGCAGTTCGAAGTCCGCATTGGGCTGGTGCTCCTTGACGAACGCCTTGGCCTCCTTGAGTCCGTCCCCGCTCTTGAACTCGCCGTAGACGATCTCGCCGTCGTCCACGTACTTGTCGGTGACCACCATCGGGTTGCGCACCCATTTGCCGTCCACTTTGAGCACCGGCACGCACTTGGAGATGATCCCCTTGATCTTGGCCTTGTAGGCGGACCACATTTCACAGGATACGCAGTTCCACATGGCGTCCTCGATGCCGACATACCATGGCAGAAAGTCCGAAGAGCCGCCGTCGGGGGCCGATCCGTGGCGGGGGCCGGCCTGTCCGAAGATGGCCAGGTCAGAGGAAAGGGTCAGGTCGCAGGCCATCCCGATCTCCTGACCGCCGGCCACCCGCATGCCGTTGACCCGGCAGAGGGTCGGCTTCTGGCAGTTGAGAATGGCGTCGACCATGTGGGTGAACAGCTCCATGTACTGGCCGTATTCGTCGGGGCGCCGGCTGTAATACTCGCTGTATTCCTTGGTGTTGCCGCCGGTGCAGAAGGCGTAGGGTCCTGTGGCGGTGAAAACCGCCGCCACCACGCTCCGGTCGTTGGAGGCGTTTTCGAATCCGGCGATGACCCCCTTGACCATGTCGGTGGTATAGGAGTTGAACTGCTTCGGATTGTTCATCCGGATCACTGCGGTGTAGAGCCCGTCGATCACCTTTCCGTCGGGGTCTTTCAGGGGGCGTTTTTCAAACACGACATTGGGGGCCTCCTCGTCGGACCCCCAATAAGGGCTGGTGTGCAAGCGGTGGTCCTTGGGTTCGTTGTCTCTCGGCATCCAATCCAAAGCCATTTTTCTTTCCTCCCGGTTCTTTTGTTAAAATGATGGTCGATTTGTGGCATCTGTTTGAAAATCCGAAATCCGAAGCACGAATATCGAAACAAATCCAAATGACCAATGACTGATGACCAATGACAAAATCAAAAGTCAGGCACCAGCACGATCCGCTGGTCAGGTGACTTGCTGTGGGCCTCTTCGAAGGCCTCCACGATGGTGCTCATGGGCCGGGTCTGCACAAAGGGGCTGATGTCGACCTTGCCCGAGAGGACCATCGACAAAACCTGGGGGTAGTACTCGGGCAGGCAGCCCCACGTGCCGATGATCTCCGCATCGAAGGCCATCAGTCGGCTGATGGAATACTCGACCTTTTGCATGCCGAAGCCCACGACCAGGAGCTTGCCGGTGAAGCTGAGAAGCGCCAGGGCGGTTTCCTGGCCGGGCTTGGTGCCGCTGATCTCGAAGATCTTCCAGCCGAAACCGGGAAGACCGAGCTTTTTCCGGATCCCCTTGAACTCTCCTGCCACGTCCTTGGTCGATTTGCCCATGGAATTGACCGCAAAATCCGCGCCGTACTCGAGCATCTTGTCGAGCCGCTCCTGGTTGATGTCGACGGCGATCACGCATCCGGCCCCCAATGCCTTGGCGATCTGCACCATGTACTGGCCGACTCCGCCGACACCGATCACGACCACGTTGTCGCCCACATCGAGCTGCGCCCGCTTGGCCGCCTGAAACGGCGTTGTTCCGGCGTCTGCCACCACCGACAGGTGCTCCAAGGGGATGTCGCCCCGGTTTTTCACCTCGCAAAGATCGATGGCGGGCACCGGAATGTGGCTGGAAAAACCACCGTAGATCCCGATGCTGTTTCCGGGCATTTTCTGGTTCAGGCACCGGTTGCCCCGGCGGGTCTTGCACAAAAGGCACTTTCGGCAGGGCATGACCGCCGGGATCAGGACCTCTTTTCCGATCCAGGCATCGTCGCCCGCCACCACCCGGCCGGAGATTTCATGGCCCAGGGTCAGCGGCGGTTTGGACACGGTGGGTACGCCGTCGTAGAAGTAGCCCAGGTCCGTGTGGCATACGCCGCAGCCGGCGACTTCCACCAACACGTCGCCCGGCCCCAGCTCGGGCACCGGAATTTCGGTCCGTTCGATTCTTCCTGCGGCGGTTTCCCCGGTTTCCCTGTCTTTGCTGTAAGGTTGAACCATCTGCCAAGTCTGAATCTTGTCCGGTACGGCTGCCATGGGTGCCTCCTTGCCATCAAAAAAGTGTAAAGTCAGTGCAGACGGCCTTGCCGTCGGTCCTGACTGATGAACCGCCGGCCGCGGTTTGGTGTTTATCCTGTTTCGCGTAGCGAAGCCCAAATCCAATTGCGCCGACAATTGGATTAGCTACAATGTAGTTACAATTCCATTTCCTTGTCAACAGCAAAAATTTTCTTGACTCCCCCACGATGTAGCTAATATATAGCTAATTTATCATCGTGCGTACACCGCCCTCCACCCCTACCTTATGTATTAGGAGTCTGCCATGCTGCTGGAAAACAAAAACGCGATCGTGACCGGCGGATCCCAGGGAATCGGAACCGCCGCCTCTCTCGGACTGGCCCGGGAAGGGGCAAACGTCTGTCTCACCTACCGCAAACACGAAGCCGAGGCCCAGGCGGTGGCCGAACAGATCCGCGAGATGGGCCGAAAGGCCGTCGCCGTGCAATGCGACATCGCTCGGTTTTCAGATGCGGAACAGGTGGTCAACACCGCCATCGAGTCCTTCGGCAGCCTCGATATCCTGGTCAACAACGCCGGAATGAACTGGGACGGCGTCTGCTGGAAGATGAGTGAGGAGCAGTGGGACCGGGTGCTGGAGGTGAACCTCAAAGGCTATTTCAATTTCGTCCGCCACGCCGCCCCCCTGTTCAAAGAGCAAAAATCGGGAAAAATCATCAATGTTACCTCCATCAACGGCCTGCGGGGAAAATTCGGCCAGTCCAACTACTCGGCCTCAAAGGCCGGAATCATCGGCTATACCAAAGCCCTGGCCAAGGAACTGGGCGGCTTCAACGTCAACGTCAATGCGGTGGCGCCGGGGCTGATCGACACGGCAATGCTGAAAGAATCAGAGGCCCGGGACAAGATCATCGGCATGGCCATGGCCGAAATCGTCCTCAAACGGGTCGGCGAACCCGAAGACCTGGCCAACGTCATCGTCTTTCTGGCGTCGGAAAAAGCGCGGCACATCACCGGCGAGGTCATTAAGGTAGACGGCGGCCAATACATTTAACCGGTAATCGAGAAGCCGCACCGCAGACGCCCAGCCGGCGATGTTTGGGATCATAAAGCGATATGATAATGATTGTTTTCACCGCTGAGGCGCAGAGGGCGCAGAGAAAAAATTTTAAAAATGCAGTTCTCTGCGCTCTCAGCGTCTCCGCGGTGAGGTATCGTTGATCTAAAATATGTCACCAAAATGACTTCATCGAGCACTAAGCCAAAAACCAGACACGAAACACCAAACAACAATCGTCAAACGAGAGGACACCATGGGAAAAGTCGCAATTATCGGCGTCGGACAGAGCGCATTTGTGCGCAGCTATCCGGGCTCGATCCGAGAACTGGCATTCGAAGGCTTCAGCGCCGCGGCAAAAGACGCCGGTCTGGCGGCGGCAGACATCGGCGCCTCGGTGGTCTGCAGTGCGCCCGAATACGACAAGCAGCGGTCTCCGGCAGGCGTTATCGCAGAACACCTCGGCCTCAATCCCCAGCCCACTTTCTATGTGGAGAGCCTGTGTTCTTCGAGCAGCATGGGGCTTCGCATGGCCTATGCCCTGGTGAAATCCGGCCTTCACGACTCGGTGGCGGTCATCGGGTTTCAGAAAATGAGCGAAATCTCCTCTTCCGAGTCCCAGGAGCGAATGGGCCGGGGGGCCGACATTCAATGGGAAAGCCCCTTCGGTACGATGATGCCGGCCTATTACGCCATGTATGCCCAGGCGCACATGGCCAAATACGGCACGACCGCCGACGACCTGGCCCAAATCCGGGTCAAGGCGGCCTCCTACGGCCAGCTCAACGACAAGGCCGTATTCCGCAAATCGGTCACCATGGAAAGCTTCACCGATCCGGAAAGCCGGATGGCGGGACCGGTGGCTTCTCCCCTTCGGGTGGGAGACTGCTGCGCCAACGCCGACGGCAGCTCCTGCATCATCGTGGCCAACGAGGAAACGGCCCGGGCCGTCTGCAAAAAACCGGTGTGGATCCTCGGCGTCGGTGCGGCCAGCACCAGCGTCAACCTGGCCGGCCGCGATCTTTTCACCGGCCTCACCGTGGCTAAGGAGGCGTCCCGCCAGGCCTACGAAATGGCCGGCGTGGGCCCGAAAGACGTCGATGTAGCAGAAGTCCACGACTGCTTCACCATTGCCGAGCTCATGGCCTACGAAAACCTGGGCTTTGCCGAACCGGGACAGGGCGCTTTGCTGATTCGGGAAAAGGAGACCTACAAGGAGGGAAAGATTCCGGTCAACGTCGACGGCGGGCTGCTGTCCAAGGGTCATCCCATCGGGGCCACGGGCGGATCCCAGATTCGCACCATCGTGCTTCAGCTGCGGGAAGAGGCCGGCGAGATTCAGGTCAAGAGCCCGGAGATCGGACTGGTTCACAACATCGGCGGCGTCGGACTCTACGGAAACGTGACGATCCTGGGGAGGTAAAACCATGGGAAACAAAAAAGAAATAGACGACAGGTTCAAGAAATTCGGAACCGTCAGCTTTACCGGTATTTCCAAAGTCAACGAGTTTATCGGCTACCTGGAGCAGGGAAAGATCATGGGAACCCGCTGCACCGACTGCGGCAAGGTCTTTTTCCCGCCCCGGGCCGAATGCTTCAAGTGCCTGCCCGGAACCATCGAGTGGTTCGAAGTGGCCGGAAGCGGAAAGCTGGTAAGCTACAGCCGGCTCCAGTTCGGCCCGGTGGGCTTTGAAAACGACCTGCCCTACTGCATCGCCCTGCTCGACTACGGAGACTTCAAGATATTCGGACGCATCGCCGACGGGCTGCCCGAAGAAAAGCTTTCGATCGGCATGGCGATGAAGACCCGGGCAAACGAACTGCCCAACGGCCAGCTCAATTACGTGTTCGAGCCGGCGTAAAGATCGCTTGGGTCGATTGGTCGATTGGTTGATTCGAAATTTCGGTTGATTGGTTAAATTTTCGAATGGTCAAATGGGAAAAGCGCCTGCGGTCGATTATCTGCCCATCTGTCGGCAACGCAGCTCGGGAAATCGCTTTTTCATAATTGGCCTACCAATCTGCCATTCAACCATTTAACCAATTAACCCTACCCGGAGGGAGAAAAAATGAAGGAATATCTATACCTTAAATTCGAAAAAGCCGACGGGGTGGCGCGGATCACCTTTGCCCGGCCCAAGCACAACGTGTTCAACATCGACATGATGAAAGAATTCATCGGGATGCTCCAGTCGCTTTCAGCGGACGAGGAGCTCAAATGCGTCGTCCTGTTCGGTGAAGGGGCAAGCTGGTGCGCCGGGGTCGACGTGGGGGACCACAAACCGGAGATGGCCGGCACGATGATCGACGCGTTCAATCGTTCGCTTTCGTTGATCGAAAACCTGGAGGTGCCCACCGTTGCCGCAGTCCATGGGGCCTGCCTCGGCGGGGGCATGGAATACGCCATCGCCTGTGACATCGTTGTCGCCGAAAAAAAGGCCAAATTCGGCCAGCCCGAAGTCAAGCTCGGTTTTCTGCCCCCTTATGCGGCCATCCGCCTCCCGCTTCTTGTCGGACCGGCCAAGGCGATCGAGGTCTGCACTTCCGGCCGGATCTACTCGGCCGAAGAGGCCCAGGCCATGGGGTTCGTCAGCCAGGTGACCGATGAAGAGAGCTTCTCTAAAGAAGTGGAACAGCTTGTCGGCGAATTCACCGCCTGCAGTCCTCTCATTCTTCGGCTCAACAAAAGGGCGGTAAAGGACCATCTGGGGCTCGAATTTTCCGATGCGGTGAAAAAGGTCAGCAACCTCTTCCTTGAGAAGCTGATGAAAACCGAGGACACCCTGGAAGGCATCGCCAGCTTCTACGAGAAGCGGAAACCGGAATGGAAGAATAAATAACGGGACCAAACTGCCGGTCCCGTTATTTTTTCAAGCGCTTCGCGCCAATAGAAATTGTTTCGTAAAAGTCTCCGAATCGTCATGCCGGACTTGATCCGGCATCCATATGTGATTGAAATCACTGGATTTCGGATCTCGCTCCGCTCGTCCGGAATGACGAATAGGGGGCTATTCGGACTTTTTATAAAACTATCAATTTTGAACCTAAAACCCGGAACGCCGCAAAGCGGCCGCTGGGAACTCTGAACCCTGAACCTGGAACCTTCTTTTGGAGGAGAGATTATGTCACAGATTGAAAAAATCGCAGTCATCGGCGCCGGCAACATGGGCAGCGGCATCGCCCAGAAGATCGCCCAGGAAGGCATCGACGTGGTGATGGTCGACGTCAAAGAGGAGTTTGTCCAGCGCGGACTCGACACCATCAAAAAACTGCTCAACGAAGGCGTCAAACGAAAAATTTTCACCCCCGACCAGGTGGAAAAGACCCTCTCCCGGATTCACGCCACTGCCGACATGAAGGCGGCGGCCGACGCCGACCTGGTCATCGAAGCGGTCTTCGAAGACAAACAGGTCAAGTCGGACCTGTTCAAGCAGCTCGACAAGATCTGCGACGAAAAGACGATCCTGGCAACCAACACCTCCAGCTTCTATGTTCGGGAATTTACCGACCTGATCTCCCGGCCCGACCGGTTCATCGGGCTTCACTATTTCTACCACCCGGCCAAAAACCGCCTGCTGGAGGTCATCCCCCACGAAGGCACCAGCGCAGAGACCGTCGCCAAATCGATACTGGCCGCCAAGCTCCACAGCAAGACCGCCATCGTGGTCAAAGACGCGCCGGGGTTTGCCGTCAACCGTTTCTTTGTGCCGTTTCTCAACGAAGCCGCCCGGCTGCTCGAAGAAAAGGCGGCCGACATTCCCACCATCGAAGAAGGCGCCAAGCGGGCCTTCAAGATCGGCATGGGCCCTTTTGAACTGATGAACGTCACCGGCATTCCCATTGCGGTGCACTCCGCCACCACTCTTGGAAACGAGCTTGGACCGTTTTACGCCCCGGCCGATCTCCTCAAGGCCCAGATGGAGAAAAAGGAGAACTGGCCCCTGGCGGGCGTTGTCGACGAGTCCAAGATCGACGCGGTCGTTGACCGGCTCTACGGCGTATGTTTGGGCGTCGCCGGGGCCCTGGTCGACGAGGGGGTGGCCACCATCGAGGACACCGACCGGGGGGCTAAAATCGGGCTTCGCTGGATCCAGGGCCCCTTTGAAATCATGAACAAAATCGGCATCGAGCGCACCTTTGACGTGGTTCAGAAAATCGCCGACAAATATCCGGATTTCAACATCCCGGAAATCATCCGGAAGCAAAAGGAACTCGGACAGCCGTTTGCCTTCAACTTCGTCGACCTGGAGGTCAAGGGCCAAACCGCCCTCATCACCTTGAACCGGCCCGAGGCCATGAACGCCTTGAACCGGGAGGTTGTCGGTCAGCTCGAAGATCGCTTTGCCGCAGCCGAGAAAAACCCGGCGGTCAAGGTCATCGTCTTTCAGGGTGCCGGCAAGGCCTTCGTGGCCGGAGCCGACATCCGCTATTTTATCAAGAACATCAAGGCCGGCCGCATCGGCGACATCGTCGACTTCACCCGAAAAGGACACGAGCTCTTTCTGCGGATCGAAAACAGCGACAAACCTACCGTGGCCCTGCTCGACGGGCTTTCCCTGGGAGGGGGAAGCGAGCTGGCCCTGGCCTGCCAGGCCATCGTAGCCACGCCGGCCGGCTCCATGGCCTTTCCGGAGACCGGGATCGGCATCTACCCCGGCCTGGGAGGAATGCTGCGCTTTTCCCGGCACACCGGTCCGGAGCTGGCCAAGTACTACACCTTCACCGGCGCAGGACTTTCCGCCGCCGATGCCGCAGAGCTGGGCATCGTCACCAAGCTGGTGCCGCCGGTAAAAGTCGATGCGGCAATATCGTCCATGGCAGGCGAAAAGAAACTCGAAAAGTACAAAGACCGGCCAATCCCGGATCGGTTCAAGCCCATGGCTGAGGTCTGCACCCGGCAAAACGTCGACCGGCTGCTGGCCGGCAAAAAACCCGAAGGGGTCGACGACAAGCTGGCGGATAAAACGCTCAAAATCGTCGGCTACAAGGCCCCGCTGGCCCTGAAGCTGGCCGATGAGATCATCGACGCCCAGCAGGGCAAACCGATGGCCGAGGCCGTGGAGATCGAGCTCGGACGGCTGGCGGAGATTTTTTCGACCGAAGATGCCCTGGAAGGGTTGTCGTCACTAGGCCGCAAACGGCCTGAGTTCAAGGGAAAATAGCGGCCGGCCGAACCTGACCCTGTGGAAAAGCCATGCCGGCTGACGCTCTACAAGCATCACCGAGCGGCAGCCGGTTGATATACATCGGAGGCAAAGCTTGAGGCCTTCGTAAAAAGTCCGAATTTCTCTTTTTCGTCATTCCCGCCCCGGATCAAGTCCGGGGTAAATTGCAGCGGGAATCCAGTAATTTCAACTATTTCTGGATGCCGGATCAAAAAAGCTTGCCCCGGACCTGATCCGGGGTCCGGCATGACGTTTCGGGACTTTTTACGATTCCATCAAGCTTAATACCCGAAGAAAACGACAGCCTCCCGCATCCGAATCGTTTACCGATACATGACAACATCCGCCCCCAAAATCGATCCCTTTACTGCTGAACGTCCTGCCCTGTTGGTCATCGACATGGTGAAGGACAATTTCGTCGCCGAACGAAACCTTCCCATCACCCCTTTAGCAAGGAAGATCATCGAGCCGATCAATCGTCTGAGCAGAGAATTCCGGCGGCGAAATTGGCCGGTGGTCTTTTCCACCGATGCCTTTCAAAAGACGGATTTCATCTTCACCGGGCGCATGGCCCCCCATTCGCTGAAAGGAACCCAAGGGGCGGAGATCATCGACGAACTCGACCGGACCGAAAAAGATTTCTGGCTTCCCAAACCCCGGTTTTCGGCGTTTTTCGATACGCGCCTGGAGGACTGGCTCCGGCAGCGGCGCGTAACCCTGTGCGCCGTTGCCGGTATCGCCACCAATTTTTGCGTCCTGACCACGGCCATGGATGCACTTTGCCATGACTTCAAGGCCGTGATCCTGTCGGACTGCACCGCCGCCGCAGCGGAAAAAATCCATGAAGGGACGCTTGACCTGTATCGAAAAAACCCTCTTTATCCGCTATTTCGAGTTCTCGCTGCCGGCGCTTTTCTCGGCCCGCTGAACGAGAGCGAAGCGCGCTGATTTTTTTTATTGACGCCAAAACGATGTAGCTGTAATGTAGCTTCGGATTCATCAACTAAATCCCATTTAGCCGTTGAACCACGCTTTCGAGGAGGCATCCAGAAAGTGTCGAATGCTGCTCATCTTCCCGGCGGGGCCTGGATTAATCCGAATCCATGCCCGTGTCTTGTTTCGCGCAACGCGAAACCCTGATAAAAGCGCGGCAGCGATTGTATCGCTGCCACCCCACAATCTTCGATGACAAGGACCGCATTATGCACAAGCTACTGACCGACGAACCAGGAAAAAAAATGTTTCTCCTGGGCAATGAAGCCATCGCCAGGGGAGCCATAGAGGCCGGCATCGCCTTTGCCAGCACCTATCCTGGCACCCCGTCTTCGGAGCTTTCCTTGAATTTTTTCCAGATGTCCAAGGAAAGCGACCTTTATTTCGAGTACAGCACCAACGAAAAGGTGGCCCTGGAGGTATCGGCGGCGGCGGCAAACTGCGGCGTTCGAAGCATGGCCGTCATGAAGCACGTCGGATTGAACGTCGCCTCCGACGCCCTCATGACCCTGGCCTATGTCGGCGTCAAAGGCGGAATGGTGGTGCTGACCGCAGACGATCCGTTCATGTTCTCCAGCCAGAACGAACAGGACAACCGCTACTACGCGAAGATCTCGGGCCTTCCCATGCTCGAGCCCTCGTCGGTGGCCGAGGCCAAGGAGATGGTCGGCTACGCCTTCGAGCTCTCCGAGCAGTTGGCCGAGCCGGTGCTGCTTCGGACCACCACCCGGATCAATCACTCCACCGGCGTCGTTCAGTTCGGCAAGATCCGTGCGCCGAAAACCAGGGGCGACTTTGCCAAGGATCCGCTGAATCTGGTCACCGTTCCCGCCGTCTCCCGCAAACTGCACGTCAAACTCCTGGAGCACTACGACCAGGCCATGGCGCTGGCAGAAAAGACGCCTTACAACTTCATCGAGGGTCAGGGGGTCTGGGGCGTCGTATGCAACGGCGTCAGCTACGGATACGTCACCGACGCCGTAAAGGAACTGAACCTGACCGACCGGGTCCGGATTCTGCGCCTCGGCTTTTCCCACCCGATCCCTGAACGGATGGTCAAAAAATTCGTCGGCGAATGCGAAAAAGTGCTCGTCGTCGAAGAAGGCGAACCGTACATGGAAGAAGCGATCAAGGCGCTGGCCCAGGAGGCCGGACTGACGCTTTCGATCCGAGGCAAGGGAAGCGACCTGTTCACCCGCCTGTACGAATACTCCCCGGCCCAGGTGCGGGATGTGATCTCCCGCTACTTCGGCGTCGAAGACCGGACCCCGTCACCGGTGGACGTTTCCGACGTCCCCGAGCTTCCCCAGCGCCCGCCGACGCTCTGCGCCGGCTGCTCTCACCGAGCCACGTTCTATGAGGTCCGCAAGGCGACCGAAGGGATGGAGACGATCTTTCCCACCGATATCGGCTGCTACACCCTCGGCCTGCTGCCCCCTCTGTCGGCAGCCGACTTTCTCATCTGCATGGGCTCTTCGGTGGGAACGGCGGCCGGGTTTTCAAAGGTCACGGACAAGAAGGTCATCGCCTTCATCGGCGACTCGACGTTCTTTCATTCGGGCATTGCCGGGCTGGTCAATGCGGTGTTCAACAACCACAACCTGACCCTGGTCATCCTCGACAACGGGACCACCGCCATGACCGGACATCAACCCCATCCGGGGGTGGATATGAAAAAGCTCGACATGGACGGCTACGGACAGATCTCCATCGAAGCCGTGGTGCGCGCGGTGGGCGTCCCCCACGTGACGGTCATCAAGCCCTACAAGGTCCAAAAAAGCATCGAAGCCCTCAAGGAGGCCATCGACTTTCAGGGGGTCTCGGTGGTAATCTCCCAGGAAACCTGCGCCCTGTATGCCCGGGCCCTGAAGCTTCCCAAAAAGAAGCCGTTTGCGATCGGCGACAAGTGCAAAAACCACAAGGACTGCATCAATTCCCTTGCCTGCCCGGCATTTTACATCTGGAATGACCGGGTCAAAATCGACGCCGATCTTTGCACCGGCTGCGCGGTGTGCGCGCAGATCTGCCCGGAGCGCGCCATCGTCCCGGCCAAGGCCGGTGCATAGGCCATGCCTATGCATAAACCGGAGGCATTCTCTTTTTGATTTCACGCAGTGCGAAATCAAATACATTCGCGGCAGCGGTTTTATAAACATCAATTGAAAGCGAGACAGGACAACCACCATGGAACCCACACGACTGATCATCGTAGCCGTCGGCGGCCAGGGCAACCTGCTGGCATCGAGCGTTCTTGGCGAAGCGGCACTGATTGCAGACATCCCCGTTCGAATGAGCGAAATCCACGGTATGGCACAGCGCGGCGGCGTGGTCGAATCTGCGCTGGTCTTCGGTGACGCACGAAGCACGATCATCTCCGACGGCGAGGCCGACATTCTGGTCGGCTTCGAACCGGCAGAGACCCTCCGGGCATTGAGCAAATGCAACAAGAACAGCATCGTGGTCACCAACACGGCGCCGCTCATGCCCTTTACCGTCAACATCGGGCTGGGACGGTACCCCGACCTTGCCGAGCTGCAGCGGCTGATCCGTGAAAAGACCGCCCGGTTCGTCGCCTTCAACGCCGCCGCCCTGGCCAAGGAAGCCGGAAACGTTCTGGCCGTGAACATGGTTCTGCTCGGCTCGCTGGTCCAGACCGGGGTGCTTCCCCTGAGCGTCGATCATGTCAAGGAAGCGATGAAGCGCAAAACCAAACCGGCGTTTCTCGATTCGAACCTGAAGGCGTTTGAAATGGGATACAACGCTGCAGCCGAAGCGGCCTGAGAGATAATTCCGAAATTCGAAGCACGAAATTCGAAACAATATTTCGGTTCCGGTAATCCACCCTAATGGAAGGGTTTAGGGGATATCAATCTGCATCGTCGATTTTCTCATAAAAAGGAGGAGCACCATGCCCTGGAACGACGAGTACGAATGCATGCCGGCGAAAAAACTCCAGCAGTTCCAACTGGAAAAGCTTCGGGAAACCGTGGCATGGGTTTCAAAAAAGGTGCCATTCTATAAGAAGAAATTCAAAGAGGCCGGTATTAAACCAGAGGACATCAAAACCCTGGAGGATGCGGCCAAGCTTCCCTACACCGAGAAAACCGACCTGAGAGACGAATATCCCTTCGGCCTGTGCGCCGTGCCCATGAAAGAGGTGGTGCGGATACACGCCTCTTCCGGCACCACCGGAAAACAGATCACCGGTCCCTACACCGAAGACGATCTGGCCCAGTGGACCGAATGCATGGTCCGAAACTTCTGGTCTGCCGGTGTCCGGCCCGATGACATCGTCCAGAATGCATACGGATACGGGCTTTTCACCGGCGGGCTCGGCTTTCACCAGGCCGCCACCAAGCTTCGCTGCGCGGTGGTGCCGACCAGCTCGGGCCTGACCGAACGCCAGATCACCCTGATGAAGGACTTCGGCGCAACAGTTCTGTGCTCGACGCCGTCTTATGCCCTGACCATTGCGGAGCGGGCGGCGGAGTTGAAAACCGACCTGAGGAAACTGCCCTTGCGGGTGGGCATTTTCGGGGCCGAGCCCTGGACAAGCCAGATGAGAGAGGAAATCGAAGAGCGGATGGGCATCAAGGCCATGGAAGCCTACGGCCTGACCGAGATAGGCGGCCCGGGCGTTGCCTTCGACTGCGAAGCCCAAGACGGGCTTCATATCAACGAGGACCATTTCCTGGCGGAAATCGTCGACCCCCAGACCTTCGAGCCTCTCCCCTTAGGTGAAAAAGGAGAACTCCTTTTTACTTCCCTTCAGCGGCGCGCCATGCCGATGATCCGCTACCGGACCAAGGATATCACCAGCCTGACCCGGGAAAAGTGCGCCTGCGGCCGCACGTTCGTCAAGATGGGCAAAGTATTCGGCCGCACCGACGACATGCTGATCATCAGCGGCGTGAACGTCTTTCCTTCCCAGATCGAATCCCTGCTGCTCGAGATTCCGGAAGTCGAGCCCCAGTACCGGCTGGTGGTCCGGAAGAAAGGCTACCTCGACCAGTTGATCGTCCAGGTGGAGGGCAAAAAGGAAATCTACGAACTCGGCGTTGAAAAGCGGTTTGAAATCGAAGGAAAGATCAATGCCCACATCCGGGGCAATATGGGCATCAGCGTGGAGGTCAACCTGGTGGAGCCCAAATTCATCGCCAGAAGCGAAGGCAAAGCGCTGCGCGTGGTGGACGAACGGCCAAAGCAGCTGCGATAGACCGGGGTGTCGAAACCAATCTGCCACTGAAGGGGGGCGGGGCGCTCGATTACAGGGCCTTCGGCCCCCTTTTTCGTAAAGTGCGGCTTGCACGAGTTTTCCTTGAACCGGCGGCTTCATTTCGGATACCCTGACAAAATCGCTGCCGCGATTTTGTAAAAATTGCAAGTTCCCGGCCGTTGCCGGGCACAGTTCCAGTATGGGTTCGACGACTACGCCGGGTTTCGGACGTCCTGGTAGGGGTTTGTATGGACAACCACAAAACCACATCTTCTGAAACAGCTGTAGCTGGCGGCCCGAGCGCGCCGGATGACCTTTTGTCGGAAGCGCGCTTCCGGGCCTTTATGGAAGAGGTGGCCGACGGGTTTTACGAAACGGACCTGAAGGGGAACTTCACTTTTTTCAACAACGCCTTCTGCCGGATTTTCGGCTACGAACCCACGGAGATGATGGGCCGCAATTTCCGGGAGTTCATGGACGAAAAAAACGCCGACCTCGCCTTTGAACGCTTCAACCGCATCTACCGCACCGGCCGGGACCTGGTGGACATCATCTGGTGGATCACCCGGAAAGACGGCAGCCGGCGGATCCTGGAAACCTCCGCCCGCCTGATTTTCGACGAGCACGGATCGAAAATCGGCTTCCGGGGCATTTCCCGGGATGTGACCGAAAACCACCGGACCCGCCAAGGCGCCGTCGAAGCCAAAAGGTTTGCCGAGCGCCAGTACGAAGCCAGCCGGCAGGCCGAACTTCGCTATCGCGCTTTTCTTGAATTCCTTCCCGATCCGGTGTTCGTTTTCAATCTGGACAACACCGTATCTTATCTCAACCCCGCCTTCGAGCGGATCTTCGGATGGACCCTGGCTGAACTGGAAGGAAAGATCATCCCCTTTGTGCCGGCGGAGCGACGGGAGGAAACCCGCAAGGGCATTCGGCAGCTGCTTCGGGAAAACGTCATCCACGGCTTTGAAACCCAGCGGCTGACCAAAGACGGCCGCCTGCTCGATATCGTGCTCGACGGTGCGGTTTTTTACGACGAAAACCAGCGGCCGGCAGGCCAGGTGGTCATTCTCCGGGACGTTACCCACGAAAAGCGGACCGCCCGGGTCAACCACGCCCTGTTTCGGATCGCCGAAGCGCTGTACCGATTCCGCCGGCTCGACGAGCGGCTCGAGTTCATTGCCCGCCAGGTGCAGGACCTTCTGGAGGTCGACGGCGCCTCGGTCATCCTCCTTGACGAGAGCCGCCAGGAATTCTACTTTCGGGTGGCGGCCTTCGAGGACAGTGAAACCGGCGACAAGATGAAAGAAATCCGGTTTCCCGCCGACAAGGGAGTCGCCGGAGAAGTCTACCGGACCGGAAAGCCGCTCATCGTTCCGGACACGACCAAAAGCTCCCACTACTTTGGAAACGTCGACAAGCAGGCCGGATACATCACACGGATGATGCTCGATGTGCCGATTCAGATTCAAGACCGGATGATCGGGGTCTTATGTGCGGTCAACAAGAAAGCCGGCGCCTTCGACGAGGCCGACGTGGAGCTGCTGTCCGCCGTTGCCAGTATCATCGCCCTTCCGGTGGAAAATGCGCGGATCAACGAGGAGCTGAAGCGCTCCTATGAAGAGGTGAAAAGCCTGAACCGTGCAAAAGACCGGGTTATCCACCACCTTTCCCACGAACTGAAAACGCCCGTGTCGGTCCTGTCGGCATCCCTGGGGCTGCTGCACCGGCAGGCGGGCGCCGGCGAACCGTTTATCGGCCGGATCCTGGAGCGTGCCGACCGGAGCCTGCACCGCATTTTGGACATGCAGTATGCGATCGAAGACATCCTCCGGGAGAAAGACTATACGAGCCATCGGATGCTGTCGCTGCTCCTTGACGCCGGGGCCGATGTGATCGAAAGCTTTGCCGCCGAGGAAACCGGAAGCGAAAAGGCCGCCGAGAACATCCGCCGCCGAATCGACGAATTGTTCGGCCCCCGGAACGCCGTATCCGAGAGTATCGCCCTGGATCGCTTCGTGGCCGAAAAGATCCAAGCCCTGCGGCCCCGCTTTGCCCACCGCACCTGCCGGGTCGATGTCCGGATCGAGCCGACGGCATTGGTTACAATCCCTCCCGAAGTGCTCGAAAAGATCGTCGAAGGGCTGGTGCGAAACGCCGTAGAAAACACCCCGGACGAAGGATTGATCGAGGTGACGGTCCGCAGCGGCCCCCGGGGCCCGGAACTGGAGGTCAAAGATTACGGCGTCGGCATCACCGAGGAGAATCAGCGCCTCATTTTCGAGAACTACTTTACCTCCTACGAGCCGATGCAGTATTCTTCCCGGCGCCCCTATGACTTCAATGCGGGCGGCAAGGGCTTCGATCTGCTCCGGATGAAGATCTTCTCGGAACGTTATGGTTTCGAGCTTAAAATGGCGTCCGAGCGCTGCGCGCACCTTCCCGACGAGAAGCAAACCGGCCCGGGAAGCGTGGATTTTTGCGCCGGATGCAACAGCACCGCCGACTGCCTGGAAAGCGGCGGCACCACCATGACCGTCATTTTTTCCGGGGCCAAAGCCGGGCCTGAAAAGAAGGAAAAAAACGGGTGAAGGCCGGCCCGGGATGAAAATGCCTTTTCCGACCGAGGCAAAGAGAGCCATGAAAGAACACGACCGCAATCAGACCGAAAAGAGCCTGGAGCAGGTCCCTGCCCGCCGGTTTTTCGATGATTTGAAAATCGAGTTCCTGATTCACGAGCTCAAGGATCCCATTGCCGTCATCGAAACCGGAGCCCGCGCCCTGCTCGAAAGGCCGGAAAAATACGGTCCGCTCACCGACCGGCAGCAAAAGACGCTGAACCGGATGCTTCGCAGCAGCCAGAAAACGCGCGAGATGCTGTACGATCTGCTGGAAGTCGGCCGCTCCGAAGCCGGATTTTGCGCATGCTGTCATTTTCCCCCGGTCCGGGTCACCTGCGAGGTCCTCCTCGATGTCTTAGAGACCCTGTCCCAAAGAGTTCCCGAAGAGCTGCGGCGTTTTTCGGAAGCCGGCAAACTGATGGCCTTTTTGTCCGATGCCGGCGTACGCATCGTCGTCAATGCCGAGGCGGCCGAAACGGAAATGTTTCAGGACGAGAGAAAGTTCCGGCAGATCATCGGCAACCTGATCAAAAACGGGCTTCACCACCGAAAAGCATCTTTGGAAATCCGGATAGAGAAGCCGGCTCCCGACACGTTGTCCATTTCCCTTGCCGACGACGGGCCGGGCGTAGACCCGAAGCACCACCAGCTCATATTCAAGCGATATGCCCAGGTAAACGAGTGCGCCGCCGTAGACCGCAAGGGGCACGGTCTCGGATTGGCCGGGGCGCTGGTCCTTGCCCGGTGTCTGGGCGGAGAGATCACCATCGACAGCCAAAGAGGACGAGGGGCGACATTTCGTTTTACGCTCCCTCTGGTGTTGGAAGCTGCCGGTCCGGACAGACCGTAGGGATCAGGTCAATTGGTCGATTGGCCGGGCGGTTGATTGGCCAAATGGTTGAATGGTCGATTTGAGATCCAGACCAGCGGTGATCGTTATCCTCCAACGATTTGACGAGTCAACCAATCAACGAAACAACCAAGGGAGCAAAAACATGGGAGCCACGAAATCGAGTCTGAAAGGAAAGCGGATCCTGGCCGTTGACGACGAGATCGACATCCTCGAAACCATCGAGGATATCTTAGACGAAGCAGAAGTGGACCGGGCGACCGACTACGACTCGGCCTCGGCAAAGATCCGCCGGGGGGGCTACGATTTGGCCATTTTGGACATCATGGGCGTCGACGGGCTCAAGCTCCTGGAAGAAGCCGTAGACCGGGGCATCCCGGCAGTCATGCTCACGGCCCATGCCATCAATCCGGAAACTCTCATGGCCTCGATCCGGAAAGGCGCCATCTCCTACCTGCCCAAAGAGACGCTGGCCGAACTCGACACGCTGCTGGAGGAAATACTGAGTGCCTACGAGAAAGGCACGCCCCCCTGGGAGCTTCTTTTCGACAAACTGGGCACCTATTTCGACGAGCGCTTCGGGCCGGGCTGAAGGACAAAGACCGCGAGTTCTGGTCGGATTTCAGCAGGAACTACCAGATCGGCAAGGGCATCACCAGCCGCATTTCCAAGGACCCGCGGTTCCGGGACAAGGGATTTTGACCGGCGCCCTTGTCTGCGGATCGGCGATTCTAAAAAATTTGGCGTGGACTGCCCGAGAGGCGCAGCCCGCGCCTTTCTTTTTCGACATATCGCGCCGGGGGTCTATCCGTATTGCGCTGTTCCGGCGCCGGCCCGAAAGGCTCAATATGTTGTGGTTGATTGGAAACCATTGATGACGGACAATGGGAAGTGTAGTCCGCGCTCTGTAATTGATGTCGTAAACAGAGGCTTATGGTCGCATTCCTGCAAGTTATGAATTGTAGTGGTTCTAAGCCGATGGGGGTCACGAACGGGATAATAATCCATGAGCTAACGCTAAAGTCACCGGCAGGTGTGAAGCGCAGCGAAACACCTGTCCGGTGAACTGACACGTCACCCAAATAAAAATCAACCATTCTTAGTTCATCTTCGATCGTTCGTATGTCTCGCACTCCGCCCTGAAAGCCACTAGTGACTTTTAAGTACGATATTCCAATTTTTTCTATGAACTGTAAAACATTTGGAAAATTGACCTGCACATTCTGTGGTACCGTCATATAATCAGGTATACCATACAAAGGGTGGTCTGTTCTTTTGCTCCAAGCTCTATACAAAAATTCGTATATCGGAAGAAGATCGTCGGAAGAACATATTTCCCAGTAAAACAAACCGCTAAAGTGATCTCGCAATAAATAATGTATCGTATGGTTTTTTTTCTCTGTACACCGATTTTCACGGAGCGTTGCCATATAATAGGCGAACACCCGCCTTCAAGTA
>CAYPFH010000039.1:0-19911 GCA_964409825.1 uncultured Desulfobacterales bacterium | reverse complement strand
TTGACGATCTCCATCAGCTTGTCAAGTTCGATCGGCTTGGGGATGTAGTCGTCGGCAAGGGTGCTTTTTCCCTCCATGTGCGTGTAATTGGTGGAGGTGACCGCGTCGGCCACGGCGGTGAGCAGCACCACGATGATGTCCTTGTACTGGTCGGATTTTTTCAGTTCGTCGCAGAGCTCGTAGCCGTTTTTCCGGGGCATCATCACATCGAGAATTATCAGGTCCGGCCGCTCTTCCTTGATCCGGTCCATGGCCTCGATGCCGTCGTAGGCTTTACCTACGCGGTAGCCCGCGTTTTCCAGCTTCATGGAGACCGATTCGACCAGATCCGGGTCGTCGTCCACCACGAGGATGAATTGTTTGTCAGTCATTTTTTCCTCCTTAAGGTGATTGCTTGTCATTGGTAGATGGTCATCAGTTATTGGTCATTAGGGGCATCTGCGAAGCTGCTAAGCTGTTAAGCTGCTAAGATAACAGGTATTTTGGTTCTTTCTTCTGGTTTCATCCAGGATCCAGGATCTGCTTTTGCCCTTACACCTGCGGCCGCGGCAGCAGGCCCGCCTTTTCCACGATTTCGGGAACCTTCTGCTCCCATTCGATGGCCATGATGTGAAACCCGGCCACTCCCTTGACCTCTTTGAGGCGCTGCATGCTTTCCACGCAGATCTTGATCCCTTCCTCGGCCTGCTTTTCTTTGGGCACGCCGGCCATCCGGTCCACCAGTTCCTGGGGAACGTCCATCCCCGGCACTTTGTTCTTCATGTAGCGGGCCATGCCGGCCGACTTCATGGGGGTGATGCCGGCCAAAATGGCGCACTTTTCGTGCAGGCCGCGACCGCAGATGCCCTCCATCCATTGTTCGAACTTATCCAGGTTGTAGATGCACTGGGTCTGGATGAAGTCGACCCCGGCGGCGACCTTTTTCGCCAGCCGGGCCACCCGCAGTTCGAAGGGGTCGGCAAAGGGGTTTGCCGCCGCACCGATGAACATCTTTGGCGGGTGATCGATCTCGGCCCCGCCCTGGAAGGTCCCCTCGTCTCTCATCTGGCGGACCATCTGGATGAACTGGATCGAATCGATGTCGTGAACGTTGGCGGCCATGGGATGGTCGCCGAAATGGGGATGATCCCCGGACAGGCAGAGCATGGTGTTGATCCCGTGGGCATAGGCCCCGATGATGTCCGCCTGCATGGCCAACCGGTTTCGGTCCCTTGTGACCATCTGGAGAATCGGATGAAGGTCCATCTGGCGGAGGAAGACGCCGGCGGCAAAGCTCGACATCCGGACCATCGCCGTCTGATTGTCGGTGACGTTGACGGCGTCGATTACCCCCTTGAGCATTTCCGCCTTCTTTTTGACCTTGTCCACGTCAGCTCCCCTGGGGGGGCCGCATTCGGAAGTGACTGCCAGGTTTCCGGAGCTGAGCACTTTTTCCAGTACGCTGTCGGTTTTCATTCTGCCAAGTCCTCTCTGATGATTTTCCGGGGGCCTCCGCCCCGACCGGTTCTCCAGTCTTTGGCCGGTGCGATCTCTTCATACCGATCTTCCAATCCGAGCGCCTTGAGCCGGTCCCATATGAGCTGCCAGGCGCAGTCCACATCGGGGCTGATCTCGCACTTTCCCTGGGTGGAGCCGCCGCAGGGGCCGTTTAGCAGCTGTTTGGAGCAACGGGCGATGGGGCAGATCCCGCCGGTGATGCCCAGCAGGCAGTCGCCGCATCCCTGGCAGCGTTCGGCCCAGACCCCCTGCCTTTCGGAGGCGCCCATGAAGGTCGTGTTGACCGCCGGAAAGACCGGCTTGTCCCGGTAGCGCCGGGCCACTTCCTGCACCCCGCAGCCGCAGGCCATGGAAACGACCGCGTCGGCCCCGTCGATCATGGTCGACAGTTCCTCCACGTACTCGGGATCGCACTGGCGCTCTAGTGTGTGCTCCTTGATCTGGAGATTTTTCCCCTGTTTGAGGAAAGTCATCTGGAGGGCCGAGGATAGAATGCCGACCTCCTTGCGGCCTCCGGCCGCGCAGACCGTGACGCATTCGTTGCAGCCGACCAGAAGGATTCGGTCAAAGGGCCGCACATAGGCGATGATCTCTTCCAAGGGTTTGCGTTCCGCTGTGATCATTTGGCTTCGTTCTCCTTCCTTGCGGGCCGCGGCCCGGTTATGCTGCGGTGCGGGCCGCATGGATCGGGTTGGGGCCCAGCTCCCTGATTTTTTTCGTCATCTGTTCGGCGATGTCGGCAAAGCGGTCGCCCATGCCTGCCGAGATCTTGACCATCTCGAGCCGTTCGCCCCCGATTCCGATTTCGTCCAGCAGGCGCTTGACGGAAGCCACCCGCCGGCCGGCCCGGATATTGCCGTTCTTGAAGTGGCAGTCCCCGTCCAGGCAGCCGGCCACGTAGACCCCGTCAGCCCCCTTTTCGAAGGCTTTCAGGATGTGGATCGTGTCGACTTTGCCCGAGCACGGCACCCGGACGATCTTGACATTGGGCGGGTAGCAGCGCCGCTGGCTGCCGGCCATATCGGCGGCCGTATAGGCGCAGTAGTGGCAGCAGAAGGCCACGATGACCGGTTCGAAGGGTTTCATTACGCCACCATCCTTTCCAGAAGTCCGTTGAGTTTGGCCAGGATCTGGTCATCCTCGAAGCACATGAGGTCTATGGCCTTGGCGGGGCACTCCGATGCGCAGATGCCGCATCCGTGGCATTTTGCCGGATCGATCTCCGAGTAGCCGTCTGCGTTGATGAAGGGGACGCCGTAGGGGCATACCCGGACGCAGATCAGGCACGCTGCGCATTTGCTGCCGTCGACCCGGGCCACCGCCGCGCCAAGGTTGATGTTTTCCTTTGCCAGCAGGGTCTGCGCTCTTCCCGCGGCCGCCTCGGCCTGGGAGAGGCTTTCCTTGATCGACTTGGGCGCGTGGGCCGTGCCCGCGACGAAGAAGCCGGGCGCCGGAAGATCCACGGGGCGCAGTTTGATGTGATCCTCCAGAAAATATCCGTCGGAGGTTCTCGGCAGCTTGAAGATTGCAGCGAGGTCTTCGGTCGATTCATCGTCGCTGACAAAGCCGGTGCTGAGCATCAGGGCGTCGGCCTCCACCGAAAGCGTCCTTCCCAGGATCGGATCGGTGAATGTCACCTGCACCCGGTCGCCCGCGGCCTCGGTCTGCGGCAATGAATCGGTTTCGTAGCGGGCGAAGATAACCCCCTTTTCCCGGGCTTTCCGGTAGTAATCCTCCTGAAAGCCGTAGGTCCTCATGTCCCGGTACAGCACGATCACCCGGGCTTCGGCATTGAGCTCCTTGATCCGCAGGGCGTTTTTCACCGCAGCCTGGCAGCAGATCCGCGAGCAGTTGGGGTTTTCCGGGATGCGGGAGCCGACGCACTGGATCATGACTACGTTTTCCCAGGCGGCGACCCGGTCCGGATGCTCTTCGATCAGGGCGTCGGCCTCGATCTGGGTCATCACCGCATCGTGTTCTCCGAGAAGATAGGCAGAAGGCCGGTTGGGAAGGGCGCCGGTGGCCATGATCGTAACCCCGTGGCTGATCTGCCGGTAGAACATCTGGGGCCCGACCTGCATGCCGGTCTTGAACATGCCCGGCATGCCGCTGTGATCGACGATAAATGCGCTGGTGATCACCTGGATGCTTTCGTGGGCCAGGGTCCGGTCGATCAGATCCTTGACGAAGGCCTGTACGTCGTCTCCTTCCAGGGTTTTGCGGACCAGGTTTGCTATGCCGCCGAGCATCGATCGGCGTTCTGCCAGAAACACCCGGTATCCCTGGTCGGCAAGGCGCAGGGCGGCGGTCATGCCGGCGACCCCGCCGCCGACCACCAGTACGTCCTGGTTCATGGGGAAAAGATGCTCGGTCAGAGGGCGGGCGGTTTTCACTGCCGACACCGCGGCCTGGATGAGCTGGCGGGCATTGGCGGCGGCCTCTTCGGGCCGGTCCAGATGGACCCAGGTGTTCTGGTCCCGAAGGTTTGCGATCTCCAGCAGGTACTTGTTGAGACCGGCCCGGCGGATCGTGTCCTGGAACTGCAGCTCGTGGGTGCGGGGCGAACATCCGCCGATGACGACCCGGTTGAGCTGCAATTCGCGGATCCGTTCCTGGATTTTTTTCATGCCCTCCCGGCTGCAGCTGTATCCGAGCGCTTCGGCGGTTTCCACTCCGGGCAGCGCCGCGGTATCCTCGGCCAGGGCCCTGACGTCGACAACACCGCCGATGTTCTCGCCGCATTCGCAGATAAATACGCCGATCTTTGGTTCTTCGCCGGTGACGTCCCGCTCCGGGGGAAAGACTTCGATTTCGTCCTCGGCCATCTCGCCTTCGGGCGCTTGGGCTGTTTCCGCCTGAACCGGCGCCACGAGGCCGGCAGCGCGGCAGGCCGCGGCGCTGGCCTGGATCATGGTTTCGGGGATGTCCTTGGGGCTTTCGAACATCCCGCACACGTATACGCCCGGCCGGGAGGTGGAAACCGGGCTGAAGCCCGGGGTCTTGGCAAAGCCGTGCTCGTTGAGCTCGATTCCGAGGGTTTCGGCCGTCTTTCGGACCTCTTCGCTGACGGAAAAACCGGTGGCCAGAACCACCATGTCGAAGCCTTCTTCTTTGACCACGCTTTGCTCATAGGGGGCGAAGGTGACCGTCAGCCGGTCTTGCCCCGGTTTTCGCATCACACTGTGGGGGCGGCTGCGGACGAACCGGAGGCCGTACTCGTCCCGGCTTCTTTGGTAGTACTGCTCGTAGTCCTTGCCGAAGGTTCGCATGTCCATGAAAAAGACCGTGGTATCGATCTGGTCGGCGAAGCGCTCCTTGGTTACGATCGCCTCTTTTAAGGCGAACATGCAGCAGACGCTGGAGCAATAGGGCGCCGCCCCTTTTTGCAGCCCCCGGGAGCCGACGCACTGGATCCAGGCGATTTTTTCCGGCACCTTGCCGTCGGATCCCCGAACCAGCCGGCCGCCGGTCGGCCCGGAAGCCGACAGGATCCGCTCGTATTCGAGGCTGGTGACCACGTCCGGGTCTTTGCCGTAGCTGAAGTTGTCAAGGGCGGCAGGATCGAAGATGCCGGCGCCCGTCGCCATCACGACGGCGCCGAAGCGCATCTGCCGAAGGGACTCGGCGTCATCGAGGACGATCGCTCCGGCAGGGCAGCACGCCGCCAGCGCCTGCCTGTCTTTGCACCGGGCCAGGTCGATGGAAAAGGCCTGGGGGGTGGCCTGGGGATATCGCATGCAGGTCGGAGCCCGGTGGTCGAGGCCGGGGCTGAAATCCACGCACTCGGGAAACTGCCGGCGGCATTCTCCGCAGGCCGTGCACCGGGTCAGGTCGATATATCTGGGCGCCGTAGACAGCGTGGCCGTAAAGTCGCCGGCGGCGCCCTCCAGGCCGACGATGCGGGTCAGGGTCATCAGCTCGATATGGCGGCTGCGATTTTCCTCGGACATGTTCGGGGAAATCGTGCAAAGATCGCAGTTGTTGGTCGGAAAAGTCCGGTCCAGATGAGTCATGAGCCCGCCGATGGCGTTGGCCGCGTCGATGAGGACCACGTCGCGGCCGGCCTCGGCAAGATCCAGGGCCGTGCGAATCCCGCCGACGCCTCCGCCGACCACCAGGACTTTGCTGCGGGTCTGGAATCGTTTTGAGGTTTCCATGGCTTCCTTTTTCAGGTTGTTGGGTGAACGTTACATGCCGGCCGAATCTAAAATCGCAGAAAGGCGGTGCTCCCATCCCATGGTCTGGATGAGGACCCCCTGGGCCGTCTGTTTGAGCTTGGCGATGGTTTCTCCGGCGATCTTGACACCTTCCATCTCCCGGTCCGAGGATTTGCGGATTCTCTGGATCATCTCCTCGGAAAGGTGGGCGCCGGGCTCGTTGATGGAAATATAGCGTGCCACGGCCACCGACTTGATCAGAAAAATGGTGGCGATGATCGGTACGCCAAGCGATTCGGCCTGCTTGGTTAATTCGGCGAACCGATCCACATCGAACACCGGCGGCGTCACCACAAACCGCGCCCCGGCCGCGACCTTTTCCTTGGCGGCGGCCAGTTCGGCGGCCATGGCCTTCTCGTCGGCTGCGGGCGCAAGGCTGCAGCCGGCCAGGAACTGCGGGCTTCCATCCAGCGAAAATCCGGCCAGGTCCTTTCCTTCCTGCAGTGTTGTGACGGCGCCCAGCAGTTCTATCTCGTCTAAGTCGTCGACCACCACAGCGTCCCTGTGGTCTCCGTTGGCCATGTCTTCACCGGCCACCACGATCAGATTCTGGATACCCAATACGTGGGCGGCGAGAAGGTCCCCCTGCAGGGCCATTCGGTTCCGATCCCGGCCGTAGACATGGATGATCGCCTCCAGACCCTGCTGCTGGGCCAGCACGCCGCCGGCCAGGGCGCTCATTCTCATTACACCGTTGTCCATGTCGGGGATGACCACGGCGTCGACTCTGCCCTTGATCCGCCGGGCGTCGGTCATGAACCGGGAGATGTCGACCCCCTTTGGGGTGTTCATCTCCGCCAGCACGACAAATTCTCCGGATTGTAAACGTTTTTCAAAACTCATGGGCTTCCTTTCCCTGCAACGGTTGTGTCATCAGTTTAGGCGTCGGCTGAACGTCAGCCTACATTTCCGTCTCCGGGTGAAACACGTTGACCGCTTTTAAATCGTCGTTCAGATACGTCCTTTCGTTGGGTCCGAGAATACCCAGAGAAAGGCAGATGATTGTCCATAGGTGTACGACTCCGTAATGGCCGCCGAAGTGCTCGCTAAGCTCGTGGATCTGGGCATGGCAGTTGTGGCAGGCCGCGACGCAGTAGTCGGCCTTGGTGGCCTGGATCTGCTCGTCTTTGATCCGGCCGTACTCGATACGGGCGTCCTTGTAGCCGGACTGCAGAAAACCGCCGCCGCCCCCGCAGCAGTAGTTGTTGGAGCGGTTGGGCACCATGTCGATGAAGTTTTCTTCGCCCACCACCGACTTGACCACGAAGCGCAGGTCTTCTGCGATCGGATCGCCGAAGCTTTTCCGGACGATCTGGCACGGGTCCTGGACCGTGAACTTGATCTTCAGGTCCTTGTTCCAGTCGGAGTTGACCTTCAGCTTTCCCTCCCGGATCCATTTGGCATAATACTCGTAGATGCTCTTGACCTCGACGCTGTGATCGATCTTGAACTTTTTCAGTCCTTCCAGGACTGAGAAGGTGACGTGCCCTCACTCGGTGTTGAGAAAGACCTTGCATCCCAAGTCATCGGCCTGTTTGACGGCCGTTTCGGTGATGTGCTTCCAGGACTCGTCGTCGGCCAGAAACATGCAATAGTTTTCCGCAGCCCATCCCTTGGAGCCGTATGTCCAGTCCGCACCGACGGTGTGAAGGATTTTCCACAAAGGGATCAGTTCGTCTGGCTCGGTTACCGGCTCTCTGGAATTTTGGTTCACGAAAAACTCGGCGCCCTGCTTGTCGATGGGCGCCTCCATCTCTGCAAATTCGGGCTGGGCCTCCCGATATTCCTCCAGCACGTCTTCGACGACGAACTGAAAGTCTTCTTCTCCGGCCCCCATGGCGCTGCAGGTGTCGTTTTTCAAAGCCATGTCGCAGGAACCGACGATTCCCTTGGGTCTCGTTTCCCGGGGCCAGCTTGCGCGCGCGAAATAGACCAGCCGGGGGATGTCGATCTGCATGGGGCAGACATAGATGCACCGCTGGCACATGGAGCACATCCACACCCAGGGGGTGGAGGTGATTTCCTCGTCCATCCCCAAGGCCGCCATGCGAAGAAACTTTCTCGGGTCCATCCCCTCCAGGCCGGTGGCCGGGCAGCCCGACGAGCAGGCGCCGCAGGTCAAACACAGGTTCAGGTTTCCCCCGTCGGGGAGCAGCTCCTTGACCTTGTCGATAAAGGTGGAAGTTTTCTTGCCGCTGAGTCGAATCGGTTCTTGGGTCATCTGTCGTTCCTTTTCTGCTACGTAGCGGTTGCTTGGGCTCTTTTCTTCAGACGCACCCTGGACACTTCAGCTTCCCGGCCGGCCGAATCCGAAAAGACGACTTCACAGGATCCATCGGGCAGCACCCGGAGCAGGTCGCGCTGCATTTCCGAATCGCAGCCCAAAATTTCCACGACCTGTTCCGGTTTCATTTGCTGAAATACCAGGGACACCTTCAGCAGAGAGAAGGGCGAAATCGCCCCCCGCACATCCAATATATAGTCGGCCTTGTCAGTCACCGTGGGAAATCTCCTTTTGAGATCCGTGGTTGGGAAGAGCAAAAAGCGGGCCAGGGTGGTGATCGTGTCGGGGTTTGTGAAAAAAATCAATAAAAACGATGTAATATGTGTTTTCTGTCCTCCCTTCGGACAAAGACCTTGCCACTGGATTGTTAAATTGTTAAAAGAATTCTCTTTTACAGATGATAACGTAGCTTTCGGGATACATGATGCCGCGAAATGGATAATTCGATCCGATTGGAGACGAAACCCAGAAGTTGAGGGATAGCGAACCGAAAGAGCCGGAGAAGGCCAACGGATCCGGTGCAGAACGCGCCCTTTTCTCCGGGGGGCTGAGGGGATCCGGTGCCACCCGAACCGGTGCACCGATGATCCGATACGGAGTGCAACGCGGGAATGCTGGATCAAGAGCTGGACCGATACTGGAAGACGGTGGTCAACACCATCCACGACGGCATCATGATCGTCAACACGCAAGGAGCGATCGTTTCCGTCAACCGGGCATTTGAAAAGATCACCGGCTACCGGAACGAAGAGCTGCTGGGCCGCTCCTGCGAGATGGTCGACTGCGATGCGCGCACCTGCGCGCTGAGCCCGGAAGACGGATACTGGTGCGACCTGTTCCGGATCGGGGCGTTGAACACCTGTAAATGCATGGTCCGGCACAAGGACGGCCGGCTGATCCACGCCATCAAAAACGCATCCCTGCTTCGAGACGCCTCCGGCCAGATCATCGGGGCCGTGGGCACCATCACGGACATCTCCGAGCTGATCGAAAAGGACTTCCAGATCGAGGCCTTCCGCCGGGAGCTCCAATCCAAGGACGGCTTCCACGGCATCGTCGGCGTCAGCCCGGCCATGCGCCAGGTCTTCGAGATGATCGAAAACGCCGCCCATTCAGATGCTCCCGTGATTATCTACGGGGAAAGCGGCACCGGAAAGGAGCTGGTCAGTCGGGCCATTCACGATATCGGCGGGCGAAGAGACGGCCCCTTTGTCCGGGTCAACTGCGCCAGCCTGACCGAGTCGCTGCTGGAAAGCGAACTGTTCGGCCACGTGAGGGGGGCATTTACCGGTGCGGTCCGGGACCGGAAGGGGCGTTTTGAAAAGGCATCGGGCGGGGACCTGTTCCTCGACGAAATCGGCGATCTTCCCATTGCCACCCAGGTCAGGCTGCTCCGGGTGCTGGAAGAAAAAGTGATCGAGCGGGTCGGAGAGAGCACGCCGGTGCCGGTGGACGTGCGGATCATCTCCGCCACCAACCGGGAACTGCCCCGCCTGGTGGAAGCGGGCCGCTTCCGGAAGGACTTTTTTTTCAGGATCAACGTAATCCCGATCAACCTTCCCGCCCTGCGGGAGCGCATCGAAGACATTCCGCTGCTGGCCGAAGCCTTTTTCAGAAAGATCCGCCTGAAAAGCGGAAAGGACATCGAGGGGATCGACACCCGGACCATGGAGGTGCTGACCCAATACGACTGGCCCGGAAACGTCCGGGAACTGAGAAGCGCTTTCGAGTATGCCTTTGTCGCCTGCCACGATTCGCTGATCCTGCCCCACCATCTGCCCCACGACATATACCGGGGCAGGCGCCCTCTTGCGCCGGCCAAACGGCGCGCCTTCAACCTGAAAGAGATCGAAAAACAGGAGCTGGTCGAGGCCCTGGAAAAGGCCGAAGGAAACCAGTCCAAGGCCGCCGAACTTCTGGGGGTCTCCCGGGTGACGGTCTACAACCGGATGAAGCGCTATGGGGTCAACGCCAGGCGGAAGATCGAGCTGCGGTCCTAAAATCGCTGCGTGATTTTAGGACAGGTTCGCGTTCCACGAAATCCGAAATGGATACCAAGCGTTCATCATGACTTGAAAATTCGAATACCCGCCTTATTTGAAACTTCGACCGATGCCGGCGGCAATAACCGATCTGCCCTCGCCTTGGGTTTTGGGGGTTGGAGGGCCACGCGCAGTCTAAGCCGGTATTGGGTCATTGCTGGCAACACGGACTAGACTGCGCGCGTTCCTCCACCGGCAGGGCTTCGAGGGAAGTTTCACCCTTGATCAAACTGATCGCTCTGGCGGTCAGCGGCGGGGCTCCTATCAAGCATTTAATTGTGCATAGGCCGCCTGATCTCACCCCACGCGCTTTACATAGTGGAATCCCCTGGAGGATCTTCGGCGGCGGGTTTAGGCGGCCTTCTCAGGGTCAGGGAGGCCGGGATCATCAAAAAGAGCACAAGCGCCATGATCTGCCAGGCAGGGGTGTAGGACCGGAAAGAATCATAGGCCATGCCGGTGAGCACCGGCCCGGTCATGGAGCCCAGGACCATCACCGCCATGATGATCCCCTGAATCGATCCGAAGGCCTTTCGACCGAAGTAGCCGGCCTGCAGGATTAGCCGAAGGGTGATAATCCCGCCGAACCCGGGTCCGAAGGCGGCGACGAACATCATCGCCTTCCAGAAGGAATCCGCCCAGATCAGCAGCAGGCAGCCGGATGCCTGCAGAATGAGGCCGAAGGCAAGAAGCTTCCTGCCGGCGATCCGGCTGTTCAGCCAGCCGAGGCCGAACCTTCCCAGGACGCTGACCACGATGAGCAGCGAGGCGATCAGGCTCGACCTTCCCCGGTCCATGTCGACGCTCAGCAGATAGGGCATGATGTGAACCGTCACACTGTGCATGACGCCTCCGGAAACGGTCACGATTGCGGTCAGCGTCCAGAAGGCCCGGGTTTTCAGGGCTTCTGAAAGGGTGAACCCTTCTGCGGGCGGTTTCGAGCCGCGGGATGCGGCTTGAGTAGACGTGCTGGGCGGATCCCCGTCCGGGAGCAGATTCATCGTCTCGGGCCGCTGTCGGACAAGGCACGCACAGGGAATGGTGACCACCCAGAAGCCGACCCCGATGACCACCGATGCCGTCCGCCAGCCATGGGCGTCGATGAGCAGATTGACCCCATAGATCAGCATTCCGCCGAGGCCGATCGAGGCCGACAGGATGCCCAGGGCCATGGATCTTTTTTTGACGAACCAGTTGGCGGTGGCGGTCCATCCCGGGATGGGCAGGAGCAGACTGATCCCGATGGAAAGAAAAATAAAGATGAAATAAAACCCCGAGAGGGAAGCGATGCGGCTGAAAAGGATGAAACCCGCACCGCTCAGGACGGCCCCGGCGATCAGCAGGCGCCTCGATCCGTAGCGGTCTGCGGCGAACCCGACGATCGGAGAGGCCAGCCCCCCCTCGATGCTGCGAAGGGCCGCGGCGATGGACGTGGCCGTATAGGACCAGCCGAACTCCTTGATCACGGGGTTGAAAAAGGCGGTGAAGCTGTAAAAGAATGTTCCGGCGCTCCATAGATGAATGACGCTTGTCGCCGCAACGATCCACCAGCCGTAGAATATTTTTCGCATTGGGATTGCCCGGAGACAGGTTGTTGAAAAAAGCGATTGTATCCCAGTTCTTGTCATTTCCGCGCAGGCGGGAATCCCGAGGTATTCGTTGCTTATAGATTCCCGCCTGCGCGGGAATGACTGCTCGGTAATGTCTTCCATGTCCCTGTTAAAGGGTGACACGATACTTTTTCCGCCCCCGCGCGTCAACCATGCAGACACCCGCCTGCCTCCGGCCTGGGTTGCCCGGAGCTTTCCGGAGAAACGGTAAAAGAGGTTCACCCTCAACCCGAAACCGCCGAAAACCCCGGACCGGGGCCGTTGCCGATTGACAGTGTCAATGAAGCTGGGGTAAGATTTTTATAAAGTATCGCGCCGGCCGGCGCATACAACCTCCGACGGGGGAAGGATGGACAGATGGCCGTTGAAGTGCTCATCAGGCGGAAATTCGTCGACAAATGAAGACGTGACTCGTTTTTTGCTTGTGGAACGAAAGCGCCGGTTACGGAACATTGGGCCTGCCCGCTCCGGAGCAGACCCCAGAATGTCTACTCCCGCCTTGTGTTTTTTTCCTCTTGCCCTTTCAGGAACCAGGCCATGATCGACGATCAGACCATTTTCAACGTCGCCCTGGTCGGCGGCGGTGATTTTTGCAAAGAAGTGCTTCGCAAAACGACGAGCAGTTTCACCCAGGAGGACATCAAGGCCCGGTTCTGCGCCGTGGTCGATCCGGACCCGGAAGCCCCCGGCATGGTCCTGGCCAGGAAGCTGGGGCTGAAAACATTTGCCGACTACAGGGAGTTGTTTAACCCCGCCCACGACATCGGGCTGATCATTGTCACGGTGCCCGGCGATTCTTTTTTCGTCGATATTCTCCGTGCGCGGCCCGAGCACATTCGCCTGCTTGCCTACGACGTGTTTCTCATGATGTGGCGGGCCATCACCGTGGAAGAGGAGCGGCTGCGCAAGAGAAACAAAGAATTCGGGATGGTTTTCAACGGGATCCAGGACTTTCTCCTGGTCATTTCCCCGGACATGACCATCGACGATGTCAACCAGTCCTTCCTGGAGCAGATGGGATATACCGCAGATGAGGTCATCGGCCGCAAATGCTATGAAGTCTTTCAGGCGGCCAACCGGGGATGCAAAGGAAAGGCCGAGGAGTGCCCGCTGTACGAGTCGGTGCGGACAAAAGCCGTGACCACCCGGTTGATGACCCGGGTCAACAGGCAGATGGACATCCGCTATATCGAAGTGGAAATCCATCCGATCTTTGAAAAAGACGGGCGGATTTCCAAGTTCATCGAGATCAGCCGCGACATTACTGAACGGCGAAAGGAAGAAGAGGAAATCACCCGGCGGCTGGAAAGGATGGTGGAAGACCGGACCCGGAAGCTTCGAGAAACCCATAAAAAGCTGATCCACCAAGACAAGATGGCTTCCCTGGGAAAGCTTTCGGCATCGGTGGTCCACGAGATCAACAACCCCATCGCCGGCATTTTGAACCTGATTCTCCTGATCAAGCGCATTTCCACCGAAGACGGCGCCGTCAGGGAAAATCTTGCGCAGTTTGCCGACTACCTGGACCTGATGGAGACAGAAACCCGGCGGGTGAGCCGGATCGTCTCCAATCTGCTGGCGTTTTCCCGCCAGGCCAAGATCGAATTCAAGCCGGTCGATCTTCCCCGGCTGATCGAAAAAACCCTGATCATCAACCAGAACCTGCTCAAGATCAACGGCGTTCATGTAGAGAAAAAGCTGGCCCCGGACCTGCCCCGTCCGGTGGGATCCGAAGATCAGCTCCAGCAGGTTTTTATGAACATCATCTCCAATGCCGCAGAGGCCATGGAGGGAAAGCCGGAGGCCGTACTTACCATCGAAGCGGTGCACCTGGCCGGCGATGGAAAGGTGCGTATCGGCTTTGCGGACAACGGGGCGGGAATCCCCGAAGAAAACTTGCCCCATCTGTTCGAACCGTTTTTCACCACCAAGAAAAAGGGAAAGGGGGTCGGGCTCGGGCTTTCCGTGGCCTACGGCATCCTCGAGGAGCACGGCGGCTCGATTTCCGTATCGTCCCAACCCGGCGAAAGAACCACTTTTGCCATCGATCTTCCGGTGGGAGGGAAAACTGAACACGCCGGATAAGCGGAGGCGCCAATGAGCGGCACACAGATTCTGATCGTGGACGACGAACGGATCATGCGGGACTCTCTGAAAGGCTGGCTGGCCCGTGACGGGCATGACGTCGAGACGGCGGCCAGCGGCGAAGAGGCCCTGGAGATCGTGAAAAAAAAGCGGTTCGATATTCTGCTCGTCGATATCAAGATGGAGGGAATCAGCGGTCTGGAGGTTCTTCGCCAGGTTACCGAAAGCGACCCGGATGTGGCGGTGATCATGATCACCGCCTACGGCTCCATTTCCACGGCCATCGAGGCGATGAAAAACGGAGCAAGGGACTATCTGCTCAAACCGTTCGACCCCGAAGAGCTCGGGGTGCTGATTGAAAAGATCGTCGATGAACAGGCCCGGTCCCGGGAAACCCTGTTTCTGAAAGAGGCCTACGAGGAGCGGACGCGGTTCGAAAGCATGATCGGCCAATCGCGCTCCATGCAGGCAGTTTTCGATTTCATCCAGGACATCGCCCCGAGCGAGGCCACCATTCTGATCACTGGAGAGACCGGCACCGGCAAAGGGCTGGCCGCCAAGGCGATCCATTCCCAGAGTCCGAGATGCGACGGCCCCTTTGTAGTGGTCAACTGCGGGTCGATTCCCGAACACCTCATGGAAAGCGAGCTGTTCGGTCATCAGAAGGGCGCCTTTACCGACGCAAAGGAGACCAAAAAGGGTCGTCTGGAGCTGGCCCACGGCGGGACCCTTTTCCTGGACGAGATCGGCGAGATCAGCATGAGAATGCAGATCGATCTTCTCCGGGTTTTGGAAGACCGGGTTTTTTACCGGGTCGGCGGAACCCAGCCCATCGAGGCCGATTTTCGGGTCATCACTGCGACCAACCGGAATCTGGAGGAGGCCATTGCCAACGAAAGCTTCCGGGAGGACCTGTTTTACCGGTTGAACGTTATCTCCTTTATCATGCCGCCGCTGCGGGAGCGAAAAGAGGACATCCCCCTTCTGGTGGAGCATTTTATCCACCGCTTCAGCCAGGAGACCAACCGTCCCATCGACGGCATCGGCCGGGAGGCCTTGGATGAAATGATGCTCTACGACTGGCCGGGAAACGTCAGGGAGCTTCAAAACGCAGTGGAGCGGGCGGTGGTGGTGGGTAAAAGGCGAAAAATCCAGGCGGCGGATCTTCCTTTTTGTCTGGCACCTGTGGGACTGCCCACAGGAAGCGCCTTAAAAGACGTGGAAAAGGCTCACATCGTGCGAGTGCTGGAGGAAAACCAGTGGAACATCGCCCGCAGCGCCAGGATCCTGGAAATCGACCGGTCTACTCTCTACACCAAGATCCGCAATTACAACTTGGAGCCGCCCAAATAAAATCGCGGCCGCGATTTTATAAGAGTTTTGCTCCGCAAAATTGGGCAAAAATTTGACCCCGGTTCCGCCGTCCCGTTCCCGAACGGGATTTGATCAATGATGAAATTTCTGTCGAAGGCTCTGCCGGTGGAGGGACGCGCGCAGTCTAGTCCGTGTTGCCGGCAATGACCCAATACCGGCCACGACGGAGCGTGGCCCTCCAACCTCCAAAACCCAAGGCGGGGGCAGATCGGTTATTGCCGCCGGCTTCGACCGAAGTTTCACATAAGTAGGGCGAAGATTTGGATAAAACGGTATCATCCGAAGACACCGACGGCCTGGCAGACGGAGCGGGCGCCGGAGCAGACGCGATTCTCGTTTCGCCGGTCGGCCGGATCGATCCTGATCTTTCCAAAGCGGTCTGCCGGGAGGTGCGGCGTATTTTCGGATTTTACGTCCGGCAGCAGCCGCTGCTTTCCAGCGTCGAGTTTGCCCTGGATCTGGAGCGGCGGCAGTACCACTCCACCCGCATATTGGAGCATCTGGCCAAACGCATTCCGCCCGACACGATGAAAATCATCGGAATCGTCTCCGTCGATCTGTTCATCCCGATCTTGACCCATGTGTACGGCGAAGCCCAGTTGGGCGGGGTTTCCGCCGTGGTTTCCACCTTTCGGCTGCTCGAGCCCCCCGGTCCGGTCAAAGCCAGGGCCGATTTTGCAAACCGGATCGGCAAAGAGGCGGCCCATGAACTGGGACACACCTTCAAGCTGCGCCACTGCCCGAATTCAACCTGCATCATGCATTACTGCCGCTCCCTTCGGGATGTGGACATGAAATCCTTGAAGCTCTGCCCATACTGCCGTGTGCTTCTGGAAGACGAAAAAAAGCGGCTGGCGAAGCAAAGGCTTCGGCGGCCGCAACGGAGGGAGTAGCCTTGCAGGCTCCTCCACTTTTGGTGTGAGACAAAAAAAGACTGATGCTCCAACAAATGGTCTTAAAAGCACGAAATTCGAATTTACATTTTGCTCCCGATACGTTCTCCCGCCCATTTTTAGCGCTTGTCGGCAGTTCCCGGCCAGTTGCCCACCCTTATTCTGATCGTAGAAACGTTCGCACCAGCCGTCCCCATTCGAGCCCCGGCAGGTTGCCGAAGACATCGGGAGCGATCTGTCCCCCGTCTGCGGCCAGGGGGCCGGCTGTTTCTTCCAGGATCTCGTAAAGCTGATCGATTTCCTTTTCCAGAAAAGCGCCTGCCTCGCTGCCGATCATCAGGTTCTTGAGATCTTTCCGCAATTCCGGGGCATGGACCCGCATCACCCATCCTTCTGTATACGGGGTCCGGTCGACCGATCGGGCGTCTCTTCTCAGCTCGGCGTTGATGGCAGTGACCACCCCGTTCACCGGGGAGAGAAACCCGGCATGCCGGTCGCCGCGCTGCAGGTGGATGAGCGGCCGGTCGGCAACGACGGACTTTCCCACCAGCGGGGCTTCGATCCGGTCCGGCGGGCCAAGCACGCGAAGGGCGAAGTCGTCCAGGCCGATCCGCACCGAAGCCCCTTCTTCCAGTCTCACCCAGGTATGACCCCGGTGCAGGTATACGCCCTGGGGGATTTTGAACCCGCCGACTTCGGCCAGCTGCACCGGACGGACGGCCACATGCACCGCGTACTGGTCTTCGAAGTACTGGTCGAATTCGCAGGTGCCGCATCGGTATTCGTTGCTGCATGCCTTGAAATCGATGTGCCCCTTCATGTGGTGGATGCAGGGGCGGTTCGCCGGCGGCAGGTGCAACATATTCTCCTGCCAGGAGACGATCCGGCTTTTTTTCCCCTTTGGCGGCCGCCCCCTGGCGCGCATTCGCCGGTTATGCTCTGCGGTCCGGCGAAGCGCGTGGTCGAATCTGCAGGCGGCGCAGTCCATCTCCTTGCTGCATGACTTTTTCGGGACGACGCCGGCCTGGCTCCAGATGCATTCGGGTGGGGATTGTTCCGCTGTTTCCATTTCCAGTCTCGGGGTCATGGTCATCCTCTCTCGGCGATGGGCGTTTGTTCGATTCTGACCGGAACGGTCTACTCGGATTTGAGAAACGTCCGGGTCAGGTTTTTCCAGCCCAGATCGGGAAGATTGCCGAAGATGTCGGGCTGCAGATGGCCGCCGTCGGCCGCCAGGGGGCCGGCCACTTCTTCGATCATTCCTTCCAGGGTCTCCACTTCCCGGCTGATCCAGTCCACGCTGTCTGCGTCGGTCATCAGCGGCTTGAGGGCCTTTTTGATGTTCGGATGATGGACCATGAACAGCCATCCTCCGCCGTAAGGTTCGCGATTGGCCAGGCCCGGCTCTTCCCGAAGTTCGCTGTTGACCTCCACGATCACCCCGTCCACCGGCGCCAGCACGTCGGCCAGGTTGTTCTTGCGCCGCAGACCCCAGCCGGGGGCGCCGTGGTCTAGCTCCTTTCCGGTCAGGGGAAGCTCGAAGGCGTCTGCTTCGCCGAGCAGCTTCAGGGCGAAGTCGTCGAGGCCGATCCGGATGAGCCCGCCGCTTTCGATGCGGGCCCAGGCGTGGCCGCCATGAAAATAATAGCTTTCCGGGACGTCGAAACCCTTGACCTGGTTGACCGCTGCCGGGGTGCTTTTGGTTTTCGGGCTCCAGACATCTTCGAAAAACTGGTCGAAGTCGCAGGTGGCGCACTGAAAATCGTAGGCGCAGGTCCTGCGGGCGATCCGGTTCGTCAAGCTGTGCCGGCAGACCCTGTCCATGTCGGGACGGCGGCGCATGGCATCCTGCCAACTCACCTGCTTTCCTCTTTCGACGGCCTTTTGCATCCCCAAATCGTACTTGCAGGAGGTGCAGTCGTAAAAATTGTTGCAGTTTTTGAATTCGACGACGCCGGCCTGCATCCACAGGCAGGGATGGGTCGCTTTGGCTTCCTTGTCCGGCTTGACCATCCAGACCTGGCCGCCTAATACCGTGCCGATACGGTCTCTGCTGCCGAGTTCCTGCTCTTGACCTTTGCGGTAGCTGGAACCGTAGCCGATCCGATTTCTGCGTCCGTCTTTTTCTGCCATGATGCTGACTCCTTTCTGATGGATGAAAAATGAGGTCGTTGACCATTTGCGTGTTTTTTTGCTTGCTGTTTGCCATGAGATAGAGCAAAGGGCGTGCCGATATCGAACGATTTGCATAAAATCATGACAACTTATTGAAATATAATAGAATAATTTTTGGCAAGCTGCAAAGAGATCGTCATGTGCTCGGATTGCGGATGTGTTGTTTTTTACTACATCTTCCCTGACTGCAGCGGGATTTTTGAGGACATGGATTAAATTTATCAATAAAATATCAAATAGTTGTTTTTGATGTTGGGGAATCCTACACCCTGTGTAGGAAAAATCGACACCCCTGCCGGCTCTGATCTTTGCATCGTTTCCGGAGCTGCCGACACGGTTGAAGATCGCGGCAGAAAGGGGGGGAAGGTTTTGCTTGCCAATCGTTGATCCCCTGTTATCTTTAGAGCGCTTGTCAGAAGAAGCTTCGATTGAAGCGGTTCTTTGGGTGCTGACCGGGTGTCAATGGCATGTATGGCAGCCTGGTCCAACCGCTTCAAAAGTTTTTTTACAAAGAGGTTTTCGCAACCGTTTGTCTTGTTTGTGCCGACCTTGGGGAAAGGAATGTTCGGCCTTTTTTACGAGACCGTCAAGATTCACCGGAAGGAATTTTTTTCTGCGAGCTGCAGACCAAGGCTGAATCGGTATCACGACGGCACTGAAACCACATCAGCAGTTTGTCGGCGGGCCGACAACCACAGTCGGTGCAGCGTGGCAGCGAGTCGTGCCTTTTCTGAAATGATTTAAGCGGACAGGCTCCGGCGAGACACCGTAGGGTTCGGCTCGCAGAAAAAAATTCCTTTGGCCTCCGCCTTGCGGGTGCCGATGTCTGGTGCATAAAGTACCCATTCGTAACAACCACAGGAGACCACCGGTGACCGAGGAAAGAATCGTCCCCCTGTTTCCTTTGGGGATCGTCGCCCTGCCCGGGGCGCCGATACCGCTGCATATCTTCGAGGAGCGTTACAAGGAAATGATCGGCCGGTGCATCGAAGAAGAGAGGGTCTTCGGCATCGTCTTGTTCAGCGGCGACCGCATGGCCTACGCCGGCTGTACGGTTCGCATACTGGACGTGCTCAAGCGCCATGAAGACGGCAGGATGGATATCCTGACCCGGGGGGAAGTGCGGTTTCGCATCCTTGAGATCTTCGATGAAAAATCCTACCTGGAAGGCCGGGTGCAATTTTTCGACGATCAGGCCGAGCCCCCTTCGGAACGGTTGCCGCATTTGGCCGAAAAGGGAAGGGCGGTGTTCGAAAAACTGGTCGGCCTGCTGTCTTCCGACGCCTCGATCGATCCGATCGATCTTTCCGATCCGAAGCATCTGTCGTTTCTGATCGCCGGGTTCGAGGGCTTCGGTGCCTCGGAAAAGCAGGCGTTTCTCGAGATGACCTCCACTTCCACCCGGCTGGAAAAGGGGATCGCCGCCATGGAAAAGGTGGTCGAGCGGCTCGGCCTGACCCGGGAAATCGAGCGGATCATCGGCGGCAACGGCCATCTCCCCGAAGACCTGCGCCAGAAAGTGGGCAGCATGGAATCCGACCAGGATCTCGAGGAACCCAACGAATAAGTCAACGCTCGGAATTCATGAGCCGGCGAAATGGATCATTTGCCGCCGGCATACGAACCGGCTCGTATGAAACTCTGTTATTGCCGGTCCGTCATGCCGGACCCCGGATCGGGTCCGGGGCAAGCTTTTTTGATCCGGCATCCAGTTCTCCCCTGGATCCCGGCTCG
>CAYPFH010000038.1:0-19973 GCA_964409825.1 uncultured Desulfobacterales bacterium | reverse complement strand
TGAAAGGTTGTGCAACAAGCGCCTCACGGCGCCACTACAAACAGGGCAGCGGCTTCGGCAGAAGTTTCACCCTTGATCAAACTGACCGCCCCGGCGGTCAGCGGCGGGGCTTGTATCAGGGTATTGTATGATATCATTCTCTGTCCTACTTTTACGACTGGGCGTAAACAAGCGGCGCAATTTTGAGCGCGCACCGTTGCGGCCGCCAGGCGGTGGGCCGGCAAAGTCTGATAGGGGGCTCTCTTCATGGAATCGTTTTTCAAAGTGACCGAACTTGACCAGGTGATCGAATACCGGCACCGATTCCCCCGGCTGGGTACAGAATCGGTCCTACTGCCGCAAGCATTAGAGCGGATTTTGGGCGAGGATGTCGCGGCCGAGGAAGACCTGCCTCCCTTTTCCCGGGCCACCATGGACGGCTTTGCCGTCCAGGGGGCATCCACCTTCGGGGCCTCGGAGGCAAATCCCGCTTTTTTCACGGTCAAGGGGGAAGTCGATATGGGTGAAGCTCCCGGCTTTTCCATCGGGCCCGGCGAGGCGGCCCGGATTCCAACCGGCGGGATGCTGCCTCCCGGAAGCGATGCCGTGGTCATGATCGAATATGCGGAGATCCTCGACGAAGATACCATCGAGGTGACCCGCAGCGCTGCGCCGGGGCAGAATATCGTGCTGCAGGCGGAGGATTACCGGACCGGGGAATCGGTCCTGTCCAAAGGCCGGAGGCTGCGCGCCCAGGAGATGGGGCTCCTTGCCGCCCTGGGCAGAACGACCGTCGAGGTCTTTCGGAGGCCGGTAGTGGGGATCATCTCCACCGGGGACGAGATCGTCTCCATCGACCGAATGCCGGGGCCCGGCCGGATCAGAGACATCAATTCCTACACCCTGTCCGGGCAGGCGGCCGATGCCGGAGCAATACCGGTCCGCCTCGGGATCGTTGCCGACACCTACGAAGATCTTTACCGTTCCTGTTCGGCCGCCCTCGAAAAATCGGACATGGTGCTCATTTCCGGTGGGAGCTCCGTCGGGGTCCGGGATTTCACCCTCCAGGCGTTCGGCGATCTGCCGGATGCCGAAATCCTGGTTCACGGCATGACCATCAGCCCGGGTAAGCCGACCATTCTCGCACGGGTCGGACAAAAGGCGGTCTGGGGGCTTCCCGGCCATGCGGTTTCTGCCATGATTGTATTCACCGCCGTGGTCAGGCCGTTTCTCCAGCACATCGGCGGACTTTCCGATGACGGCGCCGGTCAGCCCCGGCGGCTGACGGCGCACATGGCCCGAAATGTGGCGTCATCGTCGGGACGGGTCGATTTCATCCGGGTGCGGCTGGAAACAAAGGGCGACACGCTCGTGGCCGAGCCGATCCTGGGAAAATCCGGGCTGATCCACACCATGGTGCGGGCGGACGGGCTGGTGGCCGTGGGCATGAACGAAGAGGGGCTGGAAAAGGGAGACCGGGTGGAGGTGATACCCTTGTAAATTTAGAATTGAGAAATTAGAAGTTTGAATTTGAAAAAGCGCCGGTCACGGTGAGCGGGGCGTTGTGTCCGGCTGGTTATGCGTTACGGTATAGCAAAGGAGCGGTCGTTTCAATGAAGCGGAATATCTATCTGAAGAAAAAGACGCTGGAAGAGGCCCGCAAGATTCTTTTTGATCGGTTTCCCGGACCGGGGGTGCTCGATTCCGAGGCCGTGGCCTCCGTCGATGCGGTTGGAAGGGTCCTGGCCGAACCGGTCTACGCGCAAATCTCGTCTCCGAATTTTCATGCGGCGGCCATGGACGGCATTGCGGTCTGGGCGGCCGATACCTTCGGCGCTTCAGAATCCAGCCCCCGGCAGCTTCATGCCGGAACCGAGGCCCGCCATGTCAACACCGGCCACGTGCTGCCCGAAGGCACCGACGCCGTGATCATGATCGAGGACGTGCAAGTGCTCGATGACGGGCGGCTGCAGATCGAAGCGCCCGCCTTTCCCTGGCAGAACGTCCGGCGGATGGGAGAAGACATCGTGGCCACCGAACTTCTTTTTCCACGGAACCATGTGGTATCCCCTTACTGCCTGGGGGCGCTGATCTCCGGCGGGGTCTACGAGGTTCCGGTGCGAAAGCGGCCCAAGGTCACGATCGTTTCCACAGGCTCGGAGCTGGTGGACTGGCGGACCACGCCGCCTGGCGAGCTCAAGGCCGGTCAGGTGGTGGAGAGCAATTCTTACGTTCTCCAGCGGATGGGCGAAGCCGCAGGCGCTGTATGTGAACGCGTGGAACGGGTCATAGACGACCCGGAAAAGATTCGGGACGCCATCTTTCAGGCCGCGGATGGAGACGCCCAGATCGTGCTGACCGTGGGCGGCTCCTCGGCAGGCACCCAGGACTATTTGCGGGGTGCGGTGGAGGCGCTGGGAGAGGTGCTGGTCCACGGTGTGACGATCATGCCCGGAAAGCCGCTGCTCATCGGCGCAGTCGCAGAAAAGCCGGTGTTTGGGATTCCGGGATACCCGGTATCGGCCATCGTGGCCTTTGAACAGTTTGTGCGGCCCTTGATCTGCCGGATGTTGCAAAAGCCCGAGGTGGAACGCCGGAAGGTGCTCGTGGAGCCGACCCGAAAGATTCCCTCAAAGCTCGGGGTGGAAGAGTTTCTCCGGGTCAAGCTGGGGCGGATCGGGGAGCGGATCGTGGCCACGGCGCTGCCCAGAGGCGCCGGCAGCATCACCACCATTACCGAAGCCGACGGCATCATCCGGATTCCGACCCATATCGAGGGAGTTTCCCAGGCAGAGCCGGTAGAAGCCGAACTGATCCGGCCGCTTTCATCCATCGAAAACACGCTGGTGGCCGTGGGCAGCCACGACAATACACTCGATCTGCTTACAGACGAACTGCGCGCCGGCAAGGGAGGGGTGGTGTTCTCCTCGAGCCACGTGGGATCGATGGGGGGGTTGATGGCGGTCAAGAGAGGGGCATGCCACTTGGCCGGCATCCATCTGCTTGACACCCAAGACGGGACGTACAACGTTTCCTACATTCGGCGCTACCTGCCCGGCATCGGCGTCCGGCTCGTTCACCTGGTGCTCCGGGATCAGGGGCTCATCGTCGCCCCCGGCAATCCAAAACGGATCGGCGGCATCGAAGACCTCGCCCGTCCGGACGTATCGTTTATCAACCGGCAGGGAGGCTCCGGAACCCGGATTCTGCTAGACTATCGGATCAACCAGCTCGGCATCGGCCCGGCCGGCATCCGCGGCTATCAGACAGAGGAGTATACCCACATGGCTGTTGCGGTGGCCGTGCTCAGCGGCGCGGTGGATGCCGGGCTCGGTATTTATGCCGCGGCCCGGGCGTTGAACCTCGATTTTGTTCCGGTGGTCACCGAGCAGTACGACCTGGTGATTCCAGAATCGTATTTCGAAACCGAAAAAATTCAGATTCTTCTGGAAACCATCAGCAGCAAAGCGTTTCAAGATCGGGTGGAGGCCCTGGGCGGCTATAGTACGGAGAAGACGGGAATGTTCATCGAGCTGGGATAAACTGTGGTGACACGGCATGATCAGGTACGTTTTTATGATCCGTGAAGGAAAAATGCCTAAAATTTAGAATGCCTAAAATGGATGAAGGGAATCATTCAGGTTGTCTTCTATATCAAAACATCGCCGAAGCCATTGATTTTAGGCATTTTAGCTCATTTTAGGCATTCGTCAAGGTTCGCTATAGACGCGCAATCCCAGAATCAATACCGCCAAGGAAATTCTGCCTTGAACCCTGCGACTCATACCGGCTGGCGGCTTATGGAACACACGGCCGACACCGGTCTCGTGGTCGAAGCCAAAGACCTTCCGGCGCTTTTTGAGCAGGCTGCAGAGGGCCTGTTCGAGATGATGGCCGAAAGGCGCGGCAGTCGTGCAGACCGGCAGATTGAGGTGGCGGCGGCCGGCGCCGACTGGCCCGACCTGATGTTTCGCTGGCTCAGGGAGCTTCTGGGGCTGTGGACCGGCAGCGAGAGAATTCCCGTCGCTGTCCGCATCCTGCAGCTTGCGCCCTATTCGATCCGCGCGGAGGTGGACACCGCCGCATACGATCCCGGGGCGCACCGCCTCGGAGAAGAGATCAAGGCGGTGACCTACCACCAGCTCCGGGTGGAGAACCTCGACGGCGGCTGGCGGGCCCAGGTCATTTTCGATGTCTGAAAAGGAGCGGTCTTGAACAACGCCACCCCAAGCCCGGCCGGACGACCCCATGGACCGGCAGCAGAATCCGAAGGCGTCCGCAAGGTTTTGCTGAAGGGAATCTTCTGGCGGATTCTGATCATCGAGGGCATTCTCCTGGTCTGGTCCCTGGCCTGGCGCTTCCTGACCGACCATCACGCCACCACGGCAGACCTGTTCTGGTACGCCGTGCGGATCGTCATCCTGATCGGCGTGATCATTGTGTTTATCTGGTATACCTTTCGCCGATTTCTGTCCCGAAAGATCATCGAACCCCTGGAGGCGATTTCCGAGGCAAACCGGCGCTTCCGGGAAGACCACAACGGCGCCGGCGATATCGAGCTGCCGCCTGCCGCCTCCCGGGAGATCCGGGAGATCGCCGAAACCCGCCGCGCCATGCTCGACACCATCCTGAGGGTGTCCGGCGAGCGGCTGCGGCTGATCAATTTCATCCGGGACACCTTCGGGCGCTATCTGTCCCGAAAGGTGGTCGACCAGATCCTGGAATCGCCGGAGGGGACGAAGATCGGGGGTCGAAGGGAAACCGTCACGATCCTCATGTCCGATATCCGCGGTTTTACCAGCCTTTCGGAGGCCACCGACCCGGAGGTGATGGTTCGGCAGCTCAACCGCTATCTGGGCCGGATGTCGCGGCTGATTCTTCGCTACGACGGGATCATCGACGAAATCATCGGCGATGCGATTCTTGCCGTGTTCGGCGTTCCGGAAAAGCGGGCAGAGGATCCCCATCGGGCGGTGGCCTGCGCCCTGGCCATGCAAAACGCCCTGGGCGAACTCAACCTGGAGATGGCAAAAGAAGGTCACCCTCCCCTGGAGATGGGGATCGGGATCAACACCGGAGACGTGATCGTCGGCAACATCGGCTCAGAGGTGCGGATGAAATACGGAATCGTCGGTCCGGCGGTCAACACCGCCTCCAGGATCGAAAGCAACACCATCGGCGGCCAGGTTCTCATCGGCGAGTCCACCTACCGGGAGGTCAAAGAAACGGTGGCCGCCGATCCACCGCGGGCCCAGATGATGAAAGGGATCAAACAACCCCTGGTCGTCTATCCCGTCTATGGGATCGGGGCGCCATACAACATCGCCCTCAACCGGGTCCCCGAGGAACAGGAAGGCCTTCAGATTTCCCTACCGTTTCGGTGCCGGCCCGTGGAGGAAGGAAAAAAAATCTCCGACCGTTCTTTTTCCGGGGAAACCCTTTCCCTGACCGACGGCCGGATCATCGCCCGGATCGACGGCCCCCTTGCCGCTTTTTCCGATGTCAAGATGAACTTCGATTTCTGCATCGACGCCCACTGTTTTGCCGATATCTATGCGAAGGTGGACGAGGAGGACCCGGCGCAGGAGAGTAAAGATGTCTACACCCTGCACATCACTGCCATCGAGCCCGCCGACCGGCGCATTTTCCAGCAGTGGATCAGGGAAGGAACCGCCGGCTGAGGCGCAGTTTGACGCTGGGAGGCTGGGAGGCTGGAAGGCTGGGACGCCTGGAAGCTCAAGTGGGAAATGCCAAGTGAATGAGTCGCGGCCGTTTCAACGCGGCCTAAGCGGTTCAAACAGCTGCCCGGCATCCGAGGCGACACCCATCGGCCTCCGCCTGCTGAATCGTGCTTGAGGATTCCGGATAAGCGTATTTATGAAATATCCGGGATAAAGGTGCCGGAGGGGGGATGTTACGGCTCCTCGGACGGCTCGCAGGCGCCGCCGGCGGCGGGCTGTGCGGACAGAAAGCGACGGTAGTAGACCAGGAGCAGGTAGGTCATGGGAAGGGCGATGATCAGGCCCAGCAGGCCCAGCAGCTTGCCCCAGACCGACAGCGACAGCAGAATCATGGCCGGGTTCATTCCGGTCACTTTCCCCATGATCCGGGGGACTAAAAAGGCGTCCTGGATCACCTGAACCACGACAAAGACCAGCGCCACCAGACCGAGCACCACCCACACGTTGGTGCCGGTTTCCACGGCGTGCACCAGGGCAAGCATCACCGCCGGGATCGCACCGAGAATCTGCAGGTACGGGACCATGTTGAGCAGGCCCAGAAACAGACCCAGAAGGATCGCCAGCGGAAGGCCCACCAGGAAAAGCCCGACGGCGAAAAGCACCCCGCAGATCGCCGCCACTGCAGCCTGCCCCCGAAAATAAGCGCTCATGGCCGATTCGAAGTCTTCTACGAATTCGGTGACCGGCTGGCGGTAGCTGTCCGGAAGCAGTTCCTTCCAGCCCTGGCTGATCCGGCCGTAGTCGATGAGTAAAAAAACCAGATACAACCCGATAATCGAGAGGCCGATCAACCCCATGAGAAAGCCGGCCGTTCCGGTCACCAGCCCCCATACCCCCGGCAGCAGCTTTCGGCCCGCCCCCTCGAGAAGGCTCCACACGCTCTCGGTCTGGAAGATTGCCTGTACGTCCTTGCTTCCGGCCATGTCCTTGATGGTGGCCCAAAGGTCTTCCGGGACATAGCGGGCGGCCCTTTCGGCCAGGGCGGCGTCTTTGGCCAGACGAGACAACAGCTGCCCCATTTGGCCGATTTCCTCGGCCATGACCGGAATGACCAGCGATCCTGCGGCCGCAGCCGCGGCGGTCACCAGCAGCAGGGCCAGAAACACCGATACGGTCCGATGCCGGACCCGCTTTTCGATCCGGGAGACCAGGGGATTCATCAGGTAGGCCAGTAAAAAGGCGACGGCAAACGGAATCAGCACGTCGCTCAGATAGCCGAGGAGCCACACTGCGGCGGCGATCACGCCCGCCGTGATGAGAATCCGGCTCACGCGGTCGAAGGTAAGGGGCTTTGCCGTATTGATCACGTTCGGCTCCTGTCGATACAATGAAAGGTTATCTTGCCAAGCGCTCTATGGATCGCCGCCGTCAGATGGACGATGGGCCGTTTTCGTATGGACCGGGGGTTTTTTCTTGCTCGACTTTCCTGTGGAACCGCGGCTGGGCCCGGATCAGTTCCCGGGTGTAGGGGTGCTCCGGTTGCCGGATGATTGCTTTGGCCGGCCCGGTTTCCACGATCTTCCCTTTGTGGATGACGGCGATCCGGTCGCACAGGTACAGCGCGGCCGCCAGACTGTGGGTGATGAACAAGAAGGTGGCGTTGAGGTCTTGCTTGAGACACGCCAGAATATTGAAAATCTGGACTGAAATGGAGGCATCGAGCATGGAGGTCGGTTCGTCGGCAACGATGATCTCCGGGTTCAATACCACGGCGCGGGCGATGGCCACCCGCTGGCGCTGGCCGCCGCTGAGCTGGTGAGGATACCGGTGAAGGTAGTCTTCCGGCGGGGTCAGCCCGACCTGGGAAAGGGCCGAGACGACGGTTTCCAATCGCTTTTGCGGCGCTGCCAGGCGATGGATGACCACCGGCTCGCATACGGTCTGATAGACGGACATATACGGATTCAGGGACTGGTAGGGATCCTGGAAGATCATCTGGATCCTCCGGCGGAACCGCTTCATGTTGCGGCCCCGGAGCGTTGACAGATTCTCTCCGTCTACCAGCACTTTGCCGCCGTCGGGTTCATCGAGCTTGGCGATGAGCCGGCCGGCGGTGGTTTTTCCGCTGCCGCTTTCCCCCACAAGGCCGAATATCTCCCCCTGTCGGATGGAGAACGACACCCGGTCCAATGCGGTTACCTGTTCGTCGGATCGCCCGAAAAAGGTCTTTTTCGTTCGGAAGATCTTGGTCGCCTCAACAAGTTCGATCGCTGTCGGAGAATCTGTCTTCATGATCGAGGTCCGCGGCACAGCACCCGGTGGGTGGGACTCAGGGTGGCCCATTCCGTCGGCTCCTGACGGCATCCCACATCGGCCTGGCTGCATCGGTTGTAAAATCGGCATCCCTTCGGCGGCATAGTCAAGTTCGGCGTCTCTCCGCTCATCGGTTCAGGCAGGGTCGCATCTTCTTCTTCGATGGTGAGATAGGCCTCCAGCAGCGCCCGGGTGTAGGGATGGACCGGGGTTTCGAACACCTCTTCCCGGGTGCCCTGCTCGACGATCTGCCCGGCGTACATTACTGCGATGCGGCGGCAGACCTCTGCCACCACCGCGATGTCGTGGGAAATGAACAGAACCGCGACGTCCATCTCTTTTTGCACCCGGCGGATTTCGGCCAGGATCTGGGCCTGCACGATGACATCCAGGGCCGTTGTCGGCTCGTCTGCGATAATGACCTCCGGCCGGCAGGCCAGGGCCATGGCGATGATGGCCCGCTGTTTCATTCCGCCGCTGTACTGGTGGGGATAATCCCGGCTCCGCTCCGGTTCGATCCCCACCAGGGTAAAAAGCGATTCGATCCGTTCGGCGGCCTGGGCCGCCGAAACCTCCGGCTCGTGGAGCCGGATCGCCTCCATGATCTGGTCCCCGACCCGCTGGATCGGATTCAGCGCGTTCATGGCCGCCTGAAAGATCATGGCGATTTCCTTCCAGCGCAGACGCCGCATCCGCTCGTCGGAGATGCCGACCAGGTTCTGCCCTTTGAATCGAAGCTCCCCGCCGAAAATAGACCCGTTGGCCGGCAGAAGGCCCATCAATGCCATGCCGATGGTCGTCTTGCCGCAGCCGGATTCGCCGACGAACCCGAGAGATCCCCCGGTTTCCAGAGAAAAGGAGATGTCGTCCACGGCTTTGAGCAGTCCGTTCCGGGTCCGGTATCCGATGCTCAGATTCTCCGCCTCCAGCAGTGCCATGCTACTCGGATTCTCCTTCCTTGCGCAGCCGGGGGTCGAGGACCTCCTCCATGGCCCGGCCCAGCATGTAAAAAGACAGCGTCAGCAAGGAGATGCAAATGCCGGGAGGAAGCAGCCAGTAGGGCGCCTGGAACATGTGGCCGGTCTTCCACACCCACTGAAGCATCATCCCCCAGCTCACGGTTCCCGGATCGCCGAATCCGAGAAAGGCCAGGGCGGCTTCGATGATGATGGCCGAAGTCACCCGGAATGTCATATATAGCAGCGCCAGGGGCAGCACATTGGGAAAGATGTGCCGTAACAGGATCCTCAGGTGGGAAGCGCCGGCGACCCGGGCGGCTTCGATAAACGGCCGGTGCTTCAGGGTCAGGGTCTGGGCGCGGATGACCCGGGACACTCCGGGCCATCGAAACAGCGCGATCAGCAGGACGATGGTCCAGATCCTGAGCTGGCCGAACAGCGACGACAGAATCAGCACCACCAGCAGGGTCGGCATGACCATGACCATGTCGGCAATGCGCATGAGCAGCGTGTCGACAAAGCGGCCGGCGTAGCCGGAGATCATGCCGATCAAGGTGCCGAAGAAGATGCTCATGAATGCCGCCGAAAGGCCGACCATGAAGGCGATGCGGGCGCCGGCCAACAATTGGCTGAAGATATCCCGGCCGATGAAGTCGGTTCCGAGCCAGTGGGCGGCACTCGGCCCGGTGGCATGGGAAATCTCCGGGTCGACGCCGTGCATGGGATGGTACATCGGATCGAGCAGGGGGGGGATGAAGCTGGCGGCGGCCATCACGGCGAAACACGCCATCAGGATCAGTCCGATCCTTCCGATCGGATTTTCCCAGAAAATTTCCCATCCGCCGGAAAATCGGCCCGACGAGGCGGCTAAGGTGTCTCTCTGTTCGTTTCCTGTTTTCATTCAGTACCTTATCCGCGGATCCAGATACGCATAAAGCAGGTCGACGACCAGGTTGGCCGTCAGCACCACGGCGGCGATCAGCAGAAAAGAAGCCTGGGCCAGCGGATAGTCGTTGTTGCTGACGGCAAAGACCAGCTCCCTTCCCAGACCGGGCCAGGTAAAGACCGTTTCGGTCAGGGCGCCGCCGTTGATGGAAAACGCCAAGCTCAGCCCGACGCTGGTAATCACCGGCAGGGCTGCGTTAGGCGCCGCATGCCGGTTTCGGATGCTCGCTTCGTCCAACCCCTTGGCACGGGCCGTGAGAATGTAATCCTCCCTCAGGGTATCGAGCATGCTGCTTCGCATCACCAGCAGGTAGCTTCCAAAGTGGATCAAAAACAAGGTGATCAGGGGAAGCGCCATGTGGTGAAGGATGTCGAGCCCTTTTATCAGAAAACCGGCCGAGGGGTCGGTCCAGATTTCGGCCGAAATCATGCCGGACAGAGGAAACCAGCCGATCCAGTAGGCAAAGACCCATATGATGATCAAGGCAAGCCACGGCAGAAACAGCGTGTGGCATACCAGGGCGCCGATGGTCACCCAGGTGTCGATTCGTTCCCCCTTTTTCCAGGAGACGATTCTTCCGAGGAAAACGCCGACAAAGGCTGCCAGCAGGACCGAGCTGGTAAACAGCAAGATGGTGTTCGGAAGCCGGTTCAGGATGATGTCCGAGACCGGCTGCCCATAGTGAAAAGAGATCCCCAAGCGGCCTTTGAAAAAGTTTTCCAGGTAGATGAGATACTGCTGCCACATCGGAAGATCGAGGCCCAACTGTTCGATGAGGCGCTGGGCGTCTTCCGGGGTCAGGTTCGGGTCCACCATCCGACTGACCGGATCGCCGGGCGCCAGCCGGAACAGCAAAAAGAGGACCGTAAGGATCACGAAAAAGATCAGGGTGATCTGAAAGAGGCGGCCCAGGATGTAGCGTCTGATCTCCATCGTCAGTTCACCGGCGAAAGCTGGCAGAACGACCAGATGTTGCCGATTCCTTCGAGCATCTGGACCCATCCTGTGAAGCGGTCCGTGCGGACGGCCTCGATTTGCCGGGGCAGATAGATCGGAAGGTACGGAACATCCCTTGCGATGATCTCCTGCATTTTATAAACCAGCCGCTGCCGCGCTCCCAGGTCCATGGTATTCTGTGAGACCGCTGCAATACGGTCGAATTCAGGATTGTGATATCCGCTCATGTTCCAACCCCGCTCCCGGTCGAATTCCGAGTGGAAAAAAATTCTCAGATAGTCCGGATCCAGGGACAGCCGGCCGTAGCCGAGTATGAATGCATCAAAGTCGTGCCGGGCTTTGACCTGCTGCAGCAGGGCGCCGAAGGCCATGGGCCGGGCAGAGGCGGGAATGCCGGCCTGGCGAAGCCACTGCTGGATCATCAGTCCGCTGATGGCCCGATGGGGATCGTAGTCGGCCGGAGGCGTCAAGATCGTCACCGATTTCATCAGCGACCCGTCCGGCAGCCGAAAGCCTTCGGCGGTTTGAATTTTTCCGGCGTTGTCCACCGGCGGCTGCGTCCATCGGTATCCGGCTTCGTTCAGTATACGGTGGGCCTCGCGGATCCGCTGCTCCCGGTTCAGACCTTGGCCGTATTCGGTCAGGTTCGGGTTGTACCAGAATTCGTTTCCCGCCGGAATGATCGAATCCATGCGGCTGCCGTATCCCTGCAGAATGCGCTCGATGATAAACGACTTGTCGATGAGCACGGCCGCGGCCCGGCGGAGGGCAGGGTCGTCGAAAGGGGGCTTGCGCAGGTTGAATCCCAGGTAGTACAGGGCGCTTCTCTCGCTGGAAAAGATCCGGATCTCCGGATGCTTTTCAAGATTCTCGATGTAGCCGGGCTGAATTCCCTGCCAGTGCATGTCGATGGCGCCTTTTTTCAGGGCGAGCATGGCCACGTCCGAAGTCCCGTAGATTTTGAACAGGATTTCCCCGACAAAGAGCCCCAGCAGCCGTCCGCCGATCCGAAGCCCCTGGCCGAAGAACAGGTCGTTTTTCTTCATGTGCAAAAACGCCCCCTCGTGCCACTTTTCCAGCACGAAAGGGCCGGTTCCCAACGGCCGTTCGACGGGGTGGTTGAACAAGGTGGCCAGTGGTTTTTCCTGCTTTCGGGCGTGTTGGGCCACCTCCCGCCACTCTTTTTCCGATACGATCGGGATGGTCAAGGAACGGGTGAGAAAGATCGCCATCGGCTCCTTGAGAACGAATCGAACGGTGCGGTCGTCGACGGTGTCGATGCGGTCGACGAATTTCCATCGGGAATAGTGGCGAGGGATCTTGAACTCCTTGATCAGGCGGCAGGTGAAGGCCACATCGGCGGCGGTAAACGCAGATCCGTCGGACCACCGGGCCGGCCGAAGCCGGACCTTGTAGGTCAGCCCGTCGGCTGCCATCTCCGGCATCCCGGCAGCCAGCCAGGGCACCAATTCGGTCTCCTCCGGGGCGTAGCGGTACAGCGGCTGATAGATCTGGGAAAGGATTTTGTTGGAATTGGCGTCGCTGGCCATCCACACGTTCAGGGTGCGGGGCCCTTCGGCAAGGCCGATCCGCAGCGGAATCCGGTCTTTTGCCCATGCGGCGGGAGAAAGCGCCAGCACGGCGGCGGAAAGAAGCAGCAGGGCGGCTTTAGTTCTGCGATGCACTGTCACGTTTCGCCTTCATGGCGCCGACCTTTTCCTCGATAAAATCGACCACCGCCGATTCGATCCGGGTCCCGTCGAACTGGTTGATTCGGGGAATGCCGCCCGGGCTGACGCAGTTAACTTCCACCAGGCGGTCTTCGATCACGTCGATTCCGACAAAATAGAGGCCGTCTTCGATCAGACGCCCCCGGATGGTCTCGCAGATCCGCCTTTGGGCAGGGGTGATCTCGTGCCGGTAGACACTGGCGCCGGCATGCACGTTGGTGCGAAAATCGCCCGGTTTGGCCCGCCGCCGCATGGCCCCTAAGATCTCGCCGTTGAGAAGCAGGATCCGGACGTCGCCGTGGGTCGTGACGTCGCTCAAGTACTCCTGGACCATGATGGCTTCCCGGTCCTGGTAGGGCTTGTACCCCTTGACGTAGTAGTTGATCAGCGAGACCAGGTTTTCCCTGTCCTTGTCGCTGACCTTGATCACCCCTTCGCCGCCGAAGCGCTGAAGCGGCTTTACGACCATGGCACCGCCGAATTCGCCGATGATCTTCGTGAGCCGGGCCGGATCCCGCGAGACGTGGGTTTCAGGAATGATGCCCGGAAAATTCAGGAGGTACAGTTTGCTGTTGCCCAGCACCTGGCCGGTGGTGGAGTTGATCATAAAGACCCGGTCCTCCACCGGAGCGAGAAACTCCATGACCTGATAGTTCAGCGGCGGATTCTTCCGCAAAAACAGGGCGTCCAGCCCGGTGACGGTTTCAAAGACCAGTTCCTCGTTTTTCAGGCAGCGGATCGCATCCTGCCAGTAGCACTCCATGGACTTATCCGGCGCCACGGTGATGTTTCGCATCCGGGCCACCACCTCGTCTTTGCGGATATAGACGTCGTGGGGCTCCAGGAAATAGACCGCGTGGCCGCGCTGATTGCACTCGTACATCATGTGGCTGGTGGTTTCCCAGATCGGGTCGATCGACTCCAATGGGTCCATCAAAAAAGCGATTTCCATGGCAGCACCAGTTCGCAGATTGGCTCCCTTTCCGTGCAAGACTTCACCGGAGAAGCCGGCAGGCGGGGAAATCCGCCTGCAAGAAGTTTTCTACCTTATCGGAAGTCCGGGAAAAAGATCAACCCCCTTTGAGCTTTTCGTGCAGGCGGCGGATCCTGCCGCTGAGCACCTTGCAGATTTCAAGTGCGATCTGTGGGTATTCGCGAACGATTTCCGTGAATTCCTGTTTGTGGAGGATCAGCAGCCGGCTGTCGGCTTCGGTCCGGATCGTGGCGGTCCGCTCGATGTCTTCAAAGAGCGCCATTTCACCGAAATAGTCCCCCTCGCCGATTCGGTCCAATTCGAGTTCGTCTTCATTGCCCTGGTCCTTGATCACCGAAACTTCTCCCTTGATGATCAGATACATCTGTTCTCCGGCCTCTCCTTCCCGGATCACGACCTCTCCGGCGACGTAGTCGATTTCCTCGGTCACCGAAGCCACCGCTGCAAGTTCGCCCACCGCGAGATCTTCGAATATATCGATTCCCCGAAGCAGGAGAATCTTGTCGGAGGTGGTCGTCTCTTGTTCCATGGAAGGCTCCTTTTCCGTCTGTGCCCCGGTCTGGTGCAGCACCGCCGATGCTTGCCGCCGGACGCTAGGCAGGGCAAAATCGGTCAGCCGGCGCACCGGCTCCGGTACGATCCGGGTCAGTTCGAGACGCCGGATCATGGCCAGGGTCAGCATCTGAACCACCCAGTCTTTGCTGTCGAGAAGCTGCTGTAAAAAAATTGCGTCGTCTTGGGGCGCCGGTTCCACATCGAGCCGTCTTCGGGCTTCGGCCAGCGCCGCTGCCGGATCTGCCGGCTCCAGCAGCGGCAAGAGGATCTTTGAGACCATCTTTTCCAGCCGTTCATCCAAAGCTTCGATTCCGTTGGACCGCTGCGCCGAATCCGAAGACAGAATGCCGCGCAAAATGATGCCCATCTTTCCGGTGCCGTCCTGGGCGGCAAGCACCCGGAGCGCGTTTTCCAGGATCACCTGCTGCTTCTGCCGGAAATGATCGATGAGCAGATCCCGCTTGTCGCAGGGGGCAAACTCCGAAAGCCTTTGTGCGGCCGCAAGGCACCGATACGATTTTTTGGCCTGCTCGCGGACGTAGCGATAGGCGTCCAGGTCCCGGATGTTGAGGGCCTCCAGAATTTCATAGATCTGCTGCCGCACCCGCCGCCGAGGGTTGTTTAAGGCTTCGATGAGCATGGTTGCATTCTGATGGGGCGCGGTCTCGATTTTTTGCCGGGCCAGCGCCCGGATTTTTCGGGACGAATCTCCCACCAGCCCGATCACCCGTGACAGGGTTTCATCGTCGGTTACCTGTATGGCCTGAAGGGCTTCGTGCCGGACCTTGCTGCTCTCATGGGAGAGAAACGGAACAAAGATGGAGGGATCTTTTCGCGGTCCGATTCGCCGGAGGCTCTCGATGACCTCGGCCCGGAATGCCTCGGCCCGATCATCGGCGGTCAACCGGGTCAGTGCTTCTGCAAAGCGCCTTCGGCCGGCCTGTCCTGCGGCGATCACAGCGGCCCGGATGGTGTCCGGTTCGGCGCTGTCGAGCCACTGCGCGATCCGGTCTTCATGCCGGTCAGGGTTTCTCCGGAAAAGGGCCGCGGCCGCATACCCCGCACTTTTCGGACCAAAGCCGCTTAAAAATCGCTCAAAATCGATATCGGCAGCCGCGGCCGGATCGAGCCGGCCGACCGCCTCCAGGGCCACGGACACGACTTCGGGCTCCTCGGCCTCTAAAAACCGCTTCAGCCGGTCGGCCTTTTCCCGGTTCGAGGCGGCCGATATCATGTCGATCAAGGCGATCTGGACGGTCGGCTCCTGTGCATCGAGGGCGTTCAGCAGCAAGCGGTCCAGGTCCGGGTGCCCGATCGACCGCAGCAGCCGGGCATACCATACGGCCGATTCGCCCCGGGCTGCGGAAAATTCTTCGGCCAGGCGGTTCCGGGTGCCGCGGTCTCCGAAGAGCTGCGCGACATCCTGCTCCTCCATGGATTTAAGATCGAGCTGATTTTTGGAAATCAGGCCGATGAGCATCTCCGAGTAGCGCTTTTTCAGAATCAGGATCGACCCGAGCCAGGCCGCCGCACAGGGAAGGGCCACCAGCGACAGATAGCGGGGATGAAAGAGATGCTCACCGATCAAAATCGACGCAGAGCCGAGCAGCAGGGCGACCCGGACGACGGTTCCCCTCAGAAACGGCCGCAGCACCGCCCGCTGGTCGACCGGAATCAATCCCATCAGGATGTCGGTCGCCGGTTTGTGCAGGGTGGTTCGAATGACGTTTGTCGACAGGCGGGCGTAGACGGCCGCAAAGATGTCGAACCGGAGGAGAAAACCGATAAAGACAAACGTATAATTGGTGGGATGGAACATCAGGGCCACCGGCAGGCCCCACCTGCCGTAAATCCTTCCCACGAAAAGCAGGATCACCAGGCTCACGACGTTCATGCTGCCCCGGAAATAGCCCAGAAACGCCACCAGCCCCGCCTCGGTGGCAAACATCTCGTTGACCACGAAGTTGAACTGAAAATTCATGATTGGAATGATCACGTTCGGAAAAAAAGTCATGAAAAGCAATATCTTGACCAGGAACGACGCCTTCATCAGGGGCACTGTCCTGCGAATTTCATCGACCAGAGAAGATCTCTTTCGTTTGTCTTTGCGTTTGCCGCCGGCCAGCAGCAGCGTCGGATACCGGGCTCCCATGGTGCGAACGACCAGGGCGCCGGCAACCGTCACCGACAGGTATACCAGCAGCAGGTTGTCGATCATGATCCAGCCGGCGATGGCCGGCGTGCCGAACCCGGCCAGAATGTCGCCGCATACGCCGCCGGCGGAGATCAGGGGAAACAGCCGCTTGCTTTGGCGGGTGTTGAACAGGTCGTTTGCCATGTTCCAGAAAAGAAGCCCTAAGAGGGCTTCGTAGAGCGTTTTCATGATGAACAGCAGCGGATAGACCAGATCCCATCCCGTGGGAATCAAAAACCGGGTGCCGGCAACGGTGAATCCGCAGAAAAACAGCAGGTAGGTCAGCAGACGGGAACCGGGCAAGCGGGTCAGCAGGCCGGTCATGAAACCCATCACGAAAAAAATGGACACGCTGTTGACCATATACATGATGGGCAGGTATTCGACGCCGAAGCGCTTCAAAAAGGCGGTTTCTGCGTAGTTGTTGAAGATCATGTCGGCGCTTCGGACAAGGAACAGAAGCACCAGAGCGCCGGCGAACATCCCGGCCTCGCCCTTGTTGATCTTGAACCAGCGGTTTAGAAAGTTGAGCATGGTCCGTTGCCGGGCAAAGGAGCGGAGTATGGGCCTGATTCGGTTGTATACAACAGCCCGGCATGGTTCATGGAAAACCGGGCTTGGAATACCGGAATCGGGCAGGGAGACGGAAAGTGAAATCCGAATACCGAATATCGAAATTCGAAACAAATCCGAAATCCGAATGACAAAATGTCCAAAACTAAACCTCCTTCGTAAGACGTTGTTGGGAGCTACTTTTCAAAAGATCAGCAAGAAGGGTTGGTCTTCCGTTTTGGTCATTGGAATTTATGTCATTCGAATTTGTTTCGGATTTCGGGCTTCGGGCTTATTCCCTCTGCAAAAAAGTATTCGGATAAAAGACAGATGCCCGGGTAGCAGGGAAGGCGATTCACTCCCCCTCCAGCACCAGCCGGAAGCCGGTGGTGTCCAGCCGGCTGGCCGGATGGGCGCCGGCGCGATTGGCGGAGCGGCATGCCGGCCCCCAACCGAACCAGCTTCCGCCTCTTTTCACCCGCAGGTCGCCCTTGTCCGGTCCGGTGGGATCGATGGCGCCGCTTTTATCATAGTCGCCCAGCCAGTCGCTGCAAAACTCCCACACATTGCCGTGCATATCGTACAATCCCCAGGAGTTGGGCGGGTAGCTTGCAACCGGTGCAGGACCGTTGACCGGCATGCCGGTTTCCCGATTGATGGCGACGCATTCGTTGTACTTCATCGGGCTGTTGGCATACATTGCTTTTTCGCAGTCGATGCGTTCGCCCCAGTTGTAGGCCGTGGTCGTTTCCGCCCGGCAGGCGTATTCCCACTCGGCTTCGGTGGGAAGCCTGTAGCGGCCTTCTTTGCGCGCGTTGAGCCGCTGGATGAACTCTTGGCTGTCATGCCAGGAGACCCCGGCGACCGGCATCGAGCCCGGTCCTTTTCGGGCGAAGAGCATCTTTCGCCCCATGACCATGCGCCACTGCCGGAGGGTCACTTCGGTGGTCTGGATATAAAACGGTTTGGAGATCCGCACCCGGTGCTGCACTTCCGACAAATCCCGGTTCGGTTCGTCGACGGGGCTGCCCATGAGAAAATCGCCGGGGGGGATTCGGACGAATGTCATATCCAGCGAGTTGACGCGGGTGTCGCCCGGCGATGCCGCCAAAGCCGCGTCTGCCGGGACTGTAAGCAACAAAAGGGCCAGTCCCAGACAAATGCCAAACGACCGCGGGCTCATCGATTCTCTCCTTTCACGAACGGGACGGGGCGTCTGTCATCGACGCCGCTGCTTTGGCACCCTCGCCGGCGGCGGGTGAAAAGACTTCGATCTCTTCGCTTTTTCCGCGGATCGGAAAGGTTCCCATCGGGGCAAACTCGATGCCGAGGCCGGACAACCGGTCGGCCACCGCCCGGCTGACCAGGATGTCCGTGCCGCAGGTCTTGTTGAGCACCTGAAGCCGGGAGGCGATGTTGACCGCGTCTCCGACCATGGCATAGACGAGCCTTTCCGGACTTCCCACGTTGCCTGCAAGCACCTTGCCGGTGTGGATGCCGATCCCGTGGCGGATGAGGGGTTCTTTGGCGGCATGTCTTTCTTCGTTCAGTTTTTCCAGCGCCTTCCGCATCCGAAGGGCCGCGGATACGGCCTTCTCGGCGTGGTTGTCCGACGGGCGCGACGGGGTGCCGAACACGGCCTCGATTTCGTCTCCGATGTACTGCAGGACGATGCCGCCGGCGTCCCGGACCGACTGCTCCATTTCGGTGAAATACCGGTTCAAAAACCGGACTACCTCCTTTGGGGATCGCTTTTCCACAAAGGAGGTATAGCCGCGAAGATCGCAAAACAGGATCGTGGCCTCCACCATCTCCCCGTCTGCGGAAATCTCCCCTTTCAGGATCCGGTCGCTGATTTCCGGCGAGACATACTGGCCGAACCGGGTCTGGCAAAAGTCCCTTTCCTTCAGCCCTTGGATCATTTCATTGGTCTTGGCCGCAATCTGCGTAAATTCGTCGTCGGCCAGCAGCGGCACCCGTGCATCGAGATCTCCTCGGCTGATTCGATCCATGGCGTCGAGCTGGATTGCCAGCGACATGTCGATATTTTTCGAATAGCGCCGGACCACGGTCAGGCTGATGGCCAGCAATACGACGAGTGCAAAGACGATCTCCTTGAAAATGCCCCAATAGATTTCCGGCTCGGGCATTTCCGGGTTTTCCAGAAGGTAGTAGACGTCCAGCAGGACCATGAGCAGCACGGCAAATGCCATGAACACCAGCAGCGTGACGATCATGATCATCATCTTGCGGGTCACCGGAAACAGCTTCCCCGGAAACCGGTCGACGAACTCGATCTCCTTGACCCGCCCGATGAGCCGCTTTTCGGCATTCAGGTAGCTGAGCATGCCGCCGAACAGGCCGAAAGACATGCAGCCGATGAACACTTTGATACCGGTGGTCACATACGGCTCGAAAAAGATCTCGTAGGCGGCCACCATCGCAAGGCCCGCCGCCGCCCAGACGGCCAGATCGGTGCGGAACTCCTTCCACGGCAGACGGAACATGCGTTCGGGTGCGGGCCGGTCGTCGGCAACCAGGCGCATGTGATGCCGGAATGCCAGGCCCCTTGCGGGCAGCAAGGCGATTACCGGGCCGTAGGAGACGATTGCAGCGCTCGCATACCCGAGGCCGTCGAGAAACGGTCAGACCTGGGCGCCGTAAACCACGAGAACGCCGGTAAAGACAAGATACGTGCCGATCAGTTCCACCATGCCGGAGGGCTCCTTCGGAAAACACCCCGCCGCCGGTGAGAGCGGCGAAACAGGTTTGGCAAAAATCCTTTCATGATAGACGGCCATCTTTACCATACCGGCCGGACTTTGGAAAGGTGAAAGCCCTGGCCACCGTTGACACATAGCGGGCATTAACCTAATAAAATCGCTGCTGCGATTTTATAAAAGAGGGCTTTGCTGCTTTACCGTGCCGTCATTCCGGGTTAAGTCCGAAATGACGGAGCGGCAATAACGAAGTTTCATGCGAGCCCCGCCGTCCCGTTCTCGAACGGGATTTGATCAAGGGTGAAACTGTTTTTATAATAATACTTTGAAATTTTTGAATTTTTCTTGTTACTTTTCTTTGCTCGCCCAAAGAAAAGTAACCAAAAGAAAAGG
>CAYPFH010000037.1:20235-20659 GCA_964409825.1 uncultured Desulfobacterales bacterium | reverse complement strand
GTCGTCTACGGTCTTGCGGGTGAGGCTGAAATTCACGGCGGAAACCAGATAGTTATTGTTCTTCAACAGTTCCTCGATTTCAAGGGAATCGAGGATCTTGTTCTCCTGCAGTCGGTTGTTTTCCAGTTTGTATCCGACGCTGCCGGCCCAGAGGCGCGACAGCCGTCGGTCCACGGCGATATTGGCAAAGGTCGTCTCGTTGACATAGGACTCCAGGTCCTCCCGCTCCCAGCCGGTGCGCCCACGCAGGTCGTTTTTGGCGTCGAGCCAGTAGGGCTGAAAGTATTCGGCCTGCACGTTTTCGATCAAATCCGTTCGCCGGGCGCTGAGGGTGAACCTGGCGGCCCTTGAAAGCACATTGCGGTAGCTCCAGGAAGTCTTCAGCCGGAGGCCGTCCTCGCTGCCGTAGCCGACGCCGAAACCG
>CAYPFH010000037.1:18721-20225 GCA_964409825.1 uncultured Desulfobacterales bacterium | reverse complement strand
GCCGGATACGGTCGTCATCACCGTCACCAATCAGCCGCCCGTCGCCGACGCCGAAACCGATCTGGCGCGGCTCCTTTGCCCGGAGCCGGACCTCCATGGGCAGTTTGTCGGATCCTTCCTCCGGCCGGCCGGAAGCAATCAGCGCCGACCGAAAGACATTCAGGCTTACCAGGTTTCGCTGACTCTGTTCCACGGCCGACGCGCGATAGGGTTGCCCCGGTTCAAACTCCAGCGCCCGGCGGATGATCGACTCCTTGACGATTTCCCCGTCCTGGGCGATCGTCACCTCACCGAAGCGGTAGATCCCGCCCGGCTTTACGGCGAGGCTGATCCGTGCGAGGTTTTCGCGCACATCGACCCGCACCTGCCCGTCGACCTGGACAAAGGGATACCCACGGTTGCCATACAGGCGTTCAATGGTCTTTTTGGCGGACCGGTAGTCTTTTGTGGTGAATATTTCTCCTTTTTCGAGGGGAATCCGCTGCAGCACCTCCTCTTCGAGAAATCCGTCCCGGGGTTGATCGATTTGGATTTCGGAGACGATTACCGGCGGGCCTTCCTGCACCGAGAAGGCGACCCGAATAACCGGCAGCGGATGCGGGTGCTCTCCGGCAATCTTTGCCGCCTCCGCCCCGGTCTTCTCCGTCTCCATTTCGACGCTGGCGTGGTAGTAGCCTTTGGCCCGGTAAAACTGCCGGATCCGCTCCAGGTCGTCTTTCAGGTCGATTTCGGAAAGCGGCGTCTCCGACTCCCAAAACCGCCAGAACGGCCGGGGACGTGCAGCCAGAGTTTTTCGAAGTTCTTTTTTCGAAACAGACTCCGCCCCGGAAAACGATACTTTCCGGACCACGAAGGCCTCCGGCAGCGCCGCCCCACGCCCCTGCTGTGGAACCGCAAGGCAGCCGACCAGAATCGCCAACAGGATCGGACGCAGGGGACCTGCCAAGACCCGCCGGGCGACATGCGCCGCCTGGTACCGCACAGGCACCAAAAATCCGTCACAACTGGGGATATTTTCAATCAAGCGGGATCCGAACGGTATTTTGACAAGCGCTCTAACCGATCAACCATTTGACGCATGCCGGCTCAGAGTTCGGGCACCGGGATTCTCAGCTCCTCATCGGAGGGAAATTCCGCAATAACCTGTTTGACGCCGTGCCGGGCGAGCTCCCGGGCAGACATCCACCTGACGCCCATCTTCAGATACTTTTTCGCCCTTTTGCCCGGCGCCGGCTCTTTGGGTTCCTTGGATTCAGAGCCTTTATGCCTATTTGTATGGTAAACAGTCTTCGGAGGGAAGGCAAATCAAGCGCTTGCAAAAAAAGTGCGCCATCGGCATATATAGTATAATAAATTTGCGCCAGCAAATTTATCAGGCGAAAGTCTTCAGGTAAACGACCTTTCCCTCCCCGGGCGCGTAAAAATCGGAAAGCACACTTTCCAGCCGGTATCCGAGCCCTTCGTAAAACGCGCGGGTGCTGGCATACTGGACCCGCTGGGAAGT
>CAYPFH010000037.1:0-18621 GCA_964409825.1 uncultured Desulfobacterales bacterium | reverse complement strand
CCGAGAAAAATCCGGTGACGGCGGCAAGCTGCCGGATCCGGGAACAGTCCGCTTCTGTCACCTTGTATCGAAACGACAAGCCGTGGAGCTTCTTTTCCGGCGCCTTGTGGCGGTCGGCCCATTTCTGGGATCCGGCGAGCAGGCCCTTGAAAAACCGGTGGGCGTTTAGCCCCAGGGTCCGGGTTCGATATCCGCCTTCCTGGACCACCAGGGTCGGAACCCCCAGAGATCCGATCATCTCGCCGTTTTGTTCAAAATCCTTGGCCGTCAAAGACCAGGTGCCGGTGGGATCGTTTTTGGCCGTATCCAGCCCCAGGGCCGTCACCAGAAACACCGGTTCGAAGGCTTCGATCCGATCGATCGCCCGTTTGAGGGTCTTTCGGTATAGCTTGCCGTCAACCTTTTCCGGCAGGGGTAGATTCAGGTTGCAGCCCTCTCCTTCCCCTTCTCCCTTTTCCTCTTCAAAGCCGGTGAAATAAGGATAGGCAAACCGCGGATGACCGTGGATCGACACGGTGAGCACGTCCGACCGCCGGTAGAAAATGTCCTGCTGGCCGTTTCCATGGTGGTAGTCGATGTCTAACACGGCCACCTTTCCATGGACGCTCAAATACTGGGCGGCAATGGCGCAGTTGTTGAAGTAGCAAAATCCGCCGAAGGATCTTCGCTCGGCATGGTGGCCCGGCGGACGCACCAAGGCGTACGCGATCCGCCGGCCCTCCAGGATCTCCCGGGCCGCGGTCAGGGCGCAGTCTGCGGCCCGGCGGGCGGCCGGATACGCGTTTCGGTGGATCGGGGTGAAGGTGTCGATGCAGTAATAGCCCGCCAGCACCGAGGGCTCCTTGGGCGGCCGCGTCTTGTTGCGAATGGGAAATACGTATGGATAGAGGGATTTTTTCTCCGGGACGTCCATGCAGGCCCGGCGAAGATAGGCGACAAAATCCGCATCGTGCACCGCGTGGATATGTTTGTCGGCAAAGGGCCGGGGCGACACCTCCGCAAACAGCCCGGTTTTTTCCAGCTCGGTACGAATGATTCCGACCCGCGCCGGAGACTCCACGTACCCCCGGTCGCGCACATGGTGGATCTGGTGCCGGTCGTTGACCACGAGGCAGATCTGCTCCGGACTGCGGCTGTCCACGGCCGTCTTTACCGCCTCGGGCTTGATATACCGAAAGTCCCGCAGCCGTACCGGATCCTCCCGGAACGAAGTAACGACCCGCTCGATATAGTCCGCCGGACAATAGCCGGCGTACTTTCGCTCCAGAATCGCCCGGACCACCTTCCGGGCAAACATCCGGCGAAGAGCCGGATTCCTGTCCAGCCCGTCGAAGACCAGGTGCGGCATGCAGGTGTCGTCTTCCTTGACCGGCGCCTCGTAACCGGTACCGACGATGGGCCGGGCCCCGTAGCGCTCGTAAAATCGGAGACGGGCCCGGTTCTCCTTGAGCATCGACTCTTCCGGGCACTGGTCGGCATCGTCCGGCAGGCACTCGAAGAACAGCCCGCGACTGTCCAGGGCGACCGCTTGCATCCGGATCCGGTCGTAGAGGGCGCCCCCCAGCCCGCCGCCGGTTTTGCCGGCAGTGGTGGCGATCCAGTCCAGGTAGCAGAATCCGATCTGCGGCTCGTGCAGCAGCATGGCAAACCCCTGCACCTGCCGCCGGGTGCCTTCGGCCACGAAAAGAATCGTCCGAAACCGCTGCTTGAAGGGGTTGCGCAGCTTTTCGCCGATGGAATCGATTTCCTCGGCGGACACCCCTGAAAACCGGGTCTTCAGGATCTGCTTGATCTGATCGATGAGCGCCCGGTTGGCGGGCACCACGTCGTCGTAGATTCTTCGAATACGAAGCAACAGAAAATTCCTTAAGCGGCCATAGAGTTTGGCGAATAAATGTTGTCCCTGTGCGGGTGCCGGCAGACGTGGGGGATCAAATTCGAAATTCGAATCCCGAAATCCGAAACAAGTTCAAAATTCGAATGCTCAAATGTTCGAAACGGCCGGGGTTCTATTTTCATAGTGCCTGGATGCATTTTCGATCTGAAGGTCATAGTTGCATGTCCGGTTTCGGTCATTCGAATTTTGGTCATTTGAATTTGTTTCGGATTTCGAATTTCGTGCTTCGGATTTAAACTTTTCTTTCTTCACGGCGGAGACAAGAATATGTGAGATCGCCTCGATGTAAGAGATCCCCGCCTCCTTAAGCGCTGCGGCAAAGCCCGCATCCGGAGAAAGGCAGGGATTGGCGTTGATTTCCAGGACCCAGGGACGGCCCTGGGCATCGACCCGGAAGTCGACCCGGGCGTAGCCGGAAAGCCCGAAAAGGTCCCAACTGCGCAGGGCCAGGACCTCGAGCCGCCGAAGCAGCGGCCGGTCTTTTTCGGCAAAGTCGAACCGCCTCGGCGTGTGCCGGTACTCGTAAGAATCGGCATCCCACTTGGCCCGGTAGTCGACGATCCGTAGGCGGTCTTTGCCGTAGCCTTCGAACACGATTTCGGCATGAGGCAGCGCCCGGGGCTGGCCGTCGACCTCGAGTATGGAGAGGTTGAACTCCCGGCCGTCGATGAAGACTTCGGCAAAACAGGCTCCGGCCATTGCCGGGGCGCGCCGGGCAAGTGCGTCCAATACGGTACAGCGGTCGGCGCCGGAAATCAGCACATCGCCGGTCATACCAAAAGAAGCATGCTCCCAGAGGGATTTGACGATCCATGTCCGGGAAGCGATGTCTTTCGGCGGCAAAATGCCGGCAAACAGGGGCGGCTCTGCCGGAACCGGACCGATCCATCCAGGGGTCGCGATGCCCGAGGCGAAAAGACGCTCCTTGGCCCAGACCTTCTGGGTCGTGGTGGCGAGCGCGGCGGTGGAGGACCCCGTGTAGGCGAAACCGATCCGGTCCAGGAGCGCGGGAAACACCGGCAGCAGCCGGCTGCTGCCGTCGATCGATTCCACCAGGTTGAAGACGGCATCCGGGCCGAATCCGGTCAGGTCCTGCCTGATCCGCCCAAGATCCAGGGAGCAGGAAAAACTCCGGGTTCGGTGGCCGAGAGCCTCGAGGACCGATGCGACGCTTTCGGCCTGGACGAGCACGTCCTGCTCGTCTGCGGGCCCTTTTGGATCGACGTCTTGATGGACGACGGCAACCTTCATGCGCAGCTCCGGAGGCGCGCTTTTCCCGACGTCGTGCGAACCGCTGCCGAGGCCAGGATTTCCGCGATCAATTCCCGGTAGCTCATGCCGATGCGGCTGCAGATGATGGGCAGGTCCGAATGAATCGGGTTGAGCCCCGCCAGGGGGTTGACCTCCAGAAACTGCGGACTGCCGGCCTCATCGCAGCGGATGTCGATCCTGCCACCGTCCCGGCAGCCGAGCACCCGCCAGGCGCGCAGGGCCAGGCGCTCTGCGGCCGCCACCGCGGCGTCTTCTTCGGCCCGGATCCGGCGGTATTCCACCAGTTCCTGGTACCGCTCCTTGTTGACGTAGGTGTAGGCCCCCGGCTCGGCGTCGGAAAGGAGATTGACTTCGATGGTCCCCAGCACCCGTGCGTTTTTGCCCGTGCCGATGAGACCCACCGTAAACTCCCTGCCGGTCAAAAAGGCTTCCACCAGGGCCGGCTGCCGGAAGGTGAGCTTCACCGAATCGCAGACGGCGGCAAGCTCGGCATGAGTTTTTACGATCGACCTGGCCGTGACCCCCTTTCCGGTTCCTTCGGCCACCGGCTTGACAAAATACGGCGGCGGAAAGTCCACGGCGGCAAGGTCTTGCTCATCGCTGACTTCGGCAAAGGCCGGTGTCGCAATCCCCGCATCCCGCACCACCCGCTTGGTCATGGCCTTGTGCAGGGTCAGGCTCATGACCAGCGGATCGGAAAAGGTGTAGGCAATGCCGTATAGGTCGAGCATGGTCGGAACCTGCGCCTCCCGGCCGATCCCGTTGAGCCCTTCGGCGATGTTGAACACCAGGTCCCAGCTTCGGCCCGAGGCCAGAAGTCCTGTCAGGTTTCGGGCGTGGCCGATGCGCTCGGTGTCGTGGCCCAGTTCGGCCAGGGCCGCTTCGATGGCGGCGATGGTTTCTTCCTTGTCGAACTCCGCCGTCTCTTCCTGGCCGTATCCGGCGGCCAGGTATTCCGACCGCAGGTCGTAGGTCAATCCGACAAACATGTTCGTTCCTCCAGATAAAATCGCTACCGCGATTTTATCTAAGCTTCGCGTTCCGCGAAACACGATAAAAGGATCAATTTCGGTACCCCTCGCCCGCGCCGGGAAAGGTTTGCAATAGTCGAAAGCTGCGAGAGAACAAAAGCATCTCCTCGACCGTTTTATAGAAAGCCCGAATTTTACTGCCCGAGTCTTTCCAGGCGTTCATGATCTCCGTCCGGATATCGGAAACAGTTTCCGTAGTGATTTTGTAAAAGAAGATCGCCACCGTCTCGACCCAGAACGGTTTCCGGGGTCACGGGAATCTTGCCGCCGCCGCCCGGGGCGTCCACCACGTAGGTCGGAACCGCGTAGCCGCTGGTAAATCCCCGAAGCCCCCGAATGATCCCAAGACCCGCCTCCACCAGGGTCCTGAAATGAGCCGACCCGGAGATAGGATCGCACTGGTACAGATAGTACGGCCTGACCCGCATCTGCATCAGCCGGTGGACAAGGGACTTCATCACCGCCACCGAATCGTTGATCCCCTTGAGCAGGACCGTTTGGGATCCGAGGGGGATGCCGGCGTCGGCCAGGGCCGTACAGGCCCGGAACGCCTCCGGGGTGCATTCATCCGGATGGGTGAAATGAAGGCTCATCCAGAGGGGGTGGTACTTCCGGAGCATCCGGACCAGTTTGGGGGTAATCCTCTGGGGCAGAACCGCCGGTACCTTGGTGCCGATGCGAATGACTTCCACATGAAGAATCTGCCGCAGCCTGGAAAGAATCCACTCCAGTCTGTCGTCTCCCAGGGTGAGCGGATCTCCGCCGGAAAGAAGCACATCGCGGATTTCCGGCCGGGAGCGGATGTAGTCGATGGCCTTTTCCAACCGCCCGCGGCTGGGAAAAATGGACCCCCGCCCCACCACCCGGGAGCGGGTGCAGTACCGGCAGTAGGTGGAGCAAAAATCAAGGACCAGCAGCAGCACCCGGTCCGGATAGCGATGCACCAGTCCCGGGAGCGGGCTCTGCTCTTCTTCGCCCAGCGGGTCGTCCGCTTCTCCGGGGCCGGTGACGAACTCGAATACCGTGGGTACCACGGTCCGGCGCAAGGGCTGGGAGAAATCGCCTGCGGAAAGCAGGCTCATGTAATAGGGGGTGATCCCCACCGGCAGCCGCGAGGCTGAATCGGCCAGAGCCGATCGTTCCTCGACGGACAGGGTCAACATGTTTTCGAGCTGTGCCAGGGAGCGGATCCGGTTCTGGACCTGCCAGCGCCAGTCGTTCCAGATCTTGTCCGGAAGGGCGGGATAGAAACGATTTCGGAACTGCCGGGTCTGAGCCGTGGTTCGCGCCGTCTTCTCCCGGGAAGGACGAACCACGTGAAGGGAGGGAAACGATTGAGGGATCGGCGCCGGCCGCACGGGTTTGACCGCGGTCGGCCCGGTGGTAGCGTCCGGAGGGTCGTCCTCGTCGCCGGCCTGCAAAACGGTAGGGACCACTTTGCCGCAGGTAGCGGTTTTCGGGCGGGTTTCCAGATGCATGGCGCTCTCCTTTTCAGGGTTGTCGGCCGGTGCATCGAAACCGGCGAGGACTCGCCGGTTCGCTGTTTGCGGCCTGTTGCCCCCCACGAAGCAAAACAGGTGCCATCGCATCCCTTTGAACCGGAAAAAAACGAATCCGGGGAAAACGGCCGGAAATGCCTTCAGACCGGCACCGGACGGACTGTATAAACAGCCAAATAATCAGGTTGTTATAAAATTTTTCGTAAGTATCGACGGCTGAAGGAGAACCACAGGAAAAATCACCGGTGGTGGTCAAAAAAACAGAACCGATTTGTCGGGCATCGGCACCCTTAAAAACAGAACCAACGCTTCCGGTTTTGACCAAATTGCGACAGGCCGGTTCCGACCCTTTGAATCGATGCCCCGGCAGGAGCCGCGGAGCGTCGTCAGTTTCGGCAAATCCGGCGCAGGAGTGGGGAAATTGTCAGTCCGCGAGGCGCCAGTGCATATCAAGCTCTCTCGAACGAAACGGATGTGACAATCCCTATAAAGCATTTGTAAAGATCCGGACCCGGAGAACCCGGCTTTGAGTTAAGCCCGGAGGGCATGAATCGCTGTGGTTGTCTTAAATCCGAAATTCGAATCTTTCGTGCTTCGAATTTTTTCGCTTTGGGCTGAAGGGCAGAGCCAATTGCCTCTGACCTGGTCATTGGGAAACACTGCCAGACGATGTGGTTCGAGGGTTGAGGGCCGGATCCCTGGAGACCAGCAGGGTGTTCTTCCCGGAAGCGGCCTGAAAGGCGGCGGCCCTTCAACCCCGGCGCCAAGCCGCGACGGCTTGGCTGCCGAGGCCGCCGGATGGGCATCCGGACAATCGATCATGCCGCCGCCGTCTGCGCCCCCGGCGCCTCTGCGGCGCGCCGCAAAGATTTCAAGTGATTCAGCGGGCGGCGCAGCATGCGGCTGTACAGATCGATATAGTGAAAGGCCGTCTTGTAGGGATCGTCCCGGTCCATGCTTTGGGTCATGATCCTCTGGACTTGCCGGTCTCTTGCCACCGGGCCGAGGCTGAAAAAGGCCATGGCCTGATCGATGGCCCATGTGAGGCCTTCGGCGTCGAAAAACCGGAACAGAAAGCCGTTTCCCGTTCCCGACGACGACGCCAGGTGGGCGACTGCATCGCAGGTGCCGCCGGCGTGAAAGCCGACCGGAAGCGCCCCGTAGCGCTGGCCGATCCGGCACGAAAGACCGCAGGGTTCGACCAGAACGGGCGCCAGGACAAAGTCTGCGGCGCCGTAGCCCAGCCGGCAGAGCTTCGTGTCAAAGCCGCAGACGGCCACGCGGTTTTGCGCCCCGCAGCCGGCAGCGGTCTGGCGCATCAGGGCTTGGCCGTCCCCGTCGGCAACGAAAATCACCTGCAGTCCCTGGCTTTTGTACTTTTCCAGCATTGCCGGAAGCACTCCGGCCATCAAAGCGACCCCGGGCCGGGAGGTGTCCAGGCGTGTGGGCCAGAAAAACAGCGGCGCTTTTGAATCGATGGTCAACCCGAGGACCCCCTGCAGGTGAAGCTTGTTGAACGCTTTGGCGATAAAGTGGTCTTCGCTGCGGTACCGGCGGTATAGAGCGCCGTCTTGAAAAGGATCGAAAGAGGCGTCCGGGGCGTGGGAAACGGCTGTCAGGCAGCCGGCGCCGGCCTTGAAAGCCAGCTCAAATCCAAGGGCACGATCGGCAAGGGAGGTTCTTTCTTCGATCAGCTCCGCCAGAAACGACGGGCTGGTCGCATTGACGAAGTGGGCGGCGAAAACGGCGCTGAGCAGCATGTCGGCCGGATTCGAATTCCGCGTTTCTTCGTATCCGGCCGGCATCCTCGAATAATAGCAGTGCCGCCAGAACGATGCGGCATCGATGCCCCGCTCCTCGACGGCCGAAAGCGTCACTTTGGCCGTGTTCAGGCTTGACAGCGTATACAGGCAGGGAATCTTCAGCTCCCGAGCCATCGCCGGAATCAGCCCGGTCATCCAGTCGTGGCAGTGGACCAGGTCCGGTTTGACTTCGGGGATGATCCGGTTGATGACCTCGCGCTGAAAGGCCAGAGCGATCTTGACGGCCTCCCATCCCTGGTGGGGAGTCAGCTTCGTGGGGTAGAAAAATGCCCGGTCCTGGGCCAGATGAATTCGATCTTCGGCCAGCGGGCCGATCCTGGCGATCGGGTCCAGGCCCGCTCCCTGGACCGACCGGCTCCGGAAAATGTTCCGGTAATTGGGAATGGCCACATGAATGTCGGCGCCCAGTTCATGCAGAGCACCGATCAGGCCCGCCGAAAGATCGGCAAGGGTTCCGGTCCGGACCGAGACCATCCGAGCGGCGCTGCCCATCTGCTCCGGCAAATAGGACACCTCCGGTGTGACCACCAGGATTCTGGGCTCGGTGGCACCTCGATCGCCGACGATTTCTGATTGGGGTCCCGACATCGGTCCTCTCTCGGGAGCGATATCCTTCCGGCGCTGCCCGGTTGCGGTTGCTGCCGCCGATAGAGCCGTTCCGAAACGATGGAAGCAGGATCGGGGAGATTTTCTTCAGAGATAGTGCACCCCCATGCTGCAGCGGTTTCCTCGGATGTCTTCGAAATACTGTACCCATTTGACCTCGGCCATTAATATCGTGCGCAGCTCTTCAGCCACTTCTGGCGCCAGCCGGTGAAACGGGCACATAAGCATCCGGACCAGCAAAATGGTCCCCTTGCCGAAACCATTGTTCGACTCCAGCCGCACCCCCCCCTCGGCGCAGTTCCGAATGGAGCCGCGATAAATTCGGTGGGTATCTCCTGCCGTAAAGCGGTTGAAAGCGACCGTGCAACCCCAGGTGACCGTATCAGTAATCTCGCGGCGCGGCGCCTTTCTCCTTTCAATACCCGAAGGCATATGATGGTCGGGCTGGGCCGCAGCAATTGCCATGATCTTCTCCCTCCGGGTTTCAAGGGGGGGGGCTTGACACAGCACCCCCAAGCCACCGTTTACCGTTTATGGTTTTCCAGCTCGGAAAAAGCCTCGCCTGCCGGGCGCTCTTCGGTTCCTTTTCGTCTCCAGTTGATGCAGAACTCCTTCCATTGGCAGACTTCGTGCCCGCACCGGCTGCTGTGCAACCCGAAGCACCCCCTTTTGCCCTCCTTGCGCTGGATGCTGCGGACGAGTCGAACCAGGTTGCAGGGATCGGCCGCCGGGGTCTTAGGCATCGGTTTTCGCGATCCAGTAAAAGACATCGACTTCGGTTTGTAAGGGTATGCATTCGGTCGCCGGTATTCCGGCGATGGACGTTTTTTTCGGTTGAGATTCCTCGTCGCAGGCTCCTCGGAATGACAAGGGCGTTTTTCGAACTTTTTACGACCGCATCAAATTTCCCCGCTGAAAATAGCTTCGCACAAAAGCAAGTGATGCGTCCATGGGATGGAAGCCTCATTTTACTGGGGGAATCTCCCGGCGGCGGTAAGACCTCCCGGGTCGAGAATGGGACGGCAGGGCTGACCCGGCGTTATTTCCACAACTCCACATCGACGATTCCCAGCTTGACGGAGAACCTGACCAGGTCGATGGAACAGTGGATGTCGAGTTTGCTGTAAATGTTGGACCGATGGTTTTCGACGGTCTTCTGGCTGATGGAAAGTTTTTCGGCGATTTGCCGAACGGTTCTGCCCTGGGCCAGAAGGGACATGACCTCCTGCTCCCGGGCGGTAAGGCTTTCATATCGTCCGTCGGTCAATTGGATATTGCGCGTATGACGCTGGAGAATGTTTTTGACCACCTGGGCCGACACGGCGCTGTCCATGTAGTATTCGTCCTCGGCCAGCGCGTCGAGGGCCGCCAGGATGCTCCCCTCCGCCGAGTCCTTGACCACGTAGCCCCTTGCACCGGCCCGGAAGGCGTCGGCGATGATGTCGGTCTTTTCATGAACGCTGACCACCAGCGCCCGGCACGTCGGGAGCCGACGGCCGAGCTCCCGGATCAAATCTATGCCGCTTCTGTCCGGCAGGGAAAGATCGACCACGGCCATGTCGGGGCGTACGGTCAGCGCCAGCTTTAGTCCCTCTCCGGCGCTGCCGGCTTCTCCCAGGACATCGTACGTTTTTCGCTCCGCCACCAGGGCCTTCAATCCCTTTCGAAACACCGGGTGATCGTCGATGAAGATGACCGTTTTTTTCGGTTTCACAGCGCTACTCCTCCACTGGCATGCGGATCGCAAGCCGGGTTCCCTTTTCCTTTTCCGACCGCAGCGACAGGTCGCCGCCCATCAACTGGGCCCTTTGCTGGATGCTGAAAAGCCCCATGCGCCTTTCGGTCGCAGAAATTTTCATTCCCTCTTTGACGTCAAAGCCGATGCCGTCGTCTTCGACCCGGGCAATGATGTAGGGATGGGCCCGCACCAGACGCACGGTAATCAGGGAGGCCCGGGCGTGCTTTCGCACGTTGTTCATCGCCTCCTGAACCGACCGGTAGATCGAGATGGCAACCAACAGGGGCAGGGGGCAATCCTGCATGCCGGCCGCCTTGAAGTCCACCTTGATTCCGGTCTTTTCCGCAAAGTCATGGCAGAAGTTGGAAATTGCTGCTGCAATCCCCAGTTCGGCCAGCCCCGGCGGACTCATTTCGTAGGAAAGATCCCGGGCCGCCGATAGGCTTTTTTGAATCAGCTCTGAAACCTCCCTGAGCACCCGGGCATCTTCGGGGTGGCTCTCGGCTTTTTTCCCGGCCATGCTGTCGCAGGCCATCTTGGCTGCCGAAAGATTCTGGGCGACGCGGTCATGCAATTCGCTGGAGATCATCCGCCGTTCGGCTTCCTGGGCATAAAGCAGCCGCCGGCTCAGCTTCCGGATCCGTTCCCGGTGCTTTCGGCTGTCGGTGGTTTCCGAAAAAAGGATCAAAGAGGCAGTCCTGCCTTCCCAGTTAATGAGGGTCCCGTCGTTGAGAAACCATCGGGTGTTTCCCTGTTTGTCGACGGCCCTCATTTCATACGGTTCCGGGATCTCTTCGCCCGCCATCCGCCTTCGGTGGTGTTCTGCGACCGTCTTCCGGTCCCCGGGGTGGACGAATTCGGTAAAAGGCCGGTTCATCAGCTCTGCCGCCGCGTAGCCGATGAGCCGTTCGGCCGCGGCATTGACAAACTTGAGGACCCCGTCTTGGGCGACCACGATCGCCTGGTTGGCGTTTTCCACCAGAAGCCGATAGTTGATTTCCGGTTTTTCCACCATGGTTATTTTTTTCCTTAATTGGAAAAAGAATACCCCAGCCCGAGCATATACCGGAGATCTCCGCTTTCTTTGCCCGGCGCCGGCCTGTTTTTGTAATCGTATTTGGCAGAACCCGACGCGTTACTCGCCGTAACGGTGTCCTCGCTTTCGGTGTAATTGCCCTTGGCGCTAACGGTGGCCCGCTGTTCTTCCGCCCGCACCTCCAACCGCCCGGCGCCATAGAGGGCACGGGAATCGGTGTTTCCCGATGAAGCACTGCCCCCAGCCGTGAGATTTCCCTTGTACCGGACCTTGGGGGGCGGATTGACCGCGGTCAGATCCGATAGCACAAGACGGCGGCCGCTGTCGGCGTCTGCTTGCCGGATTTCGATCAGCCCTTCACCGATGCAGCGGGCCTTGCCCCGCACGGTGGCGCTGTCTGAAAGTCCGAACTCGTGCTCCTGGTCTGTGGAAAAACACGACACCTGGGACCATTCAACCTGGATATCTCCGGCATAGTCGGTTGCCAGGGTCAGCTTTCCCTCCTCGATTTTCACCAGGCGCCCGGTCAACCGGTCGCCGTTCTTTAGGAGAATATCGCCGCCCAGCACTTGTCGCGGCGACTTGTCCGGGCATAGCTGAAAGCGAAGACGGAAGCTCGCAGAGCAACCTGTGGGGGCGTAGCTCGTAGAGCGAAGACTCAAGACGGATCCAAGCCATTTAACTGTTATATCCATCGTTTCCGTTTGAAGTAGACCAACAGGGCCAGAGCGACCCCCAGCATGACGCCCCACACGGCGAAATACCCCCATTTCCAGTGCAGCTCCGGCATAAAATCGAAATTCATCCCGTAAATACCGGCAACAAAGGTCAGCGGGATGAAGATCGTGGCGATGATGGTGAGCATCTTCATGACCTCGTTCATCCGGTTGCTGATTGTGGAAAGATAGAGGTCGAGCATACTCGAGAGCATATCCCGGAAAGATTCGATGGTGTCGATCACCTGGATCGCGTGATCGTAAACGTCGGTAAAAAAAATGCCGGTCGATTCATGGACCAGCGGCGAGTCGGACCGGATCAGTCCGCTGAGCAGTTCCCGCACCGGCCAGACCTGCTTGCGGAAAAAGATCATCTCCCGCTTCAGTTTGTGGATGGTTTCCAGCACCGCAGGTTCGGGATCTTCCATCAACTGTTCTTCGAAGTCTTCGAGCTTCGGCCGCTGGCCTGTGTTGACGATGTCCTCCAGGGTCAGGGGATGGATGCCGAACCGGGCCCCGATTTTTTCCATCAGTTCGATGTCATGGATGCCGTCGATGTTGATCCAGGTGACCGTCGGATGGTCCTTGAGGGAAGCGGCGTCCTCGATACCGGACAACTCACGCCCGGAAAGGTGCGCGGCGTCGTAATCCATGAGGGTGATCCGGGCCTTTTCGGCCCATTTTTCTCCGACATGAACCAGGGTGCCCGGGGCCGTGCCGGCCTTTTTGGAAGATTTCTTGATGAAGCGCAATACGGTTCTCCTTTTTGGACGTTGCGGCTTTGCCGGCCGGCGGCCAGCTGCTCTGCCGGGTTCTCGGCCAAGGAGCTGATAAGCTGTTGAGCTGCTAAGCTGCTCAGCAAAAAAACCGTTACAAAGCCAAAGAAAAAAAGATACCACAGCTTCGGTGGAAATCAAAACCGTAGCGGCGCGGCTTCTGTTTTTTACCTTGAAAACCAATAGGAAACCGGCTACTTAAAGCTGCCCATGACAGCGGGATGAAACTCTGAGCAGACCGCCAGGAAAGTTGCCATGAAATCTCTTCTGATCGCCGTCGATGATCCCGGCATCGTCCGAAGCATCCAGTCCATGCTCAAAAACGAGTACCGGGTGGAAAGCGCCCCGGACAAGGCCGCGGCTTTGGAGATTCTCGGGCGCAAGCGCTACGATTTGATGTTCATCGACCTGGATCTGCTGACGGCAAACGAAGGCCCGGGCAGTGGCGTCAAGACGGCCCTCGGCCCTTTTTGGACGTTGTATCCTTCCATTTCGGTGGTGGTCATGACCCCGCCGGATCGAATCCGCGATGCGGTGGCCGCCGTAAAGGCCGGTGCCAGCGACTTTCTCACCTACCCGGTCTCTCCGGAAGAAGTCCGTCATGTCACCGAAACCATCTATGAATCGATACTGCTGCGATCGGAGCTGGACTACTTGCGAGACCGGTTCTGGAAGAGCGAATCGCTGGCGCTCGTCCAGACACGCAGCCCGCTCATGAAATCGGTCTTAGACAAGGTCCGCTCGGTGGCGCCCACCAAGAGCACGGTGCTTCTGATCGGAGAAACCGGCACGGGCAAGGGGGTCCTGGCGAGGATCATCCACCGCCACAGCAACCGGAGCGAAGCCCAGTTCATCTCCGTCCACTGCGGCGCCATCGCCGAAACCCTGATCGAAAGCGAGTTGTTCGGGCACGAAAAAGGAGCCTTTACCGGCGCGGTTCGAAGAAAGCTTGGAAAGTTCGAAATTGCCAAAGGCGGAACGATTTTCTTAGACGAGATCGGCACCATCTCCCCTTCGGCCCAGATCAAGCTGCTGCAGATCCTCCAGGATGACACCTTTCAGCGGGTCGGCGGCGAGGAGGACATCACCGCCAATATCCGGGTCATTTCCGCCACCAACCGCGATCTGAAACAGATGTGCGAAGAAGGGCTCTTTCGCAGGGATCTGTATTACCGCCTTGACGTCTTTCCCATCGAAATCCCGCCCCTCCGGGAGCGAAGCGAAGACATCCCCCACTTTGCCGATCTTTTCCTGAAAAAGCTGAACCAGTTCAACCCGAAAGCGATTCACGACCTGCATCCGGAGGTCATGAAAGCCTTTGCGCGCTACACGTGGCCGGGCAACATCCGTGAACTGGAAAACCTCATGGAGCGGGCCTACATTCTGGAAAATTCCTCGATCCTGACCCCGGAAAGCTTCCCCTCCGAACTGTTCGATAGCACCTCCTCGCTTCCGCAGGTTTCCCTCGACACTACTGCAAACCTGGCCGAGGTCCGCAAGTGCGGTATCGCAGAAATCGAACGTAGTTACCTCAAGGAAGTGCTCTCACGCCATCGGGGCAGGATCAACGAATCGGCAAAAGCCGCCGGCATCAGCACTCGCCAGCTCCACAAGCTGATGCAAAAATATGACCTGCGCAAAGAGACCTTCAAATAAAACGGCTCCGCCATCTCGTGTGAAACTAGGCCAAAATGGCACGGTTTCACATTTGATCAAACTGACCGGCCCGGCGGTCAGCGGCGGGGCTTATGTAAAGAACGGCGAATTCCGATTCTCGGCGAATTCGGAACCGGTTTTTCCTTTTTTTTAACCGACTCCCCTCCCGAGCGCATCGGAATTTGGCGGCCCGTGTGCTGCTGGCATGTTTATTGCTGCACCATCCGACTGAGCCGGCCTGCTGCTGAACGGTCGCTCGTAAAATGACGTCGGCGGTTTAGGAGGGGCAATGATCAAGACCAAGGGAATCATCGTACCGGTGGACTGGAACGAGGACGGGGTGGCGGTGACCTTTGCCGTTTCCACCTTCGACGAAGACGAATACGTTCTCGAAAGCCGTCTGTCCAAGGAGGAAATGGCAGTGCTGATCCGGGAAGAGGTCGAGATCAGCGGCGAGCTGCGCATAAAAGACGGGAAAAAAACGATTATCGTGTCCGGCATCGATGCAAAGGGCCGGGCCGTGGCCTGACCGCATTTTTCCGGCCCCCTGCCCGGAAGGCGTTTCCTTCGCCGCCAGCCTGCAAAATACCCCGCACCCTTTCAGGTTTTCTTTTTTCCCGACACCGCGATCACGCCCAACGAGCCGGCAGAGGATGCGATGAAACAATTTCATCGAATCTCGGCCGCCTGCGACCGATCGGCCTATTTCGCGAAGTGCTTGCTGTGACAGGCATCAGCCTGTACCGTACGTTTTTTCCTCGGCCTCCATGCGCGTCTTGCATTCGATGCAGTAAGTGGTCACCGGCCGGGCTTGGAGCCTTCCGATCCCGATTTCCTCGCCGCAGGTCTCGCAGACGCCATAGCTTCCATCGTCGATTCTTTCCAGCGCCTCGTTGATCTTTCGGATCAACCGGCTTTCCCGGGAGCGGATTCGGATCAGGTAATCGCGCCCCTCATCGAAAGAGGCCCGATCCGATGGATCCGAAGATTTCTCTTCCATATCGGCAAGACGGGATACCGCCCCTCCGGCCTGCCCCAAAAGCTCTTTTCTCCAGGCTTCGAGGATCTCTTTAAAGCGGTTCAAATCACTCTGATCCATGCCAGATTTCCTTTTGTCTGGAGTCGTTTCCGGCTGAAATCGATGTTACTCCGGCTCCGGAAATTCGCCGAATTCATCTGCACCGGAAGCGCTGATTCGATGGTGACAGACAGGGCAGTAAAAATAGTTCGGATGTGGATCTTTGCCGCATAGCCGGCAGGTACGGTTTGAAAACCCGCCTTTTTTACGCCTGGAACGGCGGGCCGCCCCTCTGACTCTGGAAAAATTCTCCAAGGCGCAAGCAGAAGAGGGCTCGAGTTCGAAGTCTTCTTTCATCTCTGCCTTTCCCGGCTGTGATCGTCCGATACCGGGGTCGCGACAAATTCAAGCGGAGGGCTTCCCCTTCGAATCAGAACCGATCAGGTCCCGAGCCTTCCGCAGCCGTCGGGGGCCACTTTCGGATGCGGATCCCCCTCGGCTTGGAGAAGAAACGATAACATAGCAACAGACATGCCATCTTTAAAAACCAGCAGTCGGCGCGGACCTCCCTGCGGCAGAGCCTGACAGTTTCGGCGTTGAACCCCCCCCCCCCCCCCTTTCTCCCCGACCATATCGGAATCCTTTGTTCCCCCACCCGGCGAAAAACAGGAACTTCTGATTCTCTTTTTTATGGTTCGCAGATGAGCCCGGCCGGTTTCGGACGGATGATCAAACGCCGTTCGTCCGGCAGAAACAGCGCCCGGACCCAAGGGACCATGGCTGGGCAACGTCTGTCGACCTGCACGCAACGCGCAACCGGGGCGGACCGGAAAAACATGGACGCCGGGACAGCATCGGAAAACAGGGGCGGAAAACGACTGGTGCACAAAGGGCGACCCCTGGAAAGTGGTTTTGCGGAAAAGACGTTGGCACAACATTTGCTTAACCACTGACACCGTAAGCGTCATATTCTGCTGCTCCATGCGAAACCGCCTTCGTTTTTTTGCCGGGGCGCCTTTGTCCCGCAGGTCATGATTCTGCTTTTTGAGCAAAAACCGCCGGTGTGCCGAAAAAACGGCGACGGCAAGAAAAAGGAGTCGTTCGATGAGCTGGAAATTCTGGAAGAAAGAAGGGCAGGCAACGCCGAAAAAAGCAAAGCTTCCCGGACCCAAAGATATTCCCGACGCGGTCGGCAGAAAACTCGTTGTGGAGATGGACCTGGACCCGGACTGGGCCTGGAGCCTCAAGGCGTTGCTGCGTCGCCGGGAGAACGACAAACACATTCGAGACTTTCGGATCTTTGACCCGGAAAAATCCCTGGCCGCCGGAATCTCCGTCAAGAATTTCGAGTCGCTCGACGCCCACCCGGATCAGATCCTTTTTGCCGGCTGGTACAACACCGACACCGGCGAAGTTCAAATCACCCAGGGTTCCTCGGACAAGGCCGCCTAAGAGGACCGGTATCGGCTCGTAAAGTGATGAGTAGCATGCAAACGCAGTTTGTCGTCTGCCTCCAGTGCGGGCAGGAATTCGAATTTCCTCCTGATGAACAGGTTCGCTATCTGGATCGGGGTTTCGATGCGCCCCGCCGCTGTCCTGGCTGCCGCCGGAACAAGTCGAAGCATTCCGGAAACGGACAGGAGCGGCGCCGGAACGGCAAAAAGCGCGACTATCGAATGAAATACGAGTAGACATCAATTTTATTTTCATTACGGAAAGGAGATCCGATGAACAAAGCAGAAATGGTGGCCGAGGTGGCCGAGGTACTCGATTCGAAAAAAGCCGCCGAAGCGGCGATCGACAGCATTCTGGACGGCATCAGCGGGGCGCTGAAAAAGGGCGACTCCATCTCTTTGGTCGGGTTCGGAACCTTCAAGGTTCAGCGCCAGAAAGCCCGAACGGGAAGAAACCCGAAGACCGGCGAGACGCTTCAGATCAAGGCCAAGAATGTGGCCAAATTCGTTCCGGGAAAATCCCTGAAAGAGGCCGTGAACTAAGTACCGATGGCCGAAACAGGCGGGAGGCACACCCGGTGCCTCCCGCTTGTTATTTCAATTGCTTGTACATGACAAACGCGTCCACGAGGCCGTGCTCCGGGTGGCGGAACGCATTGGGAAGGGTGCCGACGATGTCAAAGCCGTGTCTCTTCCAAAGTCGGACAGCCACTTGGTTGGTAGAAACCACCAGGTTGTACTGCATGGATAAAAAGCCCCGCTTTACGGCTTCGGCCTGTGAATGCCGGCACATCTCGGAAGCAATCCCCCTGCCCCGGGCCTCTTCAGCGACGATGTAACCGCAGTTGCAGACATGAGCCCCGAGGGCCGGCTGGTTCGGCTTGATATAGTAGGTGCCCAGAATCCGACCATCTGCGCCCGCGGCCACAAAGGTCTCGGAAGGCATCTCCACCCAAATCCGGTGCGCCTCCCCTTGGCTGATATCCGGTGAAAAGACGTAGGTTTCACCGGCCCGGAACACGGGCTCGATCACCTGCCAAGTGGCGGCCCAATCCCTGTCATGGAATGGGCGAATGTCGATCGTGCCCTCGGTCATGGGCGTGCTTGCTCGTTATCGGGGCGTTTCCACCGGTAGGGAAGCTCCTTGACGGTTCCAGGTTCTGTCATTGTTTTCAGTGCCGCAAGCGCATCGAGGATAATCCGCTTCTGGCGGTCCGCGTTGCCGGGCTCGCCCAACATGCTGCCCCTGGCAAACTTGACGAGCAGGGCGCGGGGCGGTTTGATGCGGGCCATCCGGTCGGCTGCATTTCCAAGGGAGATCGTCGGTATCCCTGCCTCTTCGACCATCCGCTGAATCAGACCCACGGTCTGATGGCACTTCGGTCAGACCGGCACGAGCAATACGACATCTGCGGCCTGGGCCTTGATTCGGGAAATCAACTCGGATCTACCTCTTTTATGTTTTATCATTTCGCCGCCGAACACCGCCAATCTTTCGCTCGGCTCTTTTCGTCGACTGCATTCGTTTAATCCGGTTTGGCCCGCTTGTATTGATCCGGCCATTCCACATCCACACCGAAATCGGCTGCCGCAGTCATCGGCCAGTAAGGCGACCGCAAAAACTCCCGCCCCAGCAAAACGGCATCGGCCTGTTCGGTTACCAGTATCTGTTCGGCTTGCACAGGGGCTGTAATTAAACCGACGGCGCCGGTTTCAATACCGGCGGCTTTGCGGATAGCAGCTGAAAAGACCGTCTGAAAACCGGGTCCCGCCGGAATCCGTGCATCGGGAACAGTTCCACCGCTGGAGCAGTCGATAAAATCAACGCCCAGCGCCTTGATTCGGCGTGAAAAATCGATGGATGAAGATACGGTTCTTGAACACAACGCCCCTCAACTTCAAGGGTGAAAAAAGTTTTGACATGGGTGCTCGCCTTCCATGGATGAAGCGGATCGTTTCTCGATCCGGGATATTTGAGGTTTTCGAGATGGCCGCAAATTTGCGGCCACCATAGTCAACCCTCTCACGGTAGGAACGCCGGTTGCCCAGCGCCCCCCGCACAGACCCGGACGTGCGGTTTTCCCGCATCCGGTTCCTCG
>CAYPFH010000036.1:0-20757 GCA_964409825.1 uncultured Desulfobacterales bacterium | reverse complement strand
CCCTTCGACGTTGCTCCCTTCGACTGCGCTCAGGACAGGCAGGGTGGTGAGCCTGCCTGCAGTGAGCTTGTCGAGTCTGTCGAACCATTTGAAGTTTGGCTCTGGATACCCCAAACCACCTAGAATATCAACCGGCCGGCCGGTATCGAGTTTCTTGACAAACCCGGAATTAGGCAATACAAGAACGGCTTGTCCGAATTTCGGCTGCAGCCGCCGCCCAAGACGCCATCTTGAACACCCCGGTTTCCCCCGATAAGACGGCGCGCACGGACGCGAGAAGAATGCAAAGAAAGTGAAACGATGGAGATTTCACTTGACGGAATTGTCGTTATCGTAGGCAATTACGGCAGCGGAAAGACCGAGGTCGCGGTCAATCTGTCGGTTGTTCGGCGCAATGCCGGCATTGAGGTGAGGATTGCGGACCTGGACCTGGTCAATCCCTATTTCAGAACCCGTGAGGCGCGAAAACAGTTGGAGGCCCGGGGAGTTGGCGTGGTGCTTCCCGAAGAGCAATATCTCAATGCAGACCTTCCGATCGTAAGCCCCCGGATCGCCGGCCTGATCCGCAACCCGGCACCGCTGACGATCATCGACGTCGGCGGAGACGATGCGGGAGCCACCGTGCTGGCCTCCTTGGGAGACGCCTTCCGGGGCCAAGACTTTCAGATGCTGCAGGTCGTCAATCCCTATCGGCCGTTTACCGAAACCGTCGAGGGCTGTCTCCGGATCCGGGCGGAAATCGAAGCGGCGTCGAGGCAGGCCGTCTCCGGCTGGATCGCCAATCCGCACCTGCTGGACGAGACCGTGGCCGACGACATCTACCGCGGGGCCGACGTTGTCAAAGACCTTGCCGAGCGGACCGGGCTTCCGCTGGTGTTTGTCACCGCTCCGGCCGAACTTGCCGGCGAGCTCGATGCCGAGCGCATCGGCCGGCCGCTGCTGCCTATCCGGCGGCAGCTCGTTCCTCCCTGGAAGCAGGCGGTGAAGCTTCCGGGCATGATCTCAAAAGTGGCCGCGGCGGCCAAAACCGTCAAAGGAGTATAGCGAAATGGCTTTTTCCCATCATATCGACGAAAATCGCTGCAAGGGCTGCGGGCTTTGTGTCCAGGTCTGCCCCAAGAATGTCCTGGAGATTTCCGAGCAGGTCAGTCCCAAAGGATACTTTCCGGTATTTCAGGCCCGCCCGGAAGACTGCATCTTCTGCGCCCTGTGCTGTGTCATGTGTCCGGACGTGGCCATCAACATCACCGAAGAGACCGAAGAAAAGACCCGATAAACGGAGGCAACTCATGGCCAAAGTTCTCATGAAAGGAAACGAAGCGATCGGAGAAGCGGCGATCCGGGCAGGTTGTCTGAACTACTTCGCCTATCCGATCACCCCCCAGTCCGAGGTGGCCGAATACCTGTCCCGGCGGATGCCGGAGGTGGGGGGCGTTTTTCTCCAGGGAGAAAGCGAGGTGGCCGTATCCTACATGATCTTCGGGGCCGCGGCCTGCGGCGCCCGGATTTTTACCTCTTCTTCCAGCCCCGGCATCAGCCTGATGAGCGAAGGCATCAGCTACATCGCCGCGGCCCAGTGTCCGGCGGTTTTTGTCAACATCATGCGCGGCGGCCCGGGGCTGGGCGGAATTCTGCCGTCTCAGGCCGACTACTTCCAATCGGTCAAGGGCGGCGGCCACGGCGATTACCGTCTTCTGGTCATGGCGCCTGCCAGCGTCCAGGAGGCGGTGGAAATGGTGATGCGGGCGTTTCCCCTGGCGGAAAAATACCGGAATCCGGTCATGATCCTGGGCGACGGGCTCATCGGACAGATGATGGAGCCGGTGGAGTTTCCCGACCACCTCTACACCGAGCCGACCGACAAAGACGACTGGGCAACCAACGGCATGGCGTTTCGCAGGAGCGACAAGCGCAACCTGGTCAAGTCCCTCTTCCTCGATCCGGTTCAGCTCAACGAAAACAACCTGACGCTCAAGGCCAAATACGAGCAGATGAAAAAAGAAGAAATCCGGTTTGAAACCTACAATGCCGACAGCGACTATCGGGTGCTGCTGGTCAGCTACGGGACCATGAGCCGGGTATGCCGAACCGCCGTCGATCAACTCAAGGAAGCGGGGGTCGAAGTCGGGATGATCCGGCCCCAGACGCTGTTTCCATTTCCCGAAGAAGCCGTGCGCACGGCCGCCGGCAAAGCCGGCTGCCGTGCGGTGGCCAGTATCGAGATGAGCATGGGCCAGATGGTCGAAGATGTGGAGCGGTCGGTCCGGGGTGCTTTGCCGGTCCACTGGTACGGCAAGTGCGGCGGAGATGTACCGACACCGGAAGAGATCATCGATTTTACCCGCTCGCTTCTTTAGAACTGCAACGATCCGGCCAATAAACGAGCCGGTGTGCACGGCAAGGAGTTCGAACCATGGCGAAAGGAAAAACGTTTGCAAAACCGGAGGCCCTGTCCGATGCGGTGACCCATTACTGCCCGGGATGCACCCACGGCGTCATTCACCGTCTCATTGCCGAGGTCATCGACGAACTGGGGGTTCGGGGAAGAACCGTAGGGATTGCACCGGTGGGCTGTGCGGTGCTCGCCTATAATTATTTTACCTTTGATTTTCAGGAGGCGGCCCACGGGCGGGCTCCGGCCATGGCCACCGGCATTAAGCGGGTGCGGCCGGACCTGATCGTCTTCACGTATCAGGGGGACGGAGACCTGGCCAGCATCGGCATGGGGGAGATCATCCACGCCGCCAACCGTGGCGAAAAATTCACCACCATCTTCGTCAACAACGCCGTCTACGGCATGACCGGCGGGCAGATGGCCCCCACGACCATGCCGAAACAGCGGACCACGACCTCTCCCTTCGGGCGGGACGTAAACGATGTCGGCATGCCGGTCCGGATGGCCGAACTGCTGTCCAGCCTTGCCACCCCCGCCTATGTTACCCGTCAGGCGGTGCTCAAGCCCAAAGACATCAACAAGGCGAAAAAGGCGATCAAAAGGGCCTTCGAATACCAGCTGGCCGGCCGGTGCTTCAGCTTTGTCGAGGTGGTGAGCACCTGTCCGACCAACTGGGGGATGACCCCGTTGGAGGCGATCCAATGGGCCGAGCAGACCATGCTCCCCTATTATCCGCTCGGTGAGTTCAAGACCCCGGAAGCGGCTGAAGAGGCGCTGGGGGAGAGCGCCTGACCCCGGTTGGGAAGCGAACGAAACGGAATCGACTTGGCGGTAAAACTCGAAATCCGAATTTCAAAATCCGCCTGCGGCAGGAGTGCTCACGGCGATCGGACAGGAGTTGCCCATGCAAAGTGAAGTGATGTTTGCCGGATTCGGCGGCCAGGGGATTTTGCTCAGTGCGAAGATCCTGGCCCAGACGGCCATGACCTCCGGTTTCGAGGTGGCCTGGATTCCTTCATACGGACCGGAGATGCGCGGCGGTACCGCCTACTGCACAGTGGTGGTCAGCGACCGCCCCATCGGTTCGCCGATCATTCGAAATCCATTGCACCTGGTGGCGATGAACCGGCCGTCTCTGGAAAAGTTCGCCCCGATGGTCAAGCCCGGCGGCGTCGTCATCATCAACAGCTCCCTGATTCCGGTCGGCGCCGGTCGTGAGGACGTGGATGCCGTCGCGATTCCGGTCACCGATATCGCCAAGCAATTGGGCAGCGTCCGATCGGCCAACATCGTGGCCCTGGCCGCTTTTGCGGCGCGCAGCAAACTGGTGGACAGGGAATTGCTCAAAGCGGCGGTGCGAGACGAGTTCTCCAAAAAGGAAAAGCTGATTCCCCTGAATTTGGAGGCGGTCGATGCCGGGTTTCAGGCGGTGCAAACGGGCTGACCGATCCGTTTTTTCCAGGAATCGAATATGACCTTGAAGGTTGCCGAACACATTCGATCCATCGCACCCTATGTCCCGGGAAAGCCCCTGGAGGCATTGGAGCGCGAATACGGGATCGCCGATTCGGTCAAGCTGGCCTCGAACGAAAATCCGCTCGGTCCGTCTCCCAGGGCTGTGGCGGCGATCGGCGAAGCGCTGGGCCGGCTTCACCGATATCCGGACGGCAGCGCCTTTGCCTTGACCCGGAAGCTGGCCCGCCGTCTTGCGGTGGAACCCGACAGGATCGTTTTGGGAAACGGGTCGGATGAAATTCTGGGAATGCTCAGCCGGGTGCTTTTGGGGCCCGGAGACGAAGCGGCGATGCCCCAGCCTTCGTTTCTCATGTACGAGATCACGGTGCGCGCCTCCGGCGCTGCGCCGGTTTTCGTTCCCCTCAAGGATCTGGCCATCGACCTCGACCGAGTCGCCGACGCCGTCGGCGATCGGACGCGGATCGTGTTTCTGTGCAATCCGAACAATCCCACCGGTTCGGCGATCGGCCGGGAGCGGCTTTCGGCTTTTCTGGCGCAGATTCCCGAAAAAATCGTGGTAGTCCTTGACGAGGCATACATGGAATTCGTCCGGGACCCGGCGGTCGTCAGCGGACTGGCGATGAAGGACACCGACCGGCCCCTGGTCGTTTTGCGGACCTTTTCCAAGGCCTACGGCCTTGCCGGCCTCCGGATCGGATACGCGGTGATGCAGGCGGAGCTGGCCGAATTGCTGCATCGTGTCCGGATGCCCTTCAACGTCAGCAGCCTGGCCCAGATCGGCGCTGCGGCCGCCTTGGATGACCAGGAATTTTTGAACCGGACCGTGCGGCAGGTGCACCAGGGACTCGACTTTCTTTTCAAGGAACTGGCCCGTATGGGCATCGCCTGTTTTCCCACCCAGGCCAATTTTTTTCTCATCGACGCCGGAAAAAGCGCCGATGCGGTTTTCGAGGCCCTGCTCAAACGGGGGGTGATCGTCCGCTCCATGTCCGCCTATGGGTATCCGACATACATCCGCGTCAACGCCGGCGCGGACGAAGAAAACCGACGGCTGATCCGCGCCCTGGAGCAGGTGCTGTGAACCGGGAAAAGGAACTGCTCATTACCATCGACGGGCCGGCCGGCGCCGGCAAAACCACCGTCAGCCGGAACCTGGCCAGTCGTTTGGGATACACGTACGTCGACACCGGAGCGCTTTACCGCGGGGTCGCCCTGGCTGCCGTGCGAAGCGGGGTCGAACCGGACGATGACCAGGGGCTGGCAAAGCTCTGCAACGGGCTGAGCATCGGTTTTTCCCAACAGGGGGGGCAATCGCGTCTTCGGATCGACGGAGAGGATGTGACCGACCTGATCCGCACACCGGAAATCTCCATGACGGCATCGGCTGTCAGTGCGCGGCCCGTCGTGCGCTCCTTTTTGCTCGACGTGCAGCGCGATCTGGGCAGCCGCCGGGCTGCGGTCTTCGAGGGCAGGGACATGGGGTCTGTGGTCTTTCCCGACGCCGACGTGAAGTTTTTTCTTTCTGCGGACTTGAAGACCCGGGCGCGGCGCCGCTACCAGGAACTGGGAGAATCGGCCGGAAGCCTTGAGCGGGTGGAAAAGGACATGGCCAGACGGGACGGAAACGACACGAATCGAGCCCTGGCTCCGCTGATGCCGGCGCCGGACGCCGTGCGGATCGACTCCACCGAGCTTACCGTGGATGCGGTGGTGGAAAAGATGATGGCAGTGATCCGATCAGCAGCGGATAAAAAATAAGCATTGTATTTTTAACTGATTATGATAGAGAAAAATATTTGTGTCGCCTGGGTAGAATCCCGGCGGGCAAAAATCGGCTAAGGGGGAATGGGTTTCATGGAAAACGATCTTAAGAACGACGAACACAAACAAGAAATGCCGGAGGAAATTCCGGAAACGGATCCGGTCGATGCCGAAGCAGCGGCCAAAGACGCCGGGGCGGCAAAGCTGCCCGAAAAGACCGAGGCGGAAAAGGTTGCCGAGGAGATCGAGGCCGAATCCGGGGAAGAAGAGCAAATGCCCGAGGACCTGATGGGCATGTATGAAGAAAGCTTCAAGCAGTTCGAGGAAGGAGAGGTCGTACAGGGCCGGATCATCTCGGTGGACCGGGACTTTGTCCTGGTCGACATCGGCTACAAGTCCGAAGGTCAGATCCCGATCCGGGAGTTCAAGGACGAGAACGGGGAGGTGGCCGCTGCCGAGGGCGATACCGTGGAGGTGATGGTCGAGTTCTGGGACGACGATGAGGAAGTCGTCGTTCTGTCCAAGGAAAAAGCGGCCTCCATCAAGGTATGGGAAGAGATTAAACGGTGCTACGACGCCGAAGAAAACATCTCCGGAACCATCACCAACCGGGTCAAGGGCGGATTTTCCGTGGACATCGGCGTGCAGGCCTTTTTGCCCGGATCCCAGGCCGATCTGCGCCCGATCAGAAACCTGGACGAAATGGTTGGAAAGACCTTCGATTTCAAGGTTCTCAAATACAACCGGAAGCGGTCCAACATCGTCCTTTCCCGCCGGGTGCTGCTGGAAGAGGAGCGGGAAAAGAAGCGGGCCGAAACCCTGGCCACCATTCATGAAGGAAAGGTCATCGACGGTGTGGTCAAAAACATCACCGAATACGGGGTGTTCGTCGACCTGGGCGGCGTCGACGGTCTGCTGCATATCACCGATATCTCCTGGGGGCGGGTCAAACACCCGTCAGAGCTGTTTTCCATCGGCGACGAGATCACGGTCAAGATTCTCAATCTCGACCTGGAGCGGGAGCGGGTATCGCTCGGGATGAAGCAGCTCACCCCGGACCCGTGGGAAGCCGCCGCCGGAAAGTATCCGGTCGGCTCCCGGGTCGGCGGCCGGGTAGTCAGCCTCACCGATTACGGCGCCTTTGTCGAGCTGCAAGAGGGAATCGAGGGGCTCATCCATGTGTCGGAGATGTCCTGGACCCGAAAAATCCGCCATCCTTCCAAGGTCGTCTCCGTCGGAGAAGCCATCGAGGCGGTGGTGCTCGACATCAAACCCGACGCCCGGCGCATTTCGTTGGGAATGAAGCAGGTCAAGCCGAACCCATGGGACGTGATCAGCGAAAAGTACCCGGTGGGAACCACCATCGAGGGCAAGATCAAGAACATCACCGACTTTGGCATCTTCATCGGCATCGACGAGGGGATCGACGGACTGGTTCACATCTCCGACATCTCCTGGACCAAGCGGATCAAGCACCCCTCTGAGGTCTACAAAAAGGGTGACATCGTCCAGGCCATCGTCCTGGACATCGACAAAGAAAGCGAACGGTTTTCCCTGGGCATCAAGCAGCTTCAGTCCGATCCCTGGGAAACCGTGGAACAGCGCTACGAGGTGGGCAAGAAGATCACCGGAACGGTGACCAACGTGACCGACTTCGGAGTGTTCGTCGAGCTGGAAGAAGGAATCGAGGGGTTGATCCATGTCTCGGAGATCAGCAAGGAAAAGATCAAAACCCCGGTGGGGATGTTCAACATAGGCGACATCATCACCGCCAAGGTGATGAATATCAACAGCGATGAGCGCCGCATCGGGCTTTCGATCAAGCGCCTGGAGATCGAAGACGAACAGAGCCTGCTCAACGAGTACATCAACAACATCGGACCGGCCACTTCGACCTTCGGCGAAATCCTGAGGGAAAACCTGCAGGAAAAACTCAACGACGAATGAGAAACCGCCGCCGGGGACGGGCCGCAGGCGCCCCGCCCCCGGCGGCGCTCGATCCCGGCGCCATGCCTGACCGGGGAGCGAAAGCCGCATGTTTTCCCGCCGCCATCCCATCCTGTTTACGATTCTGGTTTTTACCGCCATTGCCGGCGCCACCGTCGTTTCGCTGGCGATCACCGTGGCCGTGGCCCTGCGCAGCGACGATCTTTCCTTCGGTGACGGGCCGAAGGTGGGGGTCATCGAGATCGAGGGGATGATCCTCGACGCCCGGACGGTGCTGGAGGACCTGAAGCGGTTCCGGGAGGAGGAATCCATCCGGGCCATCGTGCTCCGGATCGACTCTCCGGGGGGGGTTGTCGGCCCGGCCCAGGAAATTTACCGGGAGGTCCGCAAAACCGGTGATGAAAAAACGGTGATCGCCTCGATGGGGGCCATCGCCGCCTCCGGAGGCTATTACGTGGCGGCGGCAGCCGACGGCGTCGTGGCCAACCCTGGCACCATCACCGGCAGCATCGGGGTCATTATCGAGTACACCAATTTTAAAAGCCTGCTCGACAAGATCGGGCTCGTGCCCGTGGTCATCAAAAGCGGCCAATACAAGGATCTTGCCTCGCCGGTCAAGCCGTTGTCCGAAGAAGAGCGAGAGATTCTGCAGACCTTCGCCGACCAGACCCACCGCCAGTTCATCCGGGCGGTGGCCGAAGGCCGGGGCATGGATGACGAGGCGGTTGTCCGGCTGGCCGACGGCCGGATATTCAACGGAGAGCAGGCCCGGGATCTGGGGCTGGTGGATCGGCTCGGCAACCTTCAAGACGCCGTCGACTGGGCCGCAGAGCTTGCCGGAATCGAAGGCCACGTGAAGACCGTCTACTCCCGCGCTGAAAAGTATTCCCTCCTGGGGCTGCTCACCGAAAAGGCCGCCGCCTTTCTTCACCGCCAGCTCAAGGCGTCGGACCTGTTTGCCGGATATCTGTACAGGCCCTGACCTTCGACTACGGCACCGTTTTCCCGCATCGCCTTCTTGCGCATGCTGGAACGATTCGATCTTCCCATCCGGAAATTCGAAGCACGAAATACGAAATTCGAAACAAGTCTAAATGACCCAAATTCAAATGACCGAAACGGAAATCGAACCGTTCATCCCGATCCGGCCTTGATTCGGTCATTGGAGCATTTGATATTCGAATTTGTTTCGAATTTCGATATTCGAGTTTCGGATTTTGCTGGTTGGCAGGACGCGGTGCAGCAGATAGTTGATCGGCGCTCAATGATTACAGCAGGATTTATTCAAACAATGATACGTCCCCCTGGCCGGCACGAATCACCTGCGGTTCGTCGTCGATGAGGGAGATGACCGAGGAGGGGCGGGCCGGAACCGGGCCGCCGTCTACGACCAAATCCAGCCTCCCCTTGTAGTGGTCGTGGATCAGCGAGGCGTCGAAATGAAAGGATTCGTCCGGGGCCTCGACGCTGGTGGAGATCACCGGGTTTCCCAAGGCTTCGACCAGGGCCAGGCAGATGGCGTTTTCCGGCACCCGGATTCCCGCTGTTTTGCGTTTGGTGAGCATGATTTTGGGCACCAGCTTGGATCCTTCCAGAATGAAGGTGTAGGGTCCCGGCAGCAGCCGCCTCATGGTCTTGTAGGCGTAGTTGGAAACCTTGGCGTAGTTGCTGATGTGCTTCAAGTCCGCACAGATGAAGCTGAACGGCTTGCTTCTGGGCCGCTGCTTGATTTGGTAGACTCGCTCGATCGCTTTCTTGTTTAAAATGTCGCATCCGATGCCGTAGTAAGTATCGGTCGGATAGGCGATCACCCCGCCGTTTTTAAGGACGTCCACCACCTGCTCGATCCGTCTCGGCTGAGGATTTTCCGGATTGATTTCGATGACCATAGCGCGGCATTCCCATCTTGTGCGAAACAAAAACCATCCCTATATTCGGTTCCGGCAGTTGTCAAGCCGCCAAATAAGCCATTGCGAAAGGGGGGGGGATTTGTTATCGAAAGCCTCAAATTTTCAATCCATCTCCGGAGGAACACCCATGGTTAAGATACCGCCTGAAGAAGGCTTTTCATTTGACGACGTACTTCTGCTGCCGAACTACTCCGATATTCTGCCCAGGGAGGTGAACACGGCCACCCGGCTGAGTCGAAACCTGACCCTGAATATTCCCATCTGCAGCGCGGCCATGGACACGGTCACCGGGTCCAGGGCTGCCATCACCATGGCCCGGGAGGGCGGCATCGGCTTCATTCACCGCAACATGGAAATCGAAGACCAGGTTCGGGAGGTCGACCAGGTCAAAAAGTCGGAAAGCGGGATGATCATCGACCCGGTGACCATCCATCCGGACCGGCCCGTGCACGACGTCCTCAAACTGATGGAACGATACCGCATTTCCGGGGTGCCGGTGATCAAAAACGACGCCCTGGTCGGGATCGTCACCAACCGGGACCTTCGGTTCGAGACCAGTCTGGACCGGCCGGTTTCCGAGGTCATGACCAAGGACAACCTGGTCACGGTGTCCGAGGGGATCACCCTGGAAGAGTCGAAAAAGCTTCTTCACCAGCACCGGATCGAAAAACTGCTGGTGGTCGACAAAAAAGGACGCCTGACCGGCATGATCACCATCAAGGACATCGAAAAGATCAAGAAATACCCTTACGCCTGCAAGGACCGGATGGGCCGGCTCCGGGTGGGCGCCGCCGTCGGCGTCGGAGAGGACATGCTGGCCCGGACCGATGCCCTGCTCAAGGCGGGCGCCGATGTCATCGTGATCGACACCTCCCACGGACACAGCAAAAATGTCATCGAAGCCGTGGCCGCGCTGAAAGAGACCTTTGCCGACCTCGAGCTGATCGCCGGCAACGTGGGCACCGGCAAGGGGGCCGAAGACCTGATCGAGGCGGGCGTGGACGGGGTGAAGATCGGCATCGGCCCGGGCTCCATCTGCACCACCCGCATCGTTGCCGGCATCGGCGTTCCCCAGGTGACCGCCATCATGAACTGCCGGTCTGCGGCCAATAAAACCGGGGTGCCGCTTATCGCCGACGGCGGAATCAAATTTTCCGGAGACATCACCAAGGCCATCGGGGCAGGCGCCCATTGCGTGATGATCGGCGGGCTTTTTGCCGGAACCGAGGAAAGCCCGGGTGAAACCATCTTCTATCAGGGACGAAGCTACAAAGTTTACCGTGGCATGGGATCGCTGGAGGCGATGAAAAAAGGGAGCAAAGACCGCTACGCCCAGCACGAGGAATCCGAAGACGACAAACTGGTGCCCGAGGGAATCGTGGGCCGCGTGCCCTACCGCGGCTCTCTTTCCGGCAACATCCTGCAATTGGTGGGGGGGTTGAAGGCGGGGATGGGGTACTGCGGATGCCGGTCCATCGAGGAGCTGCGGGAAAAAGCCCGGTTCATGAGAATATCCGCCGCCGGCATGCGGGAAAGCCACGTTCACGACGTCATTATCACCAAAGAAGCGCCCAATTACCGCCTCGACTGAGGTGGATTGGTTGATTTGTTGAATGGTCAAATGGGAAGGGCGGCACAGTATTTGGGCTGAGCTTTTTCCGGCCTTCTTTCCGGGCATGGCCATTTTCTTTCCAATCAACCAATCAGCCATTCGACCACTTGACCGGTCTATCCTTGCCCGATGCCGCCTCGTTGTCCTACAGTAAGAACCGAGATATGAACCGCCTATGCCATCGGAAGCCATGAACAACCCGCCTGCTAAATTCGTCCATCTCCATGTGCACACCCAGTACAGCCTTCTGGACGGTGCCATCCGGATCGACCCTTTGCTGAAGCGGGCCGCCGGCTTTGGCATGGACGCGGTGGCGATCACCGACCATGGCACCATGTTCGGGGTGGTGGAGTTTTTCGAAAAGGCGGTCAAGGCCGGCATCAAGCCGATTATCGGCTGCGAGGTCTACCTGTCTCCCCGGAAGATGACCGACAAGACGCCCCTGGACAGCAAGGGGATGTCTCACCTGATCCTCCTGGCCGAAACCGCGGAGGGCTACCGCAATCTATGCAAGCTGGCCACCGCCGCGCAGTTGACGGGGTTTTACTACAAGCCCCGCATCGACAAGGAGCTGCTTTGCGCCCACAGCCGGGGGCTGATCGCCTTGTCTGCCTGCCTTCACGGCGAAATTCCGGCGCTGATCAAGTCGGGGCGTATCGAGCGGGCCGACGCGGCGGCGCGGGAATTTCAGCAGATTTTCGGTGAAGACGGATTTTTCCTGGAGCTGCAGCAAAACGGGATCGAAATCCAGGAACTGGTTAACCGCCACCTGATCGAAATGGGCCAACGGCTATCCATACCGCTTGTCGCCAGCAACGACTGCCACTATCTCGACAGCGCCGACGTCCATGCCCATGATGTATTGCTCTGCATCCAGACCGGGAAAACGGTCCAGGATTCGGATCGGTTCAGGTTCCGGACCGACCAGCTCTATTTCAAAAGCCCCGAAGAGATGAAGACCGCCTTCGGCCACGTCCAAGGCGCCCTGGAAAACACGAGGCGGATTGCAGACCGCTGCGATGTGTCCTTCGACTTTCACACCTATCATTTTCCGAAGTTTGCCGTCGATGCAGGAAAATCCGTCGAAGATCTCTTTGAAGAGGCCGCCCGGGCGGGGTTTGCCCGGATCATGGAGCGGGTTCGCCGCAAGCGTCCGGAAGCGGACGACACCGTCTATCAGGACCGGCTCGACTACGAAATCGCCGTGATCCGGGAAATGGGGTTTTGCGGGTATTTTTTGATCGTATCGGATTTTATCCGCTACGGAAAGGCCAACGGGATTCCGGTGGGGCCCGGCCGAGGGTCGGCGGCCGGCAGCATCGTCGCCTATGCCCTGGGCATCACCGACCTCGACCCCATCGAGCACGGCCTGATTTTCGAGCGGTTTCTCAACCCGGCGCGAAAGAGCATGCCCGACATCGACGTCGATTTTTGCATCAACGGCCGGGAGCGGGTGTTCCGATACGTCTCTGAAAAATACGGCGGCAGCGACTACGTGGCGCAGATCATCACCTTCGGAAAGCTCAAGACCCGTGCCGTGATCCGGGACGTGGGAAGAGCCCTGGACATCCCCTTGGCCGAGGTGGACGCCATTGCCAAACTCGTCCCGGACGTGCTCAACATCGGTCTGGACGACGCATTGAAACAGGAACCCCGGTTGGCCGAAATGGCAAGGCAAAATGCCCGGTATGCCGAGCTCATCCAAATCTGCAGGGTCCTGGAAGGTCTGCCCCGCCATGCATCGACCCATGCTGCCGGAGTGGTGATCGGAGACCGCCCGTTGAGCGAATACCTTCCCTTGTATCGGGGAAAAAAGGGGGAGGTGATCACCCAATACGACATGAAGTGCGTGGAGAAAATCGGGCTGGTGAAGTTTGATTTTCTCGGGCTGCGGAACCTGACGGTGATTGCCGACACCTTGAAGCTGATCGCCGACGGCGGCCATGAAGTTCCGGATCTGTCCGAACTCGATCTCGGCGACGACCAGACCTACCGCCTGCTGTCATCCGGAGACACCACCGGCGTATTCCAGCTGGAGAGCAGCGGGATGAAGGATCTGCTGGTCCGGCTGATGCCGGCCCGGTTCGAAGACGTGATCGCCCTGGTGGCCCTGTATCGTCCCGGCCCCATGGAAAGCGGGATGATCGACGACTACGTGGAACGAAAGCACGGCAGAAAGCCGGTGTCCTACCTGGTGGACGAGCTGGAGCCGATCCTGAAAGAAACCCACGGGGTGATCGTCTACCAGGAGCAGGTCATGAAGATCGCGGGCGCCCTGGCCAGCTATTCCATGGCCGAGGCCGACGATCTTCGAAAAGCCATGGGAAAGAAAATCGTCGAAATCATGGCCAAGCACCGGCAGCGGTTCATCCAGGGCGCGGTGGAAAACGGCATCGACCGGCATAAGGCCGAACAGATTTTCAATCTGATGGAAAAGTTCGGCGGCTATGGATTCAACAAGTCCCACAGTGCAGCCTACGCCCTGATCGCCTATCAGACCGCCTACCTGAAGGCCCATTTCCCGGTGGAATTCATGGCCTCGCTGCTCACCAGCGAGATGCACACCACAGACGGGGTGGTCAAATACATCGCCGAATGCCGAAGCCACGACATCCAAGTGCTGCCGCCTGACATCAACGAAAGCGAAAAAAAATTCACCGTCAGCGAAGGAAAAATCCGCTACGGACTGGTGGCGGTCAAAAATGTCGGAGAAGGGGCCGTGGAGGCCATTGCCGAGGCAAGGGAAGAATCCGGACCCTTCACCGACCTTTTCGATTTCTGCGAGCGGGTCGATCTGCGGCGGGTCAACAAACGGGTGGTCGAAAGCCTCATCCGCTGCGGCGCGTTTGACTGCACCGGGGCTGCCCGGGCCGCGATGATGGCGGCTTTAGAAGACACTCTGGAGCACGGGCAGCTGGTCCAGCGGGAGCGCTGCGATCCTCAGATGGGGCTCTTCGACGGGGGGGGAACGATCCCTGCGCCGAACACCCCCTCTTTGCCCGACATCAAGGAGTGGGGGGAAAAACAGCTGCTGGCCCACGAAAAGGAGGCCCTCGGATTCTACATGTCCGGCCACCCCCTGACACGGCACGAAGGGTTGCTGGAAAAGTTCACCACCGCCGACAGCATTTCTTTTCAGGAAAAGAGCGACGGCGAGGTGGTGCGCATCGGCGGCATCGTGACCCACATCAAGACCATCCATACGAAAAAAGGGGATCTGATGGCCTTCGTCACTGTTGACGACCTTCACGGCGGGATCGAGGCGACGGTGTTTTCTTCGGTATACAACGATGCGCGGGATGTGCTGATCGACGATGCCGCGGTGCTGATCCAGGGCCGAATCCAGCGGGACGAAAACGCCGTCAAGCTTCTGGCCGACACGGTCATCCCCATGGATCGGGCCGAGGAGCTGTGGAGTGCCAGCATCCATTTCAACCTGGAGATGGCCCGGACCAGCCGGGAAACCCTCCGGCGGCTGAAGGAAATATTGGAGCGGCATCCGGGCTCGTGCAGGGCCTTTATCGATCTGCGTCTGGGAGCAGAGAGCCAGACCGTCGTCGAACTGCCGGAGCAGATGCGGCTTTGCCCCGGCGCCGCCCTGCGAAAGGAAGTCGCCGGCTGCGTCGGCTACGACGCGGTCGAGACACGGTGCGATGCGGCCCTGGCGGTCCGAAACGGCCCGGGCAGCCAGCAGTTCCAAAGAAAGAAGGCGGTGGGAAATGACTGAACAGGGAACCATCATCGCCGTGCTGCTGGCCGGCGGCAGCGGAACGCGCCTGTGGCCGGTATCCCGGACTCTTTTTCCCAAGCAGCTGGTCGATTTCCTCGGCGAGGAGTCTCTGGTGAAGCGCACCGTCAAACGCCTGCTTCCGATGGTGGCCCCCGATCAGATCTTTGTGGTGTGCGGCCGGGAGCATGTCCCTGAAATCGCCAGGCACATGGCCGAGGTGGGGGTCGACGTGGAGGGCAGGATCCTGGCGGAGCCCTGCGGAAGAAATACCGCTCCGGCGATCCTTCTGGCGGTGAATCATGTGCTTCAGCGCTTCGGCGACGCCGTGGTCTGCGCATTTCCGGCAGACCATGTCATTGCCGACACCTCCCGGTTTCACGAAACTCTTTCCGCCGCCGCGGTCCTGGCAAAGGAAGGCAGAATCGTCACCTTCGGCATCCAGCCCCATTATCCTGAAACCGGATACGGCTACATCGAAGGCGGCGCCGCTCTGGCCCACGGGGCGCTTGAAATCCGCCGGTTCGTGGAAAAGCCGGATCTGGAAACGGCCCGGGCCTACCTTGCCGCGGGAAATTTTTTCTGGAACAGCGGCATGTTCGCTTTCCGCGCGGCGGTCATGGCCGAAGAGTTCGCCCGCCTCTGTCCGGATTTGACCGCACAGATGGCGTCGATCACGGCCGGAGGCGGCCCGGCGGAGCAGGGCGAATACGAAGCACTGCCCGATATTTCGATCGATTATGCCATCATGGAAAACACGGCCCTTGGCGCGGTGCTTCCCTCGGACTTTGGCTGGAGCGATATCGGGTCCTGGAAGTCTTTGTACGACTTTCTGCCCAAAGACGAGGCCGGCAACGTGATCGACGGCAACGTGGTCACCCGCAGGACCGCGGATTCTTTTATCATGGGCCACGAGCGGCTGATCGCGGTCAACCACATGAACCGCGTGGTGGTGGTCGAAACCCCGGATTCGGTCTTTGTCTCGGACCTGGATCATAGCCGGGACGTCAAAGAGATCGTCGAGCAACTTAAACGCCAGGGGCGAAAAGAGGTTCAGCAGCACCGCACCCTGCATGCCGATTGGGGCCGGCGCACCGCCTTGGACGAAACACCCGATTATGCGGCGGAGCGGCTCGTCGTTTTTCCAAACCGGTCCCTGACCCTGGCAACCGGACGGGGGAAGATCCAGCACCTGATCGTCGTCTGCGGCGAGGGCGCCATCGCCGTCGACGCCGGAAGCCGCAGTCTGAAACCAGGGGACAATGCCGTCATCCCTGAAAACGATTCGGCCGACATCGTCAATGATGCAGCATCGCCGCTGGTGATCCTGCGAATCGAAACCCCGTATTGAAGGAACCAGAACCGATGAACGTGCCCCTTCTCGATCTCAAGGCCCAGTACCCGGGCATCAAAAATGAGGTTTTGGCCGCAGCCGAAGAGATTTTCGAAAGCCAGCAGTTCATTCTCGGCCCGCGGGTGGAGAAGCTGGAAAAAGAGATCGCCGAATACTGTGCAAGCCGGTTCTCCGTCGGCGTCTCTTCCGGAAGCGATGCTTTGCTGATCTGCCTGATGGCTGTCGGCATCGGCTCCGGTGATCGTGTGCTCACCACCCCGTACACGTTTTTTGCGACCGCCGGCGCGATCGCCCGGACCGGGGCGATTCCGGTGTTCGCCGATATCGACAAAGACACCTACAACCTGTCTTTTGCGGATGCGAGGCGGGTGATGGAGGCGTTGGACGAAGCCAAACGGTCCTCGGTAAAGGCCGTCATCCCGGTCCACCTCTACGGCCAGTGCGCGGAAATGGACCCTTTGCTGGCGCTCGCCCGTGAATACCGGATGACGGTGATCGAAGATGCGGCCCAGGCCATCGGGGCCGAGTACCGAGGGCGGCGGGCCGGCGCCATGGGCGACTTCGGGTGCTTTTCCTTTTTTCCGTCCAAGAACCTCGGGGCCTTCGGAGACGGCGGCATCGTTACCATCCAGTCCGAGGCGCTTTTTGAGCGGCTTCGGATTTTACGCGGCCATGGGGCCCATCCCAAGTACGTCCATCATCTGGTCGGCGGCAATTTCAGGCTCGACGCGCTGCAGGCGGCCATTGTCTCCATCAAGCTGCCGCACCTGGACCGCTGGACAGAGGCGCGCCGCCGCAACGCACAGCGCTATCGGAGGCTTTTTGCCGCGGCCGGCCTGGAGGATCGGATCCGCCTTCCTGTGGACTGCCAGGACCGCCACATCTACAATCAGTTCGTCATCGCCGTGGACGGCGGCAGAGACGAACTCAAAAAGGCCCTGGCCGCGGCCGGTGTCGGCTCGGAAGTGTATTATCCGATTCCGCTGCACCTGCAGGAGTGCTTCGCCTATCTGGGCTACAAGCCGGGGGATTTTCCGGTGGCCGAAGAGGCGGCGCGCCGCACCCTGGCCCTTCCGGTCTACCCGGAGCTTTCCGAGTCCCAGCAGCACTACGTGGTGGAAACCATCGCAGGGTTCATGGGGGAGGGCGGTTGATCAGTTGATTGGTTGATTGGTCAAATATAATAAACCGGTTCTCCAGAAAACTCCAGGAGGCTCAAGCAGGAGGCCGATGGGTTTCAGCTCGGAAGCTGGGCAACTGTTTGAGCCAGTTCGGCCGCGTTACTAATGGGGCCTCCGCCTCGGCTCCCAGATCGTGTCGGGCGTGTAAGTTACTCCTTAGTAAGACGGCCTCAACGCAAACAACGGGATCTCTTTGGCAATTCCTGTTTGCCGCTGCCATTTTTTTGCATTTTAACCAGCGGCCGTCTTTACGCGGCCTTGATGGCGTCCCGCTAAAGGCGGGATTTGGCCGGCTGGAGAGCTGAGATTCATCGGCCTCCTGCGGCTACAGGCTGGAGGTTTCTGGATAAGCACAATAAAATAAACGGGCCTCGTCAAGGAAACTGGAGCGCCGATTCGACGAATCGACCATTCACCGAAGCAACAAATCTACTATGTCGAAGACCGGCAAACGGACAATGCGGGACATCATTTTCTTTTCTTCCAGAAAGCCAGGCGGAAGCGGTGCGGCTTTTTTTCTTTCCCCCGGCCCTCTTTCCAGGCGTTGAACCGGTGCATGAAATCGGAGGAGGCCCGGTCTGCATCGATTCCGAGAAAGGCGGCATAGCCGGAGACAAACCCCCGCGTATACACCGGGGGTGGAAGTGCGGAAAAATCTTCTTCTTCGATGCGCTGCAGGTCCAGGGCCGGGATTCTCGTCTCGGCGGACACCTCCTCGGGAACAAACCCCTGCATTTTTCTCGCGGTCTTGAGTACCGTTCCGGTGATCTCCTCGACATCGGCGAGGTAGCGTGCAATTTCATCGGGCGCCGACCGCTGCCCGGCGGAATCTCGACCGCGCTCGTCTTCAAAGAACCGGATCAGCTTCGCGTAGGCGGCGTCGATTTTTTCGATGATCCGGCGGCGGTCTTGTTCGCTGATTTCTCCGTTCACCGGGAGAGTGGCGATCGACTCACCGCTGTAAAGATCCTTCAAAAAACGGTAAGACTGGCGGATTTCGGTGAGGGTCGCCTCTTCGGGCAGCTCCAGAACCTGAAGGGCGTCGAGGATTTCAGCGGGTTTTCCGGAAGGCAGGATCATCGATGGGCCTTTTGGTGCAGGAGGTTTTCTGCGACGACTTCGATCTGGCCGCTGCATCGGGAGCCGGCGTGGGACTGCAGATAGGGCTGCCTCTTGTTGATGGACCGGGAGACCAGTTCGTCGTGCTCGATATAGCCGGCATAGTGGGCGTCGAGGCCGAAATACTTCATGCAGATGCTTCTCACCCCCAGACCCACTTTCATCTCCTGGCGCCGCCGGACTTTGTTGACGACGATATGGAATAAAAAACCGGACAACGCCTCGTCGATCACGCCGCGGATTTCTGGAGACTGCGTTCTTAGGTAATCGGTCAGCTCTTTCACGTTCCGGATCCCCAGGGCCCGGCGGTTTTTCCAGGAATCGAAAAGAATCGTTTTCCACCCGTTTTCGCTCATGGCGCGAAGCAGCTTCCGGTAAAAAACGCTCTTTAAAAAGTAGTAGAGGTTTTCCACGGAGATCAGCTCAGGGACCACGGCGGCAACGAGGGTGTCGGCCAGCAGGAACGAATCGATGGTGTGAAAGTGGGTGCCGGCGCCGATGTCGATCAGGACGTAATCGGCCGGGAGCCTCCGGATATGGCGGAAGAGCTTCATTTTTTGTGAGTAGCGGATATGGTCGGCTGCCAGGGTGTCCAGTGCGCCGATGAGCAAGCCCAGATTGGGTATGCCGGTGTCGCAGACCAGGGATACCAGGGGGATCTGTCTTTCGAAAAATTCGGTCAAGGTTGCCCGGGGGCGATCGACGCCGAAGAAGGTGTGCAGATTGGCGCCGCCTAAGTCCGCGTCGAGCAAAACGATGCGATGGCCCCTTCGGGCGAGGCATTGGGCGACGCTGCTGATGATAAAACTCTTGCCGATGCCGCCTTTGCCCCCGCCGACGGCCCAGATTTTCGTCTCCTTCGGCCTGGCTGCCGGCGCCGGTCGGACCTGCTTCAATGCAGGTCCCGCAGCGGGAGGCGGGTTTTCAGCGGTAACCCCTTCGTAGGACATGTTATCGGCAATCTTCATGGGAAATCTTCGTTTTCGTTTTGATTCGACCGTCTTGCGGACTCGATGGTCAGTCGTTTGAAATCATTTCACAAATTCTTCTCCGAGTCAATTTCCAAAAAGACAGTTTCTGCTTCGGATGTTTTCGGGGCAAGCCATTGACAGGCCGGCGTCCCTATTTTACCGTTGCTAAAACTGCTGGCACGATTTGGTGATAAATTTGTGTTTCCGAGGATATAACCGTAAAGGAACGTCCCATGGCCGAAGAAAACCTGCCTCTGATTCCCGAAGAGCGCGCTGATGACCTCCATCATTTAGAGCACGCCAAAGATGCCGATCTGGTCCTGTTCATGGCCGGCAACCAGTTCATGGCGATGGAGGATCTGCTGGCGGCGTTTCAGCGAAGGCATCCAGCGGTTAAAAAGATTTTTTACGAAACCCTTCCCCCCGGCCTGGAATTGAAGCAGATCCTTGCCGGAGGCGCCCGCTTCGCCGGAGAGGTCCTTTCGATTCAACCGGATGTCTACACCTCGGTCCGGCGACGGGCCATGGAAACCCTGGTCCAGAGAGGGTATCTGGCGCCGGGTGGCTATCGCCCATATCTCCGGAATCGGCTCACCCTCATGGTCCCCGCCGGAAACCCCGGAAAAATTGCCGCCGTCGGCGATCTGGGAAAGCCCGATGTGCGCATTTCCCAGCCGGATCCTGAAAACGAAGACATCGCGCGGCACATCGTGCGCATGTACGAAGACACCGGCGGACCTGCCCTGGTGCGGCGGATCATGAAAGAAAAGCGAGCCGAAGGGACCACGGTGCTGACCGTGGTCCACCACCGGGAAACGCCGCTGCGGATCGGCATGAAAACCGTCGATGTCGGCCCGGTGTGGGCCACCGAAGCGGTCCACGCCCGGAGCACCGGTCTTGCCTTTGAGGTGGTCGAACCGGGTGGCAGACTGGATCAGCGGAACCGAATCCAATACTATGTCTGCCAGCTCGACCGGGCGCCTCGCCGGAAAGCGGCGGCCGCTTTCGTCGGCTTTCTTTTTGAACCGGAGGCCCAGGCCATCTTCGAGCGTTACGGTTTCGTCAGATACGGAGACGGATGACGACATGGTGTCAGGTGCCAACCCCGCCGTCCCGTTTCCCACGGGATTTGATCAACCGTAAAACTTATCAGGAAGCCCCCATGGTCTGGGTCTGGAGCCGGTCGCGCCTATGCAGCGAGGTAAGATGGCGAAATACAGAAACCGGCGGGCTAAAAAAGCCCAAGCACCGAAGTTTCACATAAGCCCCGCCGCTGACCCCGGGGCGGTCAGTTTGATCAATAC
>CAYPFH010000035.1:0-20917 GCA_964409825.1 uncultured Desulfobacterales bacterium | reverse complement strand
GAAGCCGCAGCCGTCGTCCGCCACCGAAAGAAGAAGATTTCCGTTTTCAGCCGCCAGCGCCAGGTGGACGCGGCCTGCGCCGGCGTGCCGGGCCACGTTGGTCAGGGCCTCCTGGGCAATCCGGTAGGCGGCGGTTGCCAGACTGTCGGTGACCGCCGGCACATCGATGGGATCGAAGGTGCAGGAGATTTCCGTGCGGCGCTCGAAGTCCAGCGCGTACCACTCCAGGGCGTCGACCAGCCCGAGGGTGTCGAGCACCCCCGGCCGCAACCGGATGGCGATCCCCCGGACCTCTTCTATGGTCTTGTCGATCAGATCGCACATGGTCAAGGCCCGCCGGGCCCCTTCGGGATCGGCATCCTTCAGATGCTCCCGCAGCCACACCGAATCCATACGAAGCGCCGTCAGCACCTGCCCCAATTCGTCGTGAAGCTCCCGGGCAATGGCCGCCCGTTCTTTTTCCTGATTGGCCATGATGCCCGCCGAAAGCCGCCTCAACTGGTCCTGGGCTTTTTTCACCGCCGTAACGTCGGTGGCGATGCCGCAGACTCCGCTCGGGGCGCCGTCTTCGTCGTAGATGGGAAACTTGACCGATAAATAGGTGTGCACGCCGTCTTCTTGAGCGATCTGCTCCTGAGCCTGGAGCGATCGACCCTCTTTGAGCACCTGCCGGTCGTTCTTCTTGAACTGCGCGGCCACCGGAGCAGGAAGCAGCTCTTCGTCGGTCCTGCCCATGACGTCTTCGCCCGCCAGGTGAAACAGCTCCACGAACCTGGAATTGACCAGGGAATATCGGCCCCGGCGATCCTTGATGTAGACCACCGCAGGCGTATAGCGCAAAATGCTGGAAATCTCTTGAGTGCGCTTGCGGACCTGCCACTCCAGGTCTTTGGAGTATCGGCTGAGGGTCTCCTTGGCCTTGCGCAGGGCTTCTTCGGCCTTTTTTTGCTCTGTGACATCGATGGAGACGGCCAAGGTCCGGACCTGGCTGCCGTCCGCATCCCGGTCGGTGATGGCAGAAAGCAGCACGTCGACGATATCGCCGTTCTTTTTCACGAAACGATAGGGCACATCCTTGCAGAATCCGGACCGAAAAAATGCGGGCAAGACCTTGTCCTGGGCGAATCGACGGGAAGCTTCCGTAAAAAAATCGGTAAGCTTCCGACCGATGACTTCGTGCCGTTCATAGCCCATCATATCCACCCAGTAGTTGCTGACGCTGACCAGCCGCCCCTCCGGGTCGATGGAATGAAGCATGGCCGGTGTGTGATGGTACAGCGAACGGTAGCGCGTTTCACTCTCCCGAAGGGCCTTTTCCGCCATGCGGCGCTGATGCAACTCGTGGCTCGCCTTCCGGTAGAGCATCATCACCAGGAATCCCACCAGGAAGCAGAGCGTAAGAACGATCGGACCGATCATCCTGAGCAGCGGGTCGGACATGAACTGACCGGCAACCGCCTCTTGGTTTTGCAGATGAATCAATCGCCACTCCGGATAGTTGTCGATTTTGGTCTGGTGGACGACATATTGGCTTCCGCTTTCGTCTTCCGCGCGGGCCGAATCCGGAAATCGGAGTCCAACCCAATTCCAGGGCCCGGTGCCGAACTGGCGGGCTCGGGCAATTTCTGTCCGCTGCTCGGCTGAAAGCGGAAAAATCGACTGCAAGAGCCACTCCTTCCGGTTCGATATGAAGATGATGCCATCCGGGCTGGCCACCAGAACGGTCTCGTCGTCGGAGAAGCCGATCTCTTTTTCGATCTGGTCGATGGAGGATTTGATCACGGCCAATCCGATGGGGATGTCTTCTCCTCCTTCGAAGATCGGAAAGCTGAAATAGGCCCCTCTTTTACGGGACGTGACCCCCAGGGCGAGGTAGGTCGAAGGGGCGCTGTGCATGGCCATCTGGAAATAGGGCCGAAAGTCGTAGTTCTTCCCGATGAAGCTGTCCGGGGCATCTCGATTGCTCGAGGCGATCGTCACCCCGCGATGGTTCATGAGATAACAGACATCTGCGTCCATCGACTCTTTGTACAGATCGAGGATGGCGTTTGCCCGATCCAGGGCCTCGGGGCCGGGCCGGACCAGCATCTCCAGCAGTTCGTCCATTTTGGAAAGGGCGCGGACCGGCCGGATGTTTTCCGAAAGCATGGCGGAAAGATTTTTTCGGATCAACTCCACCCGGGTGACGATCTGGCGATCGGCTCTTTTTTTGTCCGCCTCTCGCAGGGCGGAATAATACAAATATCCGCCCAGCGAGACAGATAAAAATGCCAGAAGGGAAAGCACCAGTAAAATGGTTCGGAGCTTCATCGTATCCGTATCCTATTTTCTCCAAATATGATACACGGGCATGGAATCCGGAAGCAAGAAGCGAAAGGGAACGTTCCCATGCACCGATGTCTTCGAAAATGGCTCTGGTTCTTGACGGCTGCCGGCCTGGCCTTGAGCGTTTGCCTGCCCCGCGCCGAAGCGGTTCGAATCGGCGTTCTGCTTCCCCTGAGCGGCCCGATGGCTCCTGCAGGAGAAGCCGCCCGCACCGGTTTCGACCTGGCGGCCGCATCGGACGGGTTTGCCGCTCCGGAGGCAGCGTTGCACGTCGCCGACACCGCCGGGTCTTCCGAGGGCGGCCGGACTGCGGCCATGCGGCTCATTCAAGAAAAACAAGTGCAGGTATTGGTGGGCTGCCTGACCAGCCCTGCCGCCTGGTCGGCCGCAGCGGTTGCCGAAGCCGCAGGCGTTCCGCTTTTGATCAGCGGCGCCGGCTCTACGGCGATTACCGAACCTCCCTATCGGTTTGTCTTTCGCCTGAATCCCCCTGTCGAGGATAAGTATTCTGTCCTGGCATCCTTTCTGGACCGGTATTTACCCGACAACCGCAGCACAGCCATCCTGTGCGAATCTCTTCCGCCGGCCGAAACACTTTCCGAACAGTGGGTTGCCCAGGCGCCTGCCCTGGGGCTCAACCCATTGTTTCGCGTCCGCTTCTTGCCGGGCCGCATCGACTACCGGCCTGAACTGGCCAGGGTGCGGGTCAAGAAACCGGCTCTCCTGGTTCTGATTGCCGCACCGGCCGACGCTGCGCTGATGGTGCACCAGCACCGCCGCTTGCACCTGGCCCCGAAGCTGATTCTGGGAGAGGCGCCGGGTGTGGTTCGTCCGGAATTTGCCGAGACTGCCGGCGGCGCCGGTGATTTCATCTGCGCTTTGGTACCGTGGGCGGCATCGGCCTCTTTTCCCGGCGCCCGGCGATTCAGCCAGGACTATTTCAACCGGTACGGCCGGGATCCCGGTCATCACGAAGCCCTTGCCTTCGCAGCCCTGAATGTTGTGGCCGACGCTGTTTCCCGGTCCCGCCCGGCCCGGAAGGGGGACCTTCGAAATGCGATGGCCAAAACAGACCTGTCTACAATCTGCGGCACTGTCCGGTTCAACGAAAAAAGCGCCCGCCCGGGTCAAAACCGGGCATCGTGGCTAATCGTCCAGTGGCAGTCCGGCCGGCTCGAAACCGTATGGCCGCAGAACAGGGCCAGCGCCAAACCGGTTTTTCCCTGAACACATGCGGGCGTCGTTGTGGTGACAATGGTTTCACCGCAGAGGCGCGGAGGCCGCAGAGGATGCGCAGAGGAAGATATATCAGAGCTACTCTGCGCCCTCTGTGCCTCTGCGGTGAGTGTTCTTTGGTCTGAGAACCGTCACCAAAACGATACCCTTGAACGCTTGATCCCAGGAGCCTTCACTACATCAGCGATTTGAAAAACTGGTCCGGCTCGGAAATGGTGTCCGGCTTGGGGGTGCGCTCGGTAGGAACGGTCCCTTCCTTGAAACATTCGAAGATGGTCTTTTTCGATTCGGAGATCGGAAGCAGGCCGGTTTCTGCATCGATCTTGGCGAACACAATCCCTTCCGGGGCCTCAAACACCTGTACCGGCGTGCCTTCCAGTATTCGCTTCATAAAGCCGAGCCAGAGCGGGCTGGCCGCCCGGGAGCCGGTCTCTCCCTCTCCCAGGGAGCGTTCCTCGTCAAACCCCACCCAGGTGCCGGTGATATAGCGGGGCGTATATCCCATGAACCACGCATCGAAAAGGTTGTTGGTGGTTCCCGTCTTGCCGGCAGCCGGCCGGTTCAGTGCCCTGACCCGCTGCCCGGTTCCATGTTGAACCACCCCCTCCAGTAAATGGGTCATGATATAGGCCGTACTTTGATCGATCACCTTTTCCTGCAGCGGCTTGGCTTCTTCTATGACATTTCCGTCCCGATCCAGGATCTTTCGGATAAAGACCGGCTCGATCCGGTAGCCCCGATTGGCAAAAACCGAGTAGGCGTTGGTCAGCTCCAGCAGCGAAACCCCGGAAGAGCCCAGCGCAATGGACAGGTCCCGGCTCAGGGTGGAGGTGATTCCCAGCTTCCGGGCATAGTCGATCAGATAATCGATGCCGATATCCTGCAAAATCTTGATGGTGACAACGTTTCGCGACTTGGCCAGGGCTTCGCGCAGCAGGGTGAGGCCGTGAAAACGCTCTTTGTAGTTTTTCGGCTTCCAGGTAAAGTCCCGTTCGATATCCTCGAAGACGATGGGCGAGTCGACAATGGCCGTGGCCGGCGTGTAACCCTTGTCGATGGCCGCGGCATAAATAATCGGCTTGAACGCCGAACCGGGTTGCCGTCGGGACTGAACTGCCCGATTGAACTGGCTTTCTTCAAAACTTATTCCTCCGATCATGGCCTTGACTTCACCGGCGGCGGCTTCGATGCACAGCAGCGCTGCCTGGACGATCGGCTCCTGCTCCAAAGACAGCTCCCAATATCCCGTCTCCTCGCTGCGATCCTTCAACCGCACCTCGATGACGTCCCCCACCCGGAGCACTTGACTGGGGCGGTGGATTTTGACGGCGTAGTAAGGAACCTCCGGGTCCGGTTTTCTCGCCCAGCGAATGTCGTCCATCACGATGATGCCAAGACCGGCGCCGATGCGCACCTGCACCTTTTCTTCGACGTCGTCGACCTTGGTGACCACGCCGCGGACGATCCGGCCGGCTTCGGGCGCCGATTTTTCGGATTCCATCTCCAGCTCGGAGACAAACGACTCGATTTCTTCCGGGTGGACCCGCATCAACGCCCCCCGGAACCCCTGGCGCTTGTCCAGCGCGCGCAGGCCCGATTCTATTTCCTGGCGGGCGATTTTCTGCATCTCGACATCGACTGCCGTGTAGATCTGAAGACCGCCAGTGTAAAGCGCGTCGGCGCCGTAGCGCTCCTCGATCTGTCTTCGCACGTGTTCGGTATAGAAAGGAACTTCGTCCAGGTACCAATTCTTTCTACCGCGGATGTCCAGCTCGGCGGCAAGGGCCTCGTCGAATTGTTCTTTGTCGATGTACCCTTCGGTTTCCATCCGGTTGAGCACATAGATCTGCCGGTGTTTGGCCGACATCGGGTTCCGAAACGGGGAATAGCGGCTCGGGGCCTGGGGAAGGCCGGCGAGCATCGCCGATTCGGCCAGGGTCAGGTCGGAAACGTCTTTTCCGAAGTAGTTCTCGGCGGCGGCCGCCACGCCATAGGCGCCGTGCCCCAGGTAGATCTGGTTCAGATACAGAAACAGGATTTCCTCTTTGGAGAAGGCATTGTCGATTCGGTAGGCCAGGATGGCTTCTTTGATCTTTCGCTGATAGCTTCGCTCCGGGGTCAACAAAAAGGACTTGGTGACCTGCTGGGTGATGGTGCTTCCCCCCTGAACGATGGTACCCGCCTCCAGGTTTTTGAAAAACGCCCGTAGGATGCTTGGAAAATCGATCCCTTTATGAGCGTAAAAACGGGCGTCTTCTGCCGCGATAAACGCCTGCACGAGCTGCTTCGGGATTTTGGAAAGGGGCACCACGATGCGGCGCTCCTTGTAGAATTCGGCGATCTTGCGTCCGTCTGCAGCATACACGGTGGTCACCACCGGCGGCCGATAATCGGCCAAGGAAGAGATCCTTGGAAGGTCCTGACTCAAGTACAGATAGATGCCGGCAAGGGCTGCGACGCCGGCAACGGCGACAAAAACCGTCAAAAACAAGGCCCACCACACCAGTCGCCGCCTCAGCCCTAAGGGGCGATGTTGGGAACGGTTTTTTCGGATTTTGGAAGGCGACTTTTTCTCAACGGGCATAACCATCCCCTTTTTTCCACCACGTCTTTCGCAGCATCGTTAAAATTTCTTTCGAAAAGCTTTTATTTTAGTCAAATCCGGCCGGCTTGTAAACGCTCTTTTTCAAAAAGCGTTGACGATGAGATCAAAAAAAGAGTATATAAATTATTTTTAATTTTGAATCGGTTTATCGACGACATGGAGTGGATACATTTATGGAAACGCTCGATTTTGAAAAAACGGACGGATTGATTCCGGCAATCGTACAGGATTCGGCTTCCGGTGAAGTCCTCATGCTTGCCTACATGAACGCAGAGGCTTGGCAACAAACCCTTTCCACGGCCGTCGCCACGTATTGGAGCCGAAGCCGAAACCAGCTCTGGGTCAAGGGTGAAAGCTCGGGCAACGTCCAGCGGATCAAGGAAATCCGCATCGACTGCGACCGGGATACCGTGCTTCTGAAGGTGGATCAGGTCGGCGGTGCGGCCTGCCACACAGGACACCGGTCCTGTTTTTTTTGCCGAATCGAAACCGATGGAGCAGAAACCGTCGTGGGAGAGCCGGTGTTCGATCCCAAGGAGGTCTACAAGAAATGAGCCGCATCCTGAAGCTGGGCATTCCAAAAGGAAGCCTCCAGAACGCAACCCTGGCGCTCTTTAAACGATCCGGCTGGAATATCACCGTAAACGACCGCAGTTATTTTCCCGAAATCAACGATGAAAATATTGAATGCGCCATCTGTCGCGCCCAGGAGATGTCCCGGTATGTCGAAAACGGGACCCTGGATGCCGGCTTGACCGGGAAAGACTGGATCGCCGAAAACCGCTCCGATGTTCATATTGTCTGCGATTTGGTCTATTCAAAGGTCAGCGCAAGGCCGGCCCGCTGGGTGCTGGCTGTCCCCTACGACTCGCCGGCAAAGACGCTAAAAGACCTTACCGGAAAAAAGATTTCAACGGAATTGGTGGATTTTACCCGACGGTTTTTTGCCGACCATCGCATAAAGGTCGATGTCGAATTTTCCTGGGGCGCCACCGAGGCCAAGGTTGTCTCCGGCCTTGCCGATGCGATCGTGGAAGTCACCGAAACCGGAAGCACCATCAAGGCGCACGGCCTCAGAATTATTCACGAACTGATGCAGACCAACACCCAGCTCATCGTCAATCCTCGGGCCTGGAAAACGCGGGAAAAGCGGGAAAAGATCGAACAGATCGCCTTGATGCTCAACGGCGCCCTTCAGGGGGATAAAATGGTCGGTCTGAAAATGAACGTTCCCGGCGACAGGCTCGAAAAAATCATGGCGCTTCTGCCGAGCCTGAACGCCCCCACCGTGGCAAGCCTGTATCAGACCGAATGGTTCTCGGTGGAAACCGTGGTCAGCCTCCATGCGGTCCGAGACCTGATTCCAAAGCTGATGAAAGTCGGTGCCGAGGGGATTATCGAGTATCCCTTAAACAAGGTGATATAGAAAATTCAGGAGAAGCTGCCGTGACCACCGAACGCATTCGAGAAATTACTTCCTTTATCGTGATGGACGTATTGGAAAAGGCGCACGAAATGGAGCGAAAAGGGATCGATATCGTTCATCTCGAGGTTGGAGAGCCCGATTTTGACACCCCCGCCTGCGTCAAAGCCGCAGCCTGCCAAGCCCTTGAAAACGGTCATACCCACTATACCCACAGCCTGGGCATGATCGAACTGCGGGAGACGATCTGCCAATATTACCTTGACCGATACGGTGTGTCGGTCGATCCCGGAAGGGTGGTGGTCGGCTCCGGGACCTCGCCGGTCATGTTCGTTTTGTTTGCCGCCCTGATTGAGCGCGGCGATGAGACGATCATCTCCGATCCCCATTATGCCTGCTATCCGAATTTCATCAAATTTATGGGCGGGGTTCCGGTCACGGTCCCGGTTTACGAAGAAGACGGGTTTCAATTCCGGCCGGAAGCCATCAAGGAGCGGATCACAGGCCGCACCCGGGGGATTTTCATCAATTCCCCTTCGAATCCGACCGGAAACCTGCTGTCGGCAACGCGGATGAAAGAGATCGCGGCGCTTTTCCCCTGCGTGATTTCCGATGAAATCTACCATGGCCTCGTCTACGAGGGAAAAGAGCACTCCATTCTCGAATTTTCAGACGACGCCTTCGTACTGAATGGTTTTTCAAAGCTCTACGCGATGACCGGCCTCCGGCTCGGATACCTGATCGCTCCCCAACGGTTTATCCGTCCGATCCAAAAAGTGATGCAAAATTTTTTCATCTCGGCAAACGCGATGGTGCAGATGGCCGGCATTGCGGCCCTCAATGAAGCCGGCCCTGACGTGGCCCAGATGAAGGAAACCTATAATCAAAGGCGGAAATTCATGATCCGCCGCCTCAAGGAGCTTGGCTTCGGCATCACGGTTGAGCCCACCGGTGCATTTTATGTCTTTGTCAACGCCAAACATCTGTCGCAGGATTCCTATCGCCTGGCCTTCGACATCCTTGAAAAGGCCCATGTGGGGGTGACGCCGGGGATCGATTTCGGGAAAAACGGCGAAGGATACCTCCGGTTCTCCTATGCCAGCTCCATGGAAAACATCCAAGAAGGCATGGATCGGCTTGAGCGCTACCTTGGTGAGTACTCCGGCATCGAGGCCGCCCCCCCGGCCTGATGGCGGGAAGGTTGCCGCAAAAATCCCAGCCGCGCTGCGGAGCACCGAATGAAGATTCAATCCGCTGAATTCATCAAAAGTGCGGTCAGCCCCACGCAATACCCTTCCACACGATTGCCGGAAATCGCCTTTGCCGGAAGATCCAACGTAGGAAAATCCTCCCTGATCAACACGCTGGTCAACCGGAAGCGTCTGGTGAAAACCAGCGCCACGCCGGGAAGAACCCAGCTGCTCAACTTCTTTGCGATCAACGGCCAAATCGGGTTCGTCGATCTTCCCGGCTATGGGTATGCCAAGGTTCCAGAGGCGGTTCGGCGAAAATGGGGCCCGATGGTGGAAGCGTATCTCTCGCTTCGGGAGTGTCTGTGCGGGATTGTCCTGATCATTGATATCCGCCGGGATCCGGGTGTCGAAGAAACGAATCTGCTCCAATGGCTTGCCGACCGCCCCCTGCCGGTCAGAATCGCCCTGACCAAGGCCGATAAGCTGTCAAAAAGCCGGCAGAAGATCCGGCGCCAGAAGATCGCAGACGCCCTGTTGATGCCCGCCTCGGCGCTGATCCTCTTTTCAGCCAAAACGCGGGCAGGCAGAGATGACCTGTGGCGGGAGATATTATCGATGGCCGATGGGGTACAGTCGTGACCTCGACAGCGCCTTCGTTTCGCTCCGGTTTCATTGCCATCGTCGGCGCACCCAATGTCGGAAAATCGACCCTTTTGAACCGGCTGCTCGGAGAAAAAATCTCCATTACATCCAGAAAGCCGCAGACCACCCGGAAACGGATTCTCGGCGTCGTTCATCGGGAGCGTTCCCAGATGATTTTCGTCGATACGCCCGGCATTCACCGGTCCGGTTCCCGTCTCAATGTCCGCATCGTCGATGCGGCCCTGGCCGCCATGGGGGATGCCGACTTGATTCTGATGATCGCCGACGCCTGGTCCCCCGATCCGGATTCGGAAACGCTGTTGATCGAAAACCTCCGTCTTCAGAGCCGTCCCGTGATTCTGGCCCTGAACAAAATCGATCGAATCGACAAGCCGAGGCTGCTGTCTCAAATTGCCGAGTGGAGTCGGCGCTTTTCCTTCGAGGCGATTGTACCGATTTCAGCACGCATGGGCACCCAGATCGAAGCGCTGCTGTCCGCCATGGAGAAGGTGCTTCCTGTCGGACCGCCCCTGTTTCCCGAAGACGCCGTCACTGACGCGCCGATGCGCTTCATTGCCGCAGAGATCGTGAGGGAAAAGGTGTTCCGCTACACGGGCGATGAAATCCCCTACGCGACGGCCGTCACCGTGGATGAGTTCAAAGCGGGGGGCAGTCGTGCACCGGTGCAGATTTCAGCAACCATCCACGTGGAGCGAGCTTCGCAAAAGGGAATTGTCATCGGAAAAAAAGGGGTCAAGCTTAGCCAGATCGGCGCCGCTGCCCGAGAGAATCTAGAAAAAATGATGGAAAAACAGGTTGTTTTGAGACTTTTTGTCAGGGTTCAGAAAAACTGGAGCCAGGATGCCCGAGCCCTTCGAAAATTCGGCTATTGACCGCGATGGTGGTTTTTTATCACCCGTGCTATCTTGCAGATCAAAACCTGCTCTGTGCAGGAAGGGCGCCGAATGACGAGGACCGGACCGTGATGGCGGCCGCCGACGCGGTGATTCTTCCACAAGGCTGTCGCTGCGCTTTGAACCGCCTGGCCCGGCGCCACTGCCCGCGGGTCTTTCCCAACTACGATGCACGCTTTTCCTATCCGGGAAAAACGGGCCAAATCCGCTTGTTCCGGAAGCTCGGCGTACCACATCCGGAAACCCGCCTCTTTTCGGACACGGCCACTTTGGCAGTGTCGTGTGCAAAACGGCTGCCCTTGGCATTTCCGGTTGTTTTCAAACTCGACTGGGGTGGAGAAGGCGATGGCGTCCACCGGTTTAAAGACCCCGGCATGCTTCTTCGCTGGCTGGAAACCACCCGTTTCCAGCCGCCGGCGCCCTGCCTTGTTCAAGAATATGTCCCCCACAGGCAAAGAACCCTTCGCGTCGTGGTGGTCGGAACCGCCCTCGTCTCTTATTGGAAGTCGGTTCAGAAGCCGGGCCGCTTCGGCGCCAGCCTGGCTCGCGGAGCGGTGATCGACGCGCTGGCCGACCCGGATCTTCAGGCCGTCGGAAAAGAGGCCGTCAAGGAATTTTGCCAAACCTCCGGCATCAACCTTGCCGGTTTCGACCTGATTTTTCCTGAAACTCCGGATTACTGCAAGCCGCTGTTTCTGGAGATCAATTACTTCTTCGGCAGAAGGGGGCTCGGAGGATCGGAGCGCTTTTACGAAATGCTGGAAAAGGAAATCAGCAGCTGGCTGACCCGCGCCCGCTGAACCCGTTTCCTGCCCAACGCCTTCCGCAAACCATGGCAGCCGAACAAAGCAGAGGAAAGGCGATCATGTCCAAACGAAGACGGCCGGACCTGCCGCGGCCTTTTGCAGACGACCTGGATGCCGCTGACATCCGATGGGAGCGTCAAAAGGCCCGGGAACTTCGGCAAAGCCAGTGGTGGAAGCGAAATCTGGCCAAAGGGGTGTGCTTCTGGTGCCGCCGGCAGACGGCCCCTTCAGAACTGACCATGGATCACATCGTTCCGATCGCCAGAGGGGGGCGTTCCGTCAAAGGCAACGTGGTCCCGTCGTGCAAAGCCTGCAACAGCAAAAAGAAGCAGCTTCTTCCTATCGAGTGGGAGCAGTATCTGGCCTCGATCCGCTTCGATCCCGAAGAAGACGGATGACCGCAGCAGCCGCGGGCCGTTTCCAAAAAGATACGCCGGTCGGTTTCAGCTTGTAAACAACGGACTTTTTGATTAGAAGCCATCACACAACTTTCATCATCAGGCAAGGAGGACACCGTGAAAACAATATTCTGTTGGATGGCCTGTGCCGTGCTGGCCGTTTTTGTCGCCGGCGCCGGCGCCGAGGAAATGAAGGTCGGCTTCGTCTACGTCTCTCCCGTCGGAGACGCCGGCTGGAGCTATGCCCATGATCGGGGGAGGCTTTCCGTCGAGGCCCTTGAAGGGGTCTCCACCGCCTATGTGGAGTCAGTGCCCGAAGGACCGGATTCTGAGCGGGTCATCCGGAACATGGCCCGAAAGGGGTTCGATCTGATTTTCGCCACCAGCTACGGATACATGGATTCGATGGCAAAGGTGGCCAAAGAATTTCCCGGCACGATTTTCATGCACTGTTCGGGATTCAAGACCGCCGAGAACATGGGCAATTATTTCGGACGAATGTATCAATCAAGATTTTTGGCGGGAATGACGGCGGGAGCCATGTCCCGATCCAATACCTTGGGCTATGTTGCGGCGTTTCCGATTCCTGAAGTCATTCGGGGAATCAACGCATTCACCTTAGGCGCCCGAGCCGTCAATCCCGAGGCAACCGTCCGGGTGGTTTGGACCAAGACCTGGTATGATCCGGCCACCGAAAAAGAAGCCGCCAAGAGCCTTCTCGACGTCGGTGCAGACGTCATCGCTCAGCATCAGGACTCCCCCAGCCCCCAGGAAGCGGCCCAGCAACGAGGTGCCTACTCCGTCGGATACAATTCAGACATGTCCGCCTTTGCACCGAAGGCGCACCTGACCGCGTCGATCTGGAACTGGGGGCCGTTCTACGTTCAAACGGTCCAGCATGTTCGCAACGGGACCTGGGAAAGCGGCGCCTGGTGGCCCGGGCTGAAGGATGGAATCGTGGACCTGGCGCCATTTGGCCCGATGGTCCCAGAAAATATCAAGGGGTTGGTTCTGGAAAGAAGGGCGGCCATCGAAAGCGGGCGGGCGCCGGTTTTTGCCGGACCCATCGCAGACCAGAACGGAAAAATCCGGATCGCGGCGGGTGAAATTCCCTCAGACGAAGCGCTGCTCTCCATGACCTGGTTTGTCAAGGGCATCATCGGATCCACCCAGTAACCGTCGTCGAAGCAACCTTGAATCCTCGTATCCGCCGATCCGGGCTTTTGGGGAAACACCCGCTCCGGGGCGGCCGCTCCGGCATGATCGAAATGCTGTATCCAACCGTCAGCAGACGCATGGCGCCCCTGGGTTGGGGCTCCATGATCGTCGTCGCAGGGGCCATTGCCTTGTCGCTCGCCGCCGGCGCAGCCATGCTGGCTGCCCATGGTAAGCCCCCCCTGACCGGCATCTGGCTGCTCTTTCAAGGAGGGTTCGGATCGGGGTGGGCGCTGGAAGACTCCCTTCTCAAGGCCATTCCTATTTTTCTTTGTTCCTTGGGTGTCGGCCTTGCTTTTCGGCTCCAGGTCTGGAACATCGGCGCCGAAGGACAGTTTGCACTGGGCGCGGTGGGCGCCGCTTGGCCTGCGCTGACATTTCCGCAGCTTCCAGCCGTTTTGCTGATTCCCGCCATGATGGCCGCCGCAATGATCGCTGGCGGGCTCTGGGGGATGATCCCCGGACTTTTGAAAACCCGGCTCCAGGTCAACGAAATCATCACCTCCTTGATGTTCAACTACATCGGGATTCTGCTCCTGGATTATCTCTGCTACGGCCCCTGGAAGGATCCGGTCAGCTTCGGCTTTCCCATGACGCCGACTTTTTCACCGCAGGCGGTCGTGGGCGCCCTCGGCAGCAGCCGGATTCACGGGGGACTATTTTTTTGCATCGGATTCGGCGTGGCCATGTGGATTTTTCTCCGGTTCACCCGTATCGGATACGAACTGCGGGCCAGCGGAGAAAACGCCCGCGCCGCGCGCTATGCAGGACTCCCCTATCAACGACTTGTCGTGATGGTTTTGGTTGTGGGCGGCGCGCTGGCCGGATGTGCAGGTTTTCTGGAAGCATCCGCGAATATAAACCGGCTGCAGCCGAGCATCATGGTCGGTTATGGATACACGGCCATTATCGTGGCTTGGCTGGCCCGTTTGAATCCGCTCCAAATCGCCGTTGCCGCCTATCTGCTCGCCGGGTTGCGGGTTGGGGTGGAAAATTTGCAGCTCGATCTGCAGATTCCCGCATCCTTCGGAGGCATTGTCGAGGGGTTGATTCTGCTCTCGGTGCTGGCCGGCGGTTTTTTCAACCAGTATCGCCTGCGCTTCAGGAGACGGGCATGACCGCCGAATTTGTCTTTTCCCTCCTGGCGGCTACGGTTCAGGCCGGAACGCCGATCCTGTACGCCACTTTGGGGGAGATCATAACAGAGCGCGCCGGCGTTCTCAATCTCGGCGTCGAGGGGATCATGATGATCGGCGCCTTGGCTGGATTTTTCATCGCCCGAGAAACCGGCATGCCGTTGGTGGGATTTTTCTTTGGGGGGTGCTGTGGGGCTTTTTTGGCCTCGATTCACGGCGGAGTCTGCTTAGGGCTGCAGGGAAACCAGGTCGTTTCAGGTCTTGCCCTGACCATCTTGGGGGTCTCTCTTGCCGAATATCTCGGCACCCCGTTTATCGGGCAGAGTGCCCCTGGATTTTTCGCCGTTCCCGTTCCGTTTCTTTCCCGCATTCCCGTTATCGGAGCGGTGTTTTTCCATCTGGATCTGCTCGTGTATCTGTCCTACCTGGTCCCGCCGATGCTCTGGTGGCTTCTATCTTACACGTCCTGGGGGCTTTCCTTGAGAGCGGTCGGAGAAAATCCGGACGCCGCCAAAGCCGCCGGGCTGAGTGTTGCCGGGTACCGCTGGGCCGGCATTTTGCTCGGCGGGTTTTTCGTCGGTCTCGGCGGCGCCTACTTGTCGCTTGCCTATACCCACCTTTGGACGAACAATCTTACGGCCGGAAGGGGGTGGATCGCGGTCGCGCTGGTAATCTTCGCTTTCTGGCGCCCGGTGCGGGCCGTCGCCGGGGCCTACCTGTTCGGAGGAGTAATGGCCTTTCAATTGAGGCTTCAGGCCATGGGCACCAATCTTCCTTCTTCTCTGCTGCTGATGCTCCCCTATGTGCTGACCGTGCTCGTACTGGTGCTGTCCACCGGAGGGAAAAAGCGCGGTGAGGCCCCGGCTTCGCTGGGAATCAATTTCGAACCGCCGGACTGAAAAAGGGTATGCGCCTATCCGGAATCCTCCAGCTTGGGGCCGCCGACCCGAACCTTTTTGACCTTCACAGATAACCGGAAAGAGGTATCCGAGGTGCTTGATCGGTGGCGAAACCAGACAACCCATAACCTGCCATTTCCGAAAGGGAGGACAGATGGGAAATACCCGTGAACGGTACACAAAGCACTTTCCAATCTCCTGGGAACAGCTCCATAGAGATTCGCGAGCCCTGGCCTGGCGGCTGCTCGAGTTCGATTACTTCCGGGGCATTATTGCCATCACTCGGGGGGGGCTCGTGCCGGCAGCCATCGTTGCGCGGGAGCTTGACATTCGACTGGTCGATACGGTCTGCGTATCGAGTTACGAATGGCAGGACCAGGCCGAAGAGATCGAAGTCCTCAAGTCGATAGAGGGGGACGGAGCAGGCTGGCTGATCATCGACGATCTTGTCGACACCGGCAAAACCGCCGAAGCGGTGAGGAAAATGCTTCCCAAAGGGCATTTTGCCACGGTGTACGCCAAACCGGCCGGTCGTCCCCTGGTCGACAGCTTTATCACCGAGGTAAGCCAGGACACCTGGATCCTGTTCCCCTGGGACTCCGAATCGCAATTTGTTCACCCTATTGCCGATTCCGATCGACCGAAGCCATGACTTCGTCTTCCGAAGCAATCATCCGATTGGAAGGAATCTCAAAATCCTTCGGTCCCGTCTTCGCCAACCGAGAAATCACCCTTGATATACGGCCAGGCCGGGTCAAGGCGCTTTTGGGGGAAAACGGTGCGGGCAAAAGCACCCTGATGAATGTTCTTTCCGGGCGCCTCCGGCCCGACCACGGGCGCATCTGGATCGACGGCACGCCGTTTGCCGCCCTGTCCACCCGCCAGGCCATCGAAGCCGGGATCGGCATGGTGTATCAGAATTTCATGCTGGTCGAGGCGATGACGGTTGCAGAAAACATCTACCTTGGACTGCGGCATGGATGCGTGCTTTCCCGTACTCAGATGGCCGAACGGGTTCGTGCTTTGGCGGTTCAGTATGGCCTGTCTGTCGACCCGGACGCTCGTATCGACTCTTTGTCGATGGGAGAGCGGCAGCGGGTGGAAATTCTAAAACTGCTGATCCGGGAAAGCCGGGTCCTGATTTTCGACGAACCCACAGCGGTTTTGACTCCCCAGGAAATCGAGCAGCTGTTTTCCGCCATGCGGCACATGGCCGCCCAGGGAAAGGGCATCGTTTTTATCAGCCACAAGCTGGGCGAGGTGATGACCGTTGCCGATGAAATCGCCATTCTCCGAAAAGGCTTGGTGGTGGACGAAACACCTGCCGTTGCTGTTCAATCAACAGCAGCGCTCGCCCGCCGCATGGTCGGCCGTGAGGTGCTGCTCCGCGTAAACCGGCAGGCCGTGGAACCCAGGCAGGTGGTCTTGCGTATAGAGGCGCTCAGCGACGATATTCTCGACCGCATTTCTTTTTCCCTCAGGCAAGGGGAAATTCTCTCTTTGGTGGGGGTCGCCGGAAACGGTCAAAAACGGCTCGTGGAAACCATCTGCGGCCTTCGCCCTCCGGGGGCCGGCAAAGTGGCGCTGCTGGGAAGGGATTGGGGCGCCTTTTTCGCAACGCGGCGATGGGAAGGGGCCCTGAGCTATATTCCAGAAGACCGACAGCGACTGGCCACCTGCGCCAATCTCGATTTGATCGACAATTTTCTGTTAACCACCCGGGAGGGATTCTGCCGGGGACCCTGGCTGGATCGAAGAGGCGCCGCGGCCAAGGCCGCCGAACTAATTCATCAATTTCGTGTTCATCCCCCGAATCCGCAAAACCGTGCCCGACAGCTTTCCGGAGGCAATCTTCAAAAGATGGTGCTCGCCAGGGAATTTTTCCGCCGCCCGCGGTTGATCGTGGCTGAACAACCGACCCAGGGCCTCGACATCGGCGCCACCGAAGAAGTCTGGTCCATTCTCCTCAAAGCCAGGGATCGCGCCGGCATTTTGTTGGTCACCGGCGATGTCCAGGAGGCCGTCAACCTGTCGAACCGGATCGCCGTCATATACGGAGGGCGACTCATGGACCTTTTTTCCGTCGAAGACGAGGAGCGTCTCGGTCGCATCGGGGCTCTCATGGCGGGGATTGGCGGCTGAGCCTCGACCATCCCCGCCAATACCAATTGACATTTGCAGAAAACTGTGATTCTGAGTATGTTTCTGTTTGCTTGCGGACATTTGCGTGTTTGCCGCCTTTGCGGAGAGCCCGGTTGCTGCCGGGAGATGCTTCGGGCGGCAACGGAACTCGGACTCCGGCCGCGGTGCCAAAAAATGCGCTTGTCCTAGATTGAAAGGAAGGTGACCTTTGACCGGTTTCGAGGCAATCTCCCATCACAACGGCTGGATGATGGCCGCTCTTGGCATCACAATCGTGTTCACCGGTTTAGCCGTGCTGTCATTTGTCATTTCCCAGCTGCCGAAGCTGTTCGCCCTTTTTGAAAAGAAAAGCGCCGGGGCGGGTTCCGTATCGGAGCCGGAGGGTGTTTCTCCAACGTCTGAAAAGACGATGGAAATAGCCCCCCCCATTGAGAGCACGGACCCTGCCGCCATCGCAAAGCAAATCGAACCCTTGGTTTCAACGCTTGCGGAGCCGTTTCAGTTGAGCGATCTGTACCGCCTCTGCCGGGAAAACGATCTTCCCCACCCGCACTTGAGCCTTTCATGGCTTCAGCGGGAGGGGTTTTTACATCCTCAAGGAGAAGGCGCATTTACCTGGAAACCCGAAGGCGCAACTGCACAGGAAGGCTGACCGATGGACCTGTTTCTTTCGTTTCTCAACAATACCGGGTATTTTCTGGCAGATTACCGCCATCTGATCATGCTGCTCGTAGGAATTTTGTTCGTGTATCTCGGAACGGCCAAAAACTATGAACCCCTTTTGCTGGTTCCCATCGGTTTTGGCATCATCATCGGCAACATTCCCTTTTTCGCCGGCTTCGGCATCGGTATCTACGAGCCCAACAGCGTCCTTCACTACCTGTACTTCGGCGTCACCACCGGATTGTATCCGTCCATCGTGTTTCTCGGCCTGGGAGCGATGACCGACTTTTCGTCCCTACTTGCCTATCCGCGGCTGATGCTGCTGGGTGCCGCAGCCCAGATGGGCATTTTCATCACCCTCCTGGGCGCGCTGGCTCTCGGGTTTCTTCCGGAAGAGGCCGCGTCGATCGCCATCATCGGCGGCGCAGACGGGCCCACTTCGATCTTTTTGACGGCAAAGCTTGCGCCCCACCTCATCGGTCCGATCGCCATTGCCGCCTATTCTTACATGGCCTTGATACCCGTGATCCAGCCGCCGATCATGCGGCTGCTGACCACCCAAAAAGAGCGCCGGATCCACATGTACGAACCTCGGCCGGTCTCCCGCAAGGAGCTGTTGTTCTTCCCGATCATCGGTGTGCTGGTCTGCTGTATGCTCGCACCGACCTCCATCCCCTTGCTCGGGCCTTTCTTTTTCGGAAACTTCATGAAGGAGTGCGGCGTGGTAAACCGCCTTGCCGGAACGGCTCGAAGCGCCATCATCGACACGGCAACGATCTTTCTCGGACTGACCGTCGGAGCCAGCACCCAGGCCGACGTTTTTCTGGTTCCCCGCTCCATCGGCATCTTTTTACTGGGCGCCGTGGCGTTTTCCATCGCTACGGCATCAGGCGTCATCTTCGCCAAGATCATGAATCTTTTCATGACACGGAAAATCAACCCATTGCTGGGCGCAGCCGGCGTCTCGGCGGTTCCCGGATCGGCCCGGGAGGTCCACGTCCAGGGACAGAAGGCCGACCCGAGCAACTACCTGTTGATGACAGCGATGGCCTGCAATTCTTCCGGTGTTATCGGATCTGCGACCTGCGCCGGCATCCTTTGGAGTTTCATGCTCGGCTGAATCATCGGCCGCCGCAACCCGCGCTTTTCTTTTTTTGGTTACCGCGCAATTTTCGCCCTGCCGGCGCGTCCGGCAGGGCTTTTTTCTTGCATTTTTCAAAGAACCCCATCAGGATGATCATGCTCGCTGAATGGGTCTTCTTTGGCAATGGACAGCTCACCGAGGGCGCAGAGACGCCCCCGTTGAACGAAGGAGGGAAACATGCTGACCAGGGTGTTGATTAAGCGGCGCTTTCGGAAAGGCAACGAGCAGGAGATCCGCCAACTGCTCAATGACCTGAGAGCCAAAGCCATGGGAATGAGGGGCTACCTGTCGGGCATCACCATGGTTTCTGCTGAAGATCCTCAAACGATGCTCGTGATTGGAACCTGGGAAAAGATCGACGATTGGCTCTTGTGGAAAGAGAGTGATACGCGGAAGCAGTTCGAGGCCATGCTCGCGGTTTACCAGGATCAGCCGGCCGAATATGAAGTCTACTTCGTGGGGAGTCCGTTTGGGAAATAACCGCCAAGAGCGACCGCCTCTCATGACGCTGACGGTTTTCCAGGCTCGGACAGATGGTCCTCCGCCCGCTACCCCCTGATGCAAACCGCCGCCATCCACCGTGCCTCTATTTCCTGCCAGATCGTCTGCCACCCCAGAAATCTGTAGTCCCTCTCCACAGGCGCCCACTCTTCCGGATGAAAGCCGCTGAACACCGCCCGGGCGCCGGGTGCAGCCACCTTGCTGATTTCTTTCGCCATTGCCGATAAAGTCGGCGGCCGGAGGTTGGCCAAAATGAGGGAAAACGGTCCCTTCAGTCCGGCTGCCGGAAGATCGGACACCGCGACCCGTCCAAGAAGTCCGTTCTCTGCGACATTGACCGCGGCCTCGGTTCGTGCGCAAGGATCAATGTCCACAGCAAGAACGCTATGGATCCCCAGCAGTGCTGCAGCAATCGCCAGCACCCCGGATCCGGTGCCGATGTCGACGGCCCTGCCCGTAAAGCGCCCGTCAAGGATGAAATCGATTCCACGAAGAGATAGGCGCGTGGTGGGATGATCGCCGAGCCCGAAGGCCGCCCCGGGAAGGATTCGAATTCGAACCGCCGGATCCGAAGGGGAGCGGCCATGTTCCGGCCGAAAAGAACCGAGCCAGATTCGGCTGGAAACTTGAATCGGCCCAAGAAACGATCTTTCGAGAAAGGAGGTGCCGCTTCGGTTTGTGTACGCGAGCGTTCCGTCTGAGACCAGATGTCGAATCGCCTCCCTGACAGCCCGCCCCGGTGTTCCTGTCTTCGCCGCCACAGCCCGCTCCACCTGACGAGGCGTTCTTCGGCAGACGGCGGCAGCCATGATTTTGAGAACCGACCGCCTGATTTCTTCGCCGGTCAAGGACACAGCCGTTTCTCCGTCAACCACCGCCTGCCGTTTCTCTTTCCAAAAGCCGGCGGTACCAAAGACAGAATTCGTACATGGCCTGATAGCGCTCATCGCCGTTTACCAGCCCCAGGCAGATTTCCAAAACGCCCTGGCCATAGGCATTGCTGTACTGGTCGTGGGACCGGCTCTGGAGAAATTCCTTGAACAGCTGGTGGGTGGTTCTCCGGGTGGCATCTCTTCGAATGTCGATCGGATCCTTCGGCGCCAGAAACGGATCCCAGCGGTCATAGCCCCGTTTCTGGATCTGTTTCTGGCGGCGAGGCGACATTTGATCGAAAATGGCGCGCTTTCTTTTTTCCACCTCTTCAGACGTAAACTCGCTCATGCCTCTTTTTTCCCTGATGCCTGCGGCTCGTTCTCCGGCTCCTCTTTTCCCACCCCCAAATAGACATCGTCATATTGGGTCAGCAGTGCCATGGACAACGGGACGAGAAGATCGGCCATTTTCACATGGCGGCTCTTCAGCGCGGCCACCAGCTCCGCCGAAATCTGGTGAAGCTGCCGATTCAGTTCGTCGAGATTCACCGTCGGATAAGGCTTTCCTGGTTTGAAGCCGCTTCGACCACAGCTATGGCCTTCCCCCCGGATGGAGGTCGGAATTCCGTATAATCGGCAGGTGATCGGACGAAAGGCATAGATGTCGCACCGATCCTCTTCGTTTAGCATGGCACAGCGGACCCGCTGGGAAGCGACCCCCTCCAGCACCTCCCGTTCGCTTTTGCCGGCCCGAAGGTCCCGAAATGCCTGGCGCTTGATCCGATAAGTATCGCGATCCGCCC
>CAYPFH010000034.1:0-21343 GCA_964409825.1 uncultured Desulfobacterales bacterium | reverse complement strand
CTGCGCGCATCCCTCCACCGTCAGGGCTTCGACATAAGTTTCATATTTGATCAAACTGGCCGGCTAAGGCCAAGAAATTCGTATAGAATTTCTCCCGGGGAATCTTGAATCTGGAATCTGGAATTTTGAATCCTGCCGATCCGCGGCAGGGTTGCCGCCTGTTTTACAACTGACCTTTTTTCACCTCCAGGGCCATCTTGTACACTCTTGCCTTGGTCACCCCATATTCCCCGGCGATCGTTTTCGCCGCTTCGGACACGTTCATCCCTTCTTTAAGCCGTTGAGCGATCACGGGCATCAGCTGCGCATCGGAAGGCTCCGGGGCCTGTGCCGCACCGGCCACCAAAAGCGTGCATTCTCCCTTGACAGCCGGCCGGCCCTGAAGCCGGCGACGGATTTCAGAAAGCCGCCCGCGGATAAACTCTTCATGCCGCTTGGTCATCTCCCGCGCCAGCACCCCTTTCCGGTCCGAGAAAACCGTCTCGGCGGCCTCCAACAGGGTAAGGATCCGGGTGGGAGATTCGTAGAAGATCATCGTTTTTTCTTCGGCCGCCAGTTTTTGTAAAAACCGCTCCATCTGCCCCGGCTTTTTCGGGCAAAACCCGAGAAATACGAATGCGTCTGTGGCAAGTCCGGAGGCGCTCAGCGCCGCCGCTGCGGCCGTCGGCCCCGGCACGGGCACCACCGGCATCCCTGCCTTTGCAGCCGCATAGACCAGTCGGTAGCCCGGATCCGATACGGTCGGGGTGCCCGCACTGGTCACCAGGGCCCCGCTTTGCCCCTTTGACAGCCGATCGACGAGCAGCGGCGTCCGCCGCTGCTCGTTATGCTCGAAGTAGGAGATGAGCGGCGCCGCCTCCAGACCGTGGTGCCGCAGCAGTATCCGGGTGCGCCGGGTGTCCTCTGCAGCGATCCAGTCCACTTCGGAAAGAATCCGAAGCGCCCGAAGGGTGATATCCTCCAGGTTTCCGATGGGAGTGCCCACCACGTAAAGGGTTCCGGGGGGGGGACCGGTCTTTTTTTCCGCTCGATTCACGGCATTTCGCTTCTGCTTCTATACTCCGTAGGCAAGTTCGAAGGCATTCCGAATCAATTCGATCCGCGGCGGCATCACGGCCGTTTGAATGGAAACCACGTCGAACCGGGCACGGCGGTCCATCTGCCGGGTCTCCTTGAGGTAGGCCAGCGCGATCCGGGAAATCTTCTGCTGCTTCTTCAGGGTAACAGCGGCCTTGGGAGGGCCGAACCGATCGTCCTTGCGGGCCTTGACCTCCACGAACACAAGGGTTGCCCCTTCCCGGGCGATGATATCGATCTCTCCGATCCGGTTTCGATAGTTTTGCTCCAGAATCCGGTATCCGGAAAGCTTCAGATACCAGGCGGCCAACCCTTCGCCTTTTTTACCCAGGAGCTGTCGTTGACGGCTCATTTTTCAAACGGCCGGGCAAGGAATTCCCGCACACCCCTGAAGCTTGCCCGATGAATGGGACAGCATCCGAACCTGCGGATCGCCTCGCGATGGGCAAGGGTCGGATATCCTTTGTGGCGGGAAAAACCGAATTCCGGGTAGTCCTGATCGTAGCGCTCCATGATCCGATCCCGCGTGACCTTGGCAATGATGGAAGCCGCGGCGATGGAAATGCTCAGACAATCTCCTTTTGGAATCGGCCGCTGGGGAAGATCGGAGGAAATCTGGAATGTCCCGTCGATCAGGAGGCAGTCCGGCCGCGGTTTCAGATTCTCTGCGGCCATGGCCATGGAAAGAAGGGAAGCCTGAAGGATATTGATCCGATCGATCTCCACGGCATCGACGATGCCGATGCCGATGGAGATCGCCTCGTCATAAAGCTGTGTATAGAGCTGGTTTCGCTTTTTGGGGGTCAGCTTCTTGGAGTCGGCGATTCCTTGGAGGCGGCAAGGCCGGGGAAGCATCACCGCGGCCGAAACGACCGGACCGGCCAAGGGACCCCTTCCCGCCTCGTCGATCCCGGCGATCCAGGCATGGCCGTCTTCCGTTGCCCGGGCTTCAAATGCCCAACCATCGCTTTGCATCCGGTATCCCGAAATCGCGTTCGCCAATTTATATGGGTGCTCGATGCCATACTTTCGGTGACGTATTTCAGATCAAAAAAACTCACCACCGAGGCGCAGAGGGCGCAGAGAAAACTATTTCAATTTCCTCTGTGTATGCTCTGCGGTCTCAGCGGCTCTGCGGTGAAACAATTGTCACCGTAATTACGCAGACACTTACTTAGGCGGTGCGTTTTTCCTGGATCCGGGCGGCCTTGCCCCGCAGCTTTCGCAGGTAGTAGATCTTTGCGCGTCTCACCCGCCCCCGGGTCACCACTTCGATTTTGTCGATAATCGGCGAATGCAGCGGAAATACCCGCTCAACGCCGACGCCGTAGGAGACCTTTCGGACGATAAAGCTCGCCCCGGCTCTTGATCCGCGACGGCTGATCACTACGCCCTGGAAAACCTGGATTCGCTCCTTTTCGCCCTCGGTGATCTTGACGTGTACTTTGACCGTATCGCCCGGACCGAAATCCGGATGATCGAGCCGAATGCTTTCTCTTTGAATCTGTGCGATCTTGTCCATGATGGTAAACTCCCTATCGATGATCGTGTTCTTTGTAAGCGTAAAAATGGTCTCGGTTCACTCCTGATACCAGGCCGGGGCCAGAAGTCTGTCCAGGATAATCGCCGCCGCAGAGCGTACCGAAAGATGGTTGTACCGGTTTCGCCCGGAAATCGGCGCCAGCAGCTCATCGCATCCGTCAATCACCTCTTCGGCCATCCCCCAGGCCGTTCCAAAAATCAGCAGAACCGGTTGGCGAGCCTGGATCCTCCGGCGAAGCGATCCGTAGCTGAGCGAAACCCGTCCGGATTTTGCCGAGGTGGCCACCGTCAGCGGGGCCTGCCCGAACTCGGAGGCCATGTCATCGACGGCCTCGTCCAGGCTCCGGCTCATCCGGATCAGCGCCAGGGCCTCTTTGCGAAGCGGATTGTGGACTCCGCCCGGACCTTCGGTCCAGTGGGCGACGATGCTTTCCGCCAGCCTGCGCTGATCCTCCAGCGGGGTGGCGACATAAAGCCGATGAACCCCGTAGGTTCTGGCGGCCCTGGCAATGTCGTGAAGATCCAGGTTGGTCACCGCAGAGGCGATGACATCACCCTTTCGATTCATCACGGGATGGTGAATCAGCGCAACCCCGATTCTGGGCGTCGACAATTCGCGCAATCGTGCGGCCCCATTTCTCCAGCACTTGGATCGCCCGGCGGTCCAGGGGCCGGTTTTCCAGCAGATCCGGCCTTTTCAGCACCGTTTGGATCAGCGACATCTCCCGCCGCCAGCTTTCGATTTCCCCGTGATGGCCCGATAAAAGCACCTCCGGCACCGCCTCTCCCATGTACTGCGCAGGCCGGGTGTAGTGCCCGTGCTCTAAAAGATCATCGGAAAAGGAATCCTTCTTCGCCGAATCCGCCCCCCCGAGCACTCCCGGAAGGAGGCGTGTGACCGCATCGATGACGACCATGGCGGCGATCTCTCCTCCGGTCAGGACATAGTCTCCGACGGACACCTCCAGATCGATGCAGGTCCCGCTGATTCGCTCATCCACCCCCTCGTACCGGCCGCAGACCAGAATCAGACCTTCGACGGCGGCCAATTCACCGGCAACCTGCTGGTTGAAAACCCGCCCCCGGGGGCTGAGCAGCACCGTCATCGCCTCGGGGGACTTCTTTTTGGCCATTGAAATGGCCCGGCCCAAAGGCTCGGGCTTCATCACCATTCCACTGCCGCCGCCGTAGGGCCGGTCATCGGTCACCCGGTGCCTGCCGTCGGCATGGTCCCGGATGTCGATCGCCTCTGCAGTGATTCGCCCCTGCTCGATCGCCCGCCGGATCATCCCGTGCTTCCAGAAGGGGGCAAAGAGGTCGGGAAAAATCGTCAGGACGCGAAAATCCATAAGGTGCGGTTTGCCCCGTCGGCCGGCAGAATATCCCCGGCGTTTCCCTTACAACCCCTCGGGCAGGTCGACCTGCATCGTTTTTCGGTTGCGGTCGATCTGCCGGACCACGGATTCCAGCGCAGGAACCAGGGTCTCACGGCCTCCATCCCTGACCACGTAAACGTCGTTGCTGCCGGTGGCCAGAATGTGCTCCAGCTTTCCCAGGTAACGGCCCTCCATGGTGTATACCGAAAGGCCGATCAACTCGAACCAATAGTATTCGCCTTCTTCCGTATCCGGAAGGGCGGGGCGTTCGGTCAGAATCTGCGCGCCAACCAGTTTTTCAGCAGCTTCTCTTTTGGCCAGACCTTCGAGGCAGACCAGAAGCAGGCGCTTGTGCGGCGTTGCCCATTGAATGGTGTAACCCGCCGTTCGTCCTTGGACGTCCTTTATGTATACCTGCGATCCCGCGGCAAAAACCGACTCGGAACTCCATCGGGACCTGACCTTGACGACGCCTTTGACGCCGTGAACGCCGACGATGTCTCCTGCGGGAAGTAGTTCTCTCATCCGCCGTGAGCGATGCCATCGATTGCCTACTCGATGATCTCCAGAACCGTGCGCTTTTTGATCTTGGCCGAGGCCGCACTCAGGATCGTGCGCATCGCCCTTGCCGTCCGGCCCTGCTTGCCGATCACCTTGCCAAGATCCTCTTTCGCCACTTTGAGCTCAAGAACGGAAGTCTGGTTTCCTTCGACCTCCTCAACCGAGACCTGCTCCGGATTATCCACCAAAGCCTGGGCAATGTACTTGATCAGCTCTTTCATCGCTCCATCTCCTTTTCTGGCGGTTGAGCGGCTGGCAACAGAACTAATTCAAAGTAGCAAAAAACCCCTCTTTTTTCAAAAGGCTTTTCACGGTGTCCGTAGGCGTGGCGCCCTGATCCATCCAGTGCTTCACCCGCTCGGCCTTCAGATCGATCTTGGCCGGATCCGTCAGCGGGTTGTACGTGCCCACCACCTCCAGAAAGCGCCCGTCCCGCGGAGATTCGCTGTCGGCCACCACGATCCGGTAAAAGGGTCTTTTCTTGGCGCCGTGCCGGGCTAAACGAATTTTTACTGGCATATCCTTTTCTCCTTTACATCGGCAGCATGCCCCGCCCCAGACCTCGCATACCGCCCTTGTTCATCTTCTTGATCATTTTCATCACCTGGGTGTAATTTTTCAGGAGCCGATTGACGTCCTGCACGCTGTTTCCGCTCCCCTTTGCAATGCGGCGGCGACGGCTGCCGTTGATGATGGCGTGGTTCCGCCGTTCCTGAGGGGTCATGGAATTGATCATCGCCTCGATGCGCACCAGCTCTTTTTCGTCCACCTGCAGGTTCTTCATCTGCTTGGCCTGACCCATGCCGGGCATCATTTTGAGCAGATCCGTCAACGACCCCATTTTCCGTACCTGGACCATCTGGTCCCGGAAATCTTCGAGGGTAAACTGGCTCTTTCTGAGCTTCCTTTCCAGATCGGCCGCGGTTTTTTCGTCCACGGCGGCCTGGGCCTTTTCGATCATCGTCAGCATGTCGCCCATACCCAGGATTCTGGACGACATTCTCTCCGGATGAAACGCTTCCAGATCGGCGAGCTTCTCTCCGGTACCCACGAACTTGATCGGCTTTCCGGTCACCGCCCGGATCGATATCGCGGCCCCGCCGCGGGCGTCTCCGTCCATCTTCGACAGCACCACCCCGCCGATTTCCAGGGCATCGTTGAAGGCCCCGGCGATATTGACCGCATCCTGGCCGGTCATGGCATCGGCCACCAGCAAAATCTCCGAGGGCTTCAAGGCCTTTTTGATCCGGTCGAGTTCGCCCATCAGAGCCTCGTCCACGTGAAGCCGGCCGGCGGTATCGAGCAGCAGGGTGTCGCATCCGGCCACCTGGGCTTCGGTCCGGGCTTCCAGGCAGATCTTTACCGGATCGGCCTCGGCTCGGGAGGGAAACACCGGAACCGAAATCTGCTCGCCCAGCTTTTGCAGCTGGTCGATGGCTGCAGGCCGGTAGGCGTCTGCCGGCACCAGGTATGGTTTTCGGCCCTGCTTTCGCAGGAAAACCGACAGTTTCCCCGCCGTGGTGGTTTTGCCTGAGCCCTGGAGCCCGACCAGCATGACCGGCACCGGCGCCGCACCCTTCAGGTCGATGTCCTGGTGCTCGGCGCCCATCAGCTTGGTCAGCTCTTCGTTGACGATTTTGACCACCTGCTGGCCGGGAGTCAGGCTTGCCAGAACCTCCTGGCCCAGGGCACGGGCCTTGATATCGGCAATGAACTGCTTGACGACCTTGTAGTGGACGTCGGCTTCCAGCAGGGCCATGCGAACTTCCCGAAGCCCCTCTTCGACGTTTTTTTCAGTGAGCTTTCCGTGGCCTTTGAGCTTCTTGAAAACCCCGGTCAGCTTGTCGCTCAGACTTTCAAACATATCGAATCAACGTTGACGACTTTTTTACGAGAACATAAACGCCCATGGCTGAAAATCGGGCCGCCCTCTGAGGCGCCCTAAAACATAAACCTTGAAAGTAGGTAAAAGCAAATGATAAGTCAAGCAATTCTTGGAGGATACCACAGTCCAGGAATTGAGGTGTTGAACTGATCTACGGACCTGTAACCGCTCCCGTGCAATCTTACAATCATAATCATGAACCCGCCCCAAAAAAAAGAAAATATCCTGGAGCTCGATCGCGGGCAGCTTGTCCAGTGGTTTGAGGATCGAGCCGTCGCCTCCTATCGGGCCGACCAGGTCATGAAGTGGCTCTACATCCACGGCGAAGACGATTTTGACCGGATGACCGATCTGAGCAAGGCGATCCGGGCGATGCTCGCCGATCATTTCGTCGTCGGCCGCCTCCACATCGACCGGGAAAAGGTTTCCGAAGACGGATCCCGAAAATACAGGCTGCGGCTGTCCGACGGCGCCATGATCGAGGCCGTTCTAATGCCCGAACGGAATCACAGCACCCTCTGCGTTTCGAGCCAGGTTGGATGCGCCATGGGGTGCCGATTTTGCATGACAGGGGCCGGAGGGCTGGTGCGAAACCTGAGCCGGGCGGAAATTGTCGGTCAGGTTCGGGAACTGCTGCCCCAGGCCGATATCGAACGACCCCTCACCAACCTCGTTTTCATGGGCATGGGCGAGCCCCTGGCCAATCTCGACGCGCTGGTCAGCGCCCTTTCGACCCTGACAGACAACGATTACGGCCTGAAATTTTCCGGCCAGCGGATTACAGTCTCCACGGCCGGCCTGGTTCCTCAGATGGCGGCCCTGGGGCAAAAGACCCGCGTCAACCTGGCCGTATCCCTCAATGCAACGGACAATGACACCCGGAGCCGGCTGATGCCCATCAACCGGAAATATCCCATAGAAACCCTGCTGGCCGCATGCAGGGACTACCCCCTTCCAAAGGGCCGGCGCATCACCTTCGAATACATCCTGATCGCCGGCGTCAACGACTCTTTGACAGAGGCCCGGAGGCTGGCAAAGCTGCTTCGGCCGATCTGCGCCAAGATCAACCTGATTCCGTTCAATCCGCATCCGGGATCGGAATTTCGGCGACCCGACGAGGCGGCGGTCCTGGCGTTTCAGCAGGTCCTCATAGACAGCCATTACACCGCCATCATCCGCCGGAGCAAGGGACAGGATATCGCGGCGGCCTGCGGCCAGCTCGCCGCCGAAGGCCGAAGTGGTGTTTAGTGTTTAGTGATTATAGGGATTGTCAGAATTCCGTTCCGTTTGAGCAGCCTCGGGATGCTCGGCGCGATGAAGCTCCATAGCTATGACACGGTTGTTGGACAATCCCTATAATAATTTTTCAAAAATGTTGAAATGCCAGATATTCTTCTGATTTTTCAGAGCTTCTTTTCTTGAAGATGTGGACGTTTGGTTTGCCGATGAATCTGGTTTTGAGGGTGATCCGCGGCCCCGAAAACGATGGGATAAAAAGGGAAGAAAGAATTTTAGAGCGCTTGGGCCAAGCAATTTTGGATGTGATTGACAACCCAGTCAGCACCCAGAGGACTGCTGCAATCGGAATGTTATCCTGACAAGCGCTCTATCCGGTAATCAAAAGGCGTTTGACCTCGTCGGGGGAGATCGGAATCACGGTCAAGGAGTCTGCGGCGGCCGCCCCGGAGAGGGCCACCTTTGCGGGAAAATCCTTCGGCGCCTTGCTGTACCCGGCGCAGATGGCGGCGGCCAAGGTCAACAGCGGTGTTTCCGGCTGACCGGGAACCAATCCCGTCGGACCGGGGTAGTGAAGGGCCTTCATCAGGACTCCTCCGCCCAGGCCCTGACAATCGACGATTTTTTCGTTTTCCGCCTGGGTTCGTCCCACCACGAGCTTGGTTTTCCTGTCCAACCGAAAATGACGACCGTATTTGAGAAGGTGCAGCTCCCACTCCTCGAATCGGTCCTGGTGGTCGAACAGGTCCCGAAGCCGCCGGGAGTAGCCCTTGTCTGTCAGCAGGCAGCCCCCGGCCGGAGCGGGATAGCCGCGAACCCCGAACTCTTCGGCCAGTGCGATCTGCCGCTTGCGCCCCCGGCCGGAAATGTCCAGAAGCCGTTGCCGGTCGACGAGCCCCTCTTTTTCCGGAATGGTTTCGGCAAGCAGCCGGGCGCTGAGGGGGCGGACGATGTAGCCGGCAAACCCGGAATTTTTTTCCACGTAGCGAAGGGAAGACCTGGTCTGGGACATCGGCCGCTGGCCCACGACCTCCCCGCTGAAGAGAAAGTCGACCCCCTCCTCTTGCATGATTTGTCCTGCGAGACGGAACATGAGTGCATGGCAATCCAGGCAGGGGTTCATGTGCTGGCCGTAGCCGCAATGGGGGGCTTTGAGCATTTCGATGTAAGGGGCGGTGATATTTTCCACCCGAAGGGGAATTCCGGTCTGAGCCGAGGCCTTTTTTGCCTTTTCCGGCGGGAAAAAAGGCGTTTCAAAGCTGATCCAGGAAACAGAAATTCCCTGCCGGCGAAGAACGAGGGCGGAAAGGATACTGTCCAATCCGCCGGAGCAGAGACCCAGGGCTCGAACTTTTTCTCGATCGGGTTCCATGGTATGGGAAATACCGGATTGCACTTACCCGGAATCCTCCAGATAGGGTCTGCCGGATGCCGATGGGTGTCGGCTCAAGCCGCCTTGAGATTCATAGATAACCGGATACCGGATTTGGGATTGTTTTTCTCAGCTAAACTGTAACCACGATCCGGGTGCCATCAACGCCCCTATCCAGAAAGAAGGCGATCGCCGTCATGAAAAAAACAGCGAAAAGAGCAGACAGAATCAGAGCAATCCTCAAAAAAACCTACCCCGAGGTCAAAACCCAGCTTCTTCACGAAACGCCTTTTCAGCTGCTCGTTGCCACGATCCTTTCGGCCCAGTGCACCGACCGGCAGGTCAACGCGGTGACGCGCAGGCTGTTTTCCGAGCTAAAGACGCCCGCGGATTTTGCCGGAGTGAAAACTTCCATGCTCGAGGAGCTGATTCGCCCGACGGGCTACTTCCGCAACAAGGCGAAAAACATCCGGCAATGCGCAGCCGCTTTGGAGCAGCACCACAGCGGCCAAGTCCCGGCCACTTTAGAAGAGCTGGTCAAGCTGCCCGGCGTCGGCAGAAAAACAGCCAACGTCGTTTTGGGAGCGGCCTTCAACACGCCCGGAATCGTCGTCGACACCCATGTGAACCGGATCTCAAGGCGGCTGGGATTGACGGAAAACAAAGACCCGGTCAAAATCGAATTCGACCTGATGAACATCATCCCGAAAAAAGACTGGAACGACTTTTCCCTCCAGTTGATCTATTTCGGCAGGGAGTACTGCACGGCCCGCAAGCCCGCCTGCCCGCGCTGCCCGCTGCTGGATCTGTGTCCATATCCGGACAAGACTCCCGGATGACGCCGGTTGATTGGTTGAATCGTTGATTGGTCAAAGGGAACTCGGTGCAAGGGTCGACCGCCACGAACACATCGGCCGCGGAAAGATCGGAGAAGCCGCCTTTTCGGCGATCATGACAGATCCCCGGCTGGCGTCGATCCCCAAAATCATCGAGACCCCGAAGAAGGAAGGCGGCAAGAACTGGGACCGGGTGAATCTGGATCTGCTCCGCTCTTTTGCAGGCAACTCCGATAGAGGCAGGTAATACCATCTTTTTCTGCTTATAAAATCGCGCAGCGATTTTATAAGCTTCCCTTGCGAAGGATCGCCACCAGAAGCCAGATCCCCATGAGGGCCGCAGCCAGAAAGCCGATGATGCCGATCAGAGAAATGCCGTAAAAAAGGGGGGGGATTTCGGAGATGACGATCAGGGCCGAGCCGATGATCAACCCGGCGATGATGATGGAAAACGACACCCGGTTGCTGATCTGGTCATGGGTGGCAAGCATATTTGCCAGCCCCTGGTGCTCAAGGTTCACCGTGAGCTTTCGCTGCCGGATCAGGCGAAAGATTTCCAGGGCGTCTTTGGGAAACTGCTGGAGAAAAAGGAGAAAGTCCGCCCCCATCCGGTAGGCGTCTTCGGAAATCCGCTTGGGAGAAAATCGTTCCAGCCTGACTTTCTCCACGAACGGAGCCGCCTTGGCGACCATCTCGAAATCCGGGTCGAGCATCCTGGCCACCCCTTCGATGGTGGCCAGGGCCTTCATCATCATGAAGGTGTCAGAAGGGATCCGAAGCCGGTATTTCGCCGCGATCTGGAGCAGCTCCTGAAGCAGGGTCCCGATTTCGATGTTCTTCAAGGACCGGTACAGGTGGCGTCCCATGAAATCGTCCACCTCCCGCTCGAACCGCTGCAGATCGGGCTCTTCTTCCCATTCGGTCAGCCGCAGCAGCACTTGGACGGCCCGGCTCGAATCTCTTTGCGCCACGGCGCTGATGAGATCCACGAACCGCTCCCGGATCCGGCGCAGGATGCTTCCCACCATACCGTAGTCAAGCATGCAGATCACATTGCCGGGGAGCACGAAGATGTTGCCGGGGTGGGGGTCGGCGTGAAAAAAACCGTTTTCGAAGATCTGCCGAAGGAGAAGATCGGCGCCGCGGTCGACGATGATTTTCCGGTCCAGTCCTGCCGCATCGATCTTGTCCACCTCCGACACCTTGATCCCCTGGATGTATTCCATGGTCAGCACGCGGCTGCCGGAAAACTCCGGGAAGGTTTTGGGGACGTAGATGTGTTCGTCCTCGAAAAACTGTGCGGCAAAGCGTTCCATATTCTCCGCCTCCAGGACGAAGTCGAGCTCCTTTTCGATGGTCCGGGCAAATTCCTCGATGATTTTGACGGGGCGATGAAACGAAAACTCCTCGATGTGGTGCTCCATGAGGGTGGCCAGATGGAGCATGATCTCCAGGTCCACTTCGATCACCTTCCGAATCCCGGGCCGCTGGATCTTGACCGCCACATCTTCGCCGTCTTTGAGAACGGCGCGGTGGACCTGGGCGATGGAAGCAGACGCCAGCGGGGTCTCTTCGATATGCGCGAAGATTTCTTCGGGGGTTTCTCGAAGCTCCTTGCGAAGAATCTCCTTCAGCGCTCCGAATCCCGTTGCCGGGACCTTGTCCTGAAGTCTGGCCAGCTCCACAACCAGGTCCGCTGGAATCAAATCCGGCCGCGCCGAAAGTACCTGGGCCAGCTTGATGAAGGTCGGCCCCAGCTCTTCGAAGGCCATCCGGACCCTTACGGAGCGGGTCAGCCGTTCGACCCGGTCCCGCTTCTTGCGGGAGATCACCTGCAGCCCGATCTCCAGGTACTGTTCGATCCGGAGCCGGTCGACCAGGTCCCCGAAACCATACTTGAAGAGCACCCCCAGAATCTGGCGATACCGGTTCAAATGCCGGTACGTCCTTCCCAAAACGCCTATTTTGCGAATTGACAGCATTATGAGTAAAAATGATTCATAGGTTGGCGGTTGAACCGGTTAAGAGCATTCACTCGAAATTTCGAAATCTTAAGCACGAAATCCGAAACAAATCCGAATGACCAAAATTCTAAATTCAAAACAAGGGCAGCCAAGGGCAAGAATTCCACAAGGTCGAATATTGCCAGAAACGAAAGGGTTTTGTTTTGGTCATTTTGTCGTTCGAATTTCGAATTTGTTTCGAATTTGTTTCGAATTTCGATATTCGAATTTCGGATTTTTGTTTCCTGCCTGAGCCAATACTCCACATCTGTAATAAAATGGTGCTTGATCCTCGCAATTACTGGATCTTGCCTAGCAGTGCCCCGGCGATGGTGTTCTTCTGGATTTCCTTGGTGCCTTCGTATATCTCGGTGATCTTGGCATCCCGGTAGAACCGCTCCACTTCATACTCGGCCATGTATCCGTACCCGCCCAGCAGCTGGATCGCCTCGTCGGCTACCTCCACCGCGGTGCGGGCCGCATACATCTTGGCCATGGAGGTGAGCTTCGGATCGATCCGCCCCTGGTCGAAATTCCAGGCCGCCTTGTAGGTGATCAACCTGGCCAGCTCGATCTTGGTGGCCATATCGGCCAGCTTGTGCTGTGTGGCCTGAAACTGGGCGATCTTCTTTCCGAACTGCTCCCGCTGCTTGACGTAGGCCAATGCCCGGTCGTAGGCCCCCTGGGCCGTGCCCAAAGCCTGGGCCGCCACCTGAATCCGACTTTCATCGAAAAAGTGAAGCACGTGGTAAAACCCCTTGCCCTCTTCCCCGATGGTGTTGGTCAGAGGCACCCGCACGTCCTTGAAATTGATCTCGGCGGTGGCCATCATCCGGATCCCCATTTTTAGACCCACATCCGTAGTGGAAAGACCCGGGCGGTCTGCTTCGACCAGGACCAGGCTCTGGCCCCGGTAGCCCGGCTTGGCCTCCGGATCCGTCTGGCACAGAACGGAATAAAATCCGGCCAGACCGCCGTTGGTAATGAAGATCTTGCTCCCGTTGATCACCCATTGGTCCCCGTCTTTGACCGCCTCGGTGTCCATGAACGTGATGTCGCTGCCGTGGTCGGGCTCGGTAAACGCCCCGGCTGAGAGCATTTTTGCTTCGGTGACCTGGGAAAGCCACCGTTCTTTCAACTCCCGGCTGCCGAAGTGAAGAATCAGTTCGGAGGCAAAACTCGAGAGGGCCACTGCGCTTCCGATCGTGGAATCGGCCCGGCAAAGCTCCTCGACGACGAGAATGTCTTCCAGGCAGCCGAGACCCTGGCCGGAATATTCCTCGGGGAAATGAACCCCGATCAGACCGAGGTCGCCGGCCTTCTGCCAGATCTTTTTCGGAAATTCATGCTTTTGCTCAAGCTCCAGGGCCAGGTCCTTGTCGAATTCCCCCTTGGCAAACTCCCGTACGGCCTTTTGAATCTCTTTCTGCGTCTTGGTCAGTTCAAAATCCATTGGAAAACAGTCCTTTTTTTAAATCGATCCTAAATGTCGGGGCATGCTCCATTCGAGCAATAACAGGTGCCTACAAGCCGACAGAGGCTACCATAGCCCCCCTGCGAATGCAAGCGTTGGCCGGCGGAAGCACGCTCGGGCGGTGATGCAAACCCCTTGACGGAGAGCGGCAACTGCCTTAATACCAGAACATTCGAGCGCGTATGCGCTTGCCTGAACGAGGAGCCGGTCACAGTGCCTGCGATTCGAATCTTATCCGGTTTCAAGAAAGGAATGACCCCCCATGGCATATACCATTGCACTCGCCGGCAAGGGAGGTACCGGAAAAACCACCCTTGCAGGCCTTCTGATCAAATATCTGGTCAAACACCAGCAAACGCCGATTCTGGCCGTCGATGCAGACGCCAACGCAAACCTGAACGAAGTCCTCGGCCTGACCGTCGATGACACCCTCGGCCACGCCAGAGAGGAGATGAAAAAGGGACAGGTCCCCAGCGGGATGACCAAAGACGTCTTCATGTCCATGCGGATGGAACAGGCCATCGTAGAATCCAAAGACTTCGACCTGGTGGTCATGGGACAGCCCGAAGGCGCCGGCTGCTACTGCGCGGCCAACACCCTGCTGACCGGATTTTTAGAAAAGCTTGTCGGAAACTACAAGTACCTCATTATGGACAACGAAGCCGGCATGGAGCACATCAGCCGGCTGACGACCCACGACGTGGACATACTTCTGATCGTGTCGGATACGTCCCGGCGCAGCCTGCAGGCCGCCGTCCGAATCAATGAGCTTGCCCGGGAACTGAACATCGGCGTGAAGAAAAGCTGCCTGATCGTCAACCAGGCAAAAAACGGGACCCGTCCCGAAATGATCGAGCAATACCTCGGCGACAGCGGCCTGACGCTCCTTGGAATCGTTCCCGAAGACGAGGCTGTTTCCGAATACGACATGGAAGGCCGGCCGACCATGGCACTGCCCGATGACAGCCCATCGGTAAAAGCCGCCTTCGACCTTTTTGAAAAGATTGTAGACAACTAATGAAAAAGACCGGGTTTCTCTTCGACGAGCGGTACCTGATCCATGACACCGGCCCTTACCATCCGGAGGTCTCCGACCGGCTTCTGGCCGCCTACCAGGGCATCAAGAAGGCCGGTCTGCTGGAAAAACTCGTCTTGTTCAAGGGCATCCGTGCCGATCTGAAATGGGTGGAAGAGATCCATGACCCGGCCTACATCGCCCGCTTCGGAGACGCCTGCATCGCCGGCAAAAAGGAGATAGACACCCCGGACTGCCGGATGTGCGCCGAGACCTACGAAATCGCCCTACTGGCGGTGGGAGGTATCCTCGAAGCCGTGCGGCGGATGATGGAAGGGGAGGTCGACAACGCCTTCTGCCCGGTCCGGCCGCCGGGTCACCACGCCGAGCGCGGCAGGGCCATGGGATTTTGCTACTTCAACAACATCGCCATCGCCGCCCGATATCTGCAAAAAGAGTGGGGCATCGGGCAGGTCGGCATCATCGATTTCGACGTCCACCATGGAAACGGCACCCAGCACCTTTTTGAAGACGATCCCACGGTGTTCTACTATTCGATCCATGAGCACCCCTCCTTTTCCTTTCCGGGCACCGGACGTGAATTCGAAGAGGGGGTGGGAGCCGGCACAGGATACACGAAAAATTCACCGGTGCTCCCCGGTCAGGGAGACGATGAATACCGACGCCTGATCATCCGGGACCTGATGCCGGCGTTTGAAACCTTTCGGCCGGAGGTCATTCTCGTCTCCACCGGCTTTGACGCCCACGAAGACGACGAGATGGCCGACATGCGGGTCACCACCGAGGGCTTCAATTGGATCATGGAAACCATCGTCGGTCTGGCCGACACCTATGCCAGGGGCCGGCTCGTATCGATTCTGGAAGGGGGATATTCCCTTCAGCGGCTTCCCGAACTGGTCGGCAACCACGTACGGATCCTTTTGGGGGACCCTCCCGGGGCGCTTCAAAAAAACCGATGAAACCGAAGTCTTTGACAGTCTGCAGAGCCCAGGCCGACACCCGCTCATAACGATGGGGAGGACGATATGCTGGTCGGAAAATCGATGACTTCCAAGGTCATCACCATCGACAAAAACGAAAGCCTTTTTACCGCCCGGGAGTTGATGCGGAAAAACAACATCCGACACCTGCCGGTGGTCGACGGCGAAAACCGTCCCGTCGGCATCGTGACGGACCGGGACCTGAGAAGCGCCATGCCCTATCGCATCTACAGGAACCCGGATACGGCCCAGGCCGAAAGCGAGCGGATCGCCAAGCTCAAGGTCAGCGACATCATGACCGCAGATCCGTTGACGATCCCGCTGACCTATACCCTCCAGGACGCGCTCTTGCTGATCCAGGAAAAGCGGTTCGGCGCCTTTCCCGTGGTCGATGACAAGAGAAAACTGGTGGGGATGATCTCGGTTCGCGACCTTCTTCGGGCCTTTATCAACGTCCTGGGAATCGGTGAGCCGGGGACCCTGCTGGGAATTCTGGTCGAGGAGAAGGTGGGTCAGCTTAAAAAAATCGTCGACGTGGTCACGGAAGAAAACATCTCCTTTGGAAGCGTCCTGGTCGCCCGGTACGGGGAAGAGGGCAAGCGGGCGGTGTTTCCCTATCTGCTGACCAACAACGTGATCCGGGTCAAAAAGCGGCTGCAGGAAATCGGCTTCAAGCTGATCGATCCCATGGAATGGTACATCGACCAGTTGAACCGGTAGGCGGAAAAACGGCTTTGGACCGGGACGTCGATTGCAACCCCGCATAGGGGAAGTCCCATATGGTCTCCATGTGAATAAATACGTATTTTTTATCTTCAGCCCCTATTGCAGGCCCAGATGCCTCTGACCTGGTCCTGAGAACCAGGATTTCCGGACTGCATTAAAATCATGGCCTTCAGCCCCTATGACGTGCTCCACATCTATTATCTTTCCGGCCGACTCGAAGCAGGTTCGGAAGCCTTTGCCGGCGGCTATCTCGGAAACTGGGAGGAGGAAGACACCTCCTTTCTTTTCTTCTCCCGGCCGGCCGACAAAGAGATCAACGGTTTACTCGCAAACCAGCCCAACCTGAATCTGCTCGATGTCTTCCAGATGACTTACGAACAATGGCAGGGCGGACGCATCGAACCGATGCAGATCGGCGGCTTTGGCATCTTTCCTCCCTGGTGGCAGCAGGGCGACAAGGCTTTCTTAGAAGACCGCCGGAAACTGCTTCTCGATCCCGGCCTGGTGTTCGGCAGCGGAACCCACCCGACCACCGCCGACTGTCTGAGGGCCCTGGAAACCGCCTTTTCACAAAACAACCCTGGCACCGCCCTCGACCTGGGAACGGGAACCGGCATTCTGGCGCTGGCATCCGCGGCTCTGGGATGCCGGCGGGTGCTCGCCGTGGATCTCAACCCCTTGGCGTCTGCCACCGCAGCGCGCAACGTCTCGGCAAACGCCATGACCCACCGTATCCTGGTGGTTCAGGGCCGGGCAGAAGCTCTGATCGACTGCCCTGCCGAACTGCTGGTGGCCAACCTTCACTATGCCGCTTTGGACAAGGTGATGGCCGCTCCCGGCTTTGGAAAGAAGCCGCAAGTGATTCTGTCGGGTTTGCTGAGAAGCGAAGCGAAAGCCGCAAAGGAACGTCTCCGGCAGCGGGGGTTTCGCATCGACCGCAGCTGGGAGCACGAACAGACCTGGTTCACCCTGTATGCCGTCTCGGCATCTTTTTTGAGGAAATGACGCCATGGAAGAACTGATCGAAAAAGCGGCGGAAGAACTGGTCCGGGCCACCAACGTCACCGCCCTGACCGGGGCGGGGATCTCCGTGGAAAGCGGCATTCCCCCCTTTCGCGGCCCCGGCGGGCTCTGGGAAAAGATCGATCCGATGGAATACGCCCACATCGATGCCTTCCTCAGGGATCCGGTGAAGGTATGGAACGTCCTTCTCAAGGACATGAAACACCTGCTCGATACCGCCCGCCCGAATCCGGCCCACCTGGGTCTGGCGCATTTGGAAGCGATGGGAATTTTGAAAACCGTGATCACCCAGAACGTGGACGGCCTCCACCAGCTGGCAGGCAACACGGATGTGATCGAGTTTCACGGCAGTTTTGCCGTCCACCGCTGCATGGACTGCAGCCGGCGGCAGGAGGCCTGCGCTATCGACATGGCCCGGATCCCGCCCCGATGCGAGTGCGGCGGCATCTGGCGGCCGGAATGCGTCTTTTTCGGGGAAATGATTCCCTCCCGTGCGCTATGGCGGTCCCAGCAGGCCGCCGAAAGCTGCGACGTAATGCTCGTGATCGGAACCTCGGCCACCGTGCAGCCGGCGGCCACCATGCCGGTGATCGCCAAACAGGCCGGGGCGACAGTCATCGAGTTCAACGAAGAAGAAACCCCGCTGACCGGCTGGGTCAGCGACTACCGGATTCCGGGAAAAGCCGGGATGGTCCTGGACCGGGTGGTCAGCCGGGTCGAAGCGCTAAGAGGCTAGCAATCTAAATGACCGAATCGGCCTGGATTCACGACATCTCACTCACCCCGCCGTCTCTGGACGACAACACGGCAGACGCCGACAGGCTCCTGGCTGCCCTTCGCGCCCGGCTCGGCGGCGCCGTCGTCCACGCGGATCTTTCCCTGATCCGGACCCTGCCCGAACAGCTGCGCCGCTGGGCCTGGAAGGTCCGGTGCCTGGTCTTTCCGGCCCGGGGCCGCCGGGATCTGGTGGCGGTCTTTGAGCCGGACGGCACCGGCACCGTTGCCGGGCTTGCCGTCGATCTTGGCACCACCCGGGTGGTGCTTCGCCTGGTGGATCTTGCCTCCGGCGACAAGCTGGCCGAAAGCGCCTTTGACAACCCGCAGCTTGCCATCGGTCCGGACATCCTTGCCCGCATCCATCATGCCGACCGCCCCGGGGGCCTTGACGAACTCCAAGGAATGATGATCGACGGGTTGAACCGGGAGATCGCCGCCCTGTGCGAGCGGGCCGGCATCGAGCCCGGCGCCATCTATCTGGTCAGCGCCGCCGGAAACACCGCCATGACCCATCTGTTTCTCGGGCTTTCCCCTTACCGGATCATCCGGGAGCCCTACATTCCGGCGGTCAACCGGCCGCCGGTAGTCGTCGCCGCCTCCATCGGGCTCGACGTGAATCCCGGCGGCCGGGTGTTGATTTTTCCCAACATCGGTAGCTACTTCGGAGGAGATCTCATCGCCGGCATTCTCCACTCGGGAATTCACCGAAGAGAGGAGACCGCAATCCTCGTCGATGTCGGCACCAACGCCGAGGTTGTGATGGGAAACCGGAACTGGCTCATCGCCTGCGCCGGGGCCGCCGGTCCGGCCCTGGAAGGCGGCGTGACGAAAATGGGGATGGCCGCAGGCCCCGGCGTCATCGACCGGGTGGCGGTGGACGCGGACACCGGGCGGTTCGAAATCCGCACCATCGGGGGGCTGCCGCCCAAAGGCATCTGCGGCTCCGGGGTGATCGATCTGGCAGCGCAGCTTTTTCTGGCCGGGATGGTCGACATGCGGGGCAAATTTGCGGCCTCCCGCTGCAAAGACCGCCTCTTTACCCAGGACGGGCTTGCCCACCTGACCGTGGTCGACGCCGACCATTCGGCCACCGGTGAGGCCCTGACCCTGAGCCAGGCAGACCTGGACAGCCTGACGCGGTCCAAAGCGGCCATGTACACGATTATCGAAACCCTGGCCATGACCGTGGGGGTTTCCCTCAAAGATCTTTCCGCCTTTTACGTGGGCGGCACCTTCGGTTCGTTCATCCGCGCCGAATCGGCCGTCGCCATCGGCATGCTCCCCGACATCGGTCTGGACCGCTACAAACCCTTAGGCAACAGCTCACTGAACGGCGCCGCACAGATTCTGACCGCTGCAGACGCCTTCGGGGAGCTGGACCGGATCCGGAACCGGGTCACCTACCTGGAGCTCAACGTCAACCAGGACTTCATGAACCGCTTTTCCGCAGCCAAGTTCTACCCCCATACCGATCCGGACCGCTTCCCATCGATGTCGCCGCGACGTTCCTGATCCTTTCGCCCCTCTTGAGCAAAGCGGAAAGAGCTGATGTCTGCCCTAAAAAGCAACGGAATTATGGATCAGTGTAAGGCTGCAGTCAGGGCTGTGGGGGGATCTTCCCGGAGGACGGGAAACTGTTTGAGGAGTTTAGTGGCCGTTGAACTGAAAAGCGATGAATCAAAGCCGCTTGTCGCCCTGGTTCTTGTTGCCGCCCTTTTTTTCTGTCCCCCGGTTGCCGCCGACACCCGGGGCATCGCCGTGCGGACGGCTGCCGCAGGCGCCGACGAATGGGGTGACTTTCACGCCCTGATCGTCGGGATCAACGACTATACCGAGTGGACCCCGCTTCAAACCGCCGTCAAGGACGCCACGATTCTAAAAAAGGTGCTCGTCGACCGCTACGGCTTTTTAGAAGACCGTGTCGTCCTGCTCGCCGACGCGGAGGCCTCCCGGGGCCGGATCATCCTGGCCCTTCGCAACCTGGCCGCCGGGCTGAAAAAAACCGACAACCTGCTCATCTACTATGCCGGCCACGGCCAGATCGACGATCTGACCGGCGACGGCTACTGGATCCCGGCCGAGGGAAAGCTCAAGGACCCGAGCACCTGGATCTCCCACAGCATCATCAAGAACCTGTTGAGTTCGGAAAAAGTCCGGGCCAAGAACGTGGTATTGATTGCAGACGCCTGCTACAGCGGCACCCTGCTGCGGGAGGGGCCGTCGATGCTGGCCCTCGACAGGGGAGACTGCGAAGACAAACACAGCTCCAGGCGGTGCTGCACAACCGCAATTAACGCCCTGCCGCTGCTCGGCGTGGCCGGCGCTTGTCGGACCGCCGGCATCCAGCCCATCGGGAGCAGACGCCACGCCCTACGACGACCCGGATCGGAAAGGCGGCTTCGGCTTTTTCAGCGCTCCGAAAACTCCCAGCCCCCAGAGCTGGGAAAAGAGCATCCCCGCCAGCATCATGGCGCAGCCGGTCATGCCCCGGACCGACAGCCGCTCGCCGAGCAGCACCCATCCCCCCAGGGCCGCAAACATCGCTTCGAGGCTGAGCAGAACCGCCGCATGGGCCGGATGGGCGCTTTGCTGAGCCACGATCTGAAGGGTGTAGGCCACTCCCACCGAAAGCGCTCCGCCGTAAAGAATCGGCACGAAGGCGCCGGCGATGCCGACTGAGGTGATCTCCTCGAAAACCGCGGCAGTCGCCAGACTCAGGACCGAACAGGCGGCATACTGGAAAAAGGCCAGCCGCACCGGGCTGGTCCGGGGAGAAAGCCAGCCGATGATCAGCACATGCCCCGCCCAGAAAAAGGCGCCGATCAATTCGAGAAGATCGCCGAAGGCAATGGTAAAAGATGCGGTGACGCTGAGCAGATACAGCCCGGATGCAGCGAGAAAAGCGCCGATCCAGGTCCCAGCACCGGGCCGCTGCCCCCAGAACAGGCCGAGCAGGGGAACGATGACCACGTAAAGTCCGGTGATGAAACCGGCGTTTCCGGCGGTGGTGTAGACCAGCCCCACCTGCTGGAAGGAGGCGCCGGCAAAAAGGGCCAAACCGGTCAGGGCCCCCCCGCCGAGCAGCTGCCTCCGGGTCAACGGCGGCCGCAGTGCCTCGGGCAGCGCCGCCGGCCCGCTGCCTTTGATCACCAGCGGCAGCAGCACCAGGCAGCCGAGGGCAAACCGGATCCCGTTGAAGGTAAACGGCCCGACATGATCCATCCCCACCCGCTGGGCCACGAAGGCAAACCCCCAGATCATGGCGGTCAGCAGAAGAAGGCCGTCGGATTTCAGTGTTCTTGCGTGCATGACTCTGGCTCGGTTTCTTACCCGGCCCCGGCCGGGCCGGCCGGCGCCTTCTCCAGCCGTTGAGGCCGAAGCGCCTGAGGGCAAACGATATTTCGTTATGGGCTTATCCAGAATCCTCCAGCCCGGGACC
>CAYPFH010000033.1:0-21773 GCA_964409825.1 uncultured Desulfobacterales bacterium | reverse complement strand
GGCCGGTTGAGACCAAAAGATTCGTATAAATCTCCCGCCGGAGAATCTTGAATCTTGAATTTTGAATCTCGCCGGTCAGCGGCGGTGCTCGTGTAATCAATATTGCGGCGGCGGTAACGCGGCAATGAATCTTTCCTACAACAGGTTCTACCATGACGTTTCGCGCCTTTCGGATCCGGGGGATTCTATTCGATTTTGACGGAACCCTGACCCAACCCGGCGATCATGACTGGACAGGATTAAAGAAGGAGATCGGCTGTCCGGCAGATGTCGCCGCGCTGGAATATATTCAATCGCTTACCGACCCGAACCGCCGCAGGCAGGCGGAAGCGGCGCTGGATCGGTTCGAGATCGAAGCAGCGGATCGATCGGCCCCGGCCGGAGACGCCGCCGATCTCATCGCCGGATTGAAGGCCAAACACGTGGCCCTTGGAATCCTCACCCGAAACAGCCGCCGCGCCCTTCTTCACGCCATGTCCCGGTTCGACGCCATCGGGCCGGAAGACTTCGATCTGTTGATCACCCGGGAAACCGTGCCCAACCCGAAGCCGTCTCCGGACGGCGTCCTGCATGCGGCCCGCAGATGGAAAATCAAGCCGGAAGAACTCCTCGTCGCAGGCGATTTCGTTTTCGACATCGAAGCGGGCCGCCGGGCCGGCGCCGTCACGGTTCTGATCGATTCGTCCCACCGCGGCGAAAGCCCTGAAATTGAACCGGACTTTCGGATCTCCCGCCTTTCGGAGTTGATGGCCGTGGCCAGGCTCGGCATGCCGATCTCCGGGGGAAAGCTTCCCAACGACCTGCTGGAGACGTTTCTTGAGGCCCTTCCTCAAGAGGCCGAAAAAATCCTGATTCGTCCCGGCATCGGCCAAGACACCGCTGCAGTGGCGGTAAAAGACGGGGTGCTGGTGCTCAAATCCGATCCGATCACCCTGGTCTCGGATGCCGTTGCCGAATATGCCGTGGTCGTCAACGCCAACGACGTCGCCACCGCCGGGGCCCGACCCCGGTGGTTTTTAACGACGCTGCTGTTTCCCTCCGGCACGACGCCGTCCATGGTCCGCCGGCTGATGGAAGACCTGTACACGGCCTGCCGCCGCTACGGCATCGTTTTATGCGGCGGCCACACCGAGATCACCGATGCCGTCAACCGTCCTGTGATCAGCGGAATGCTCTGCGGCACCGTCGAATCCAACCGTCTGGTGGACAAGCGAAACATGCGCAGCGGCGACCGCCTTTTGATGACCAAGCGGATTGCCGTGGAAGGCACGGCAATTATCGCCCGGGAATTCGGCGACCGCTTGGAGCGGCAGGGAATCGCCTCTGAAACGGTTCAGGCGGCCGCAGGCCTGCTATCCAAAATCAGCATTCTTCCCGAAGCCAGGATCGCGGCTGACTTTGCCGGCGTCAGCGCAATGCATGACATTACAGAGGGCGGCGTCGCCACGGCCGTCGAGGAATTCTCTGCCGCCGGAGGCCACCGCCTTCGGGTGCAGGTCGATCGGCTCCGCATCTTTCCGGAAACCCGGCAGCTGTGCCAGGCAACCGGCATCGATCCGCTGGGATTGATCGGCTCCGGAAGCCTGCTGATCACCTGTCGGCCGGATCGGGCCGAAACCCTGAACGCCGCCCTTGAATCCGCCGGCATCGAAGCCGCCATCATCGGTGAGGCGCTCTTCCCGGGTCGGGGCGTCGAAGCCGTGGACAAAGACGCCCCTGCATTCTGGCCGACGTTTGAGGCCGATGAGTTGACCCGGCTTTTTTGATTCAGTCATCTTCGACGCCGAATTGACAAGGCTTTTCGGTTCGGATACATTGCCTGTCAGCCCCGCATTCGTCCCGCTGTTCCGCGGTGGAATCCATGCGGCCTCAAAGATGTTGGTCGTCCTGTATCCAAACTCAAGATGCATGCATGTGCAGGGGACGGCTTCCGGTTGGACACGGAATCGGCTGGGCCACAGTCTCCGGCGGCATCCTATGCTGAACACCATTCTTTGTGCTACCGACTTTTCCGAGCACTTCCGATCCACCATCGACTGGGGGATCTGGCTATCCCGCCGTTTTGGAGCCCGAATGCTGGTCTTCCACGCCGTTCCTTCCACCAGGGACCTTTTGTACGCCACCGACGTCTCCGTTACCGGGCGCACCATCGACGACGACATCGAAGAGACCCGGCACCGGCTCGAATCGCTCATGGCCGGCTGCAAAGTGAACTGGGAACCGTTGATCGGCTACGGCGATTCGGTGGAAAGCCTCGCGCCGGTGGTGGCATCGCAGAAGATCGATCTGGTGGTCGCCGCCAGCTACGGGCTGAGCGGCATCAAAAGAATGCTGCTGGGAACGGTTGTCGAGCGAATGGCGCGATCCCTCGACTGCCCGCTGTGGGTGGTCCGGGGCACGCGCCGGGAAAGCCCCCCGCCGGGAGGGATTCGCCGTATTCTGGTGGCATGCGATTTTTCACCGGAGTTCCGACCGGTTCTTTCCACCGCCGCGGCCCTGGCCGAAGCCTTCGACGCCCATATCCGCCTGGTGCATGTCATCGAGTCCCCCGCGGCCGAAGGGATCGATTTGTCTACAGGCCCGTACGAGGAAATGCAGCAAGAACTCCAGGAAACCCTGAAAGGCCGTCTCTTGCAGATGGTCCTGCGTACATCGTCGCCGAACGTTTCGGCCGATGCCGCCGCATTGCCCGGTCACCCGGGAGAACAGATCCCCCTTCACGCCCGTCAGTGGAAGGCCGACTTGATCGTCGTCGGCGTTCGGCGCGTCGGAAAGGTCCAAAAATATCTGCGGGGCTCGATAACGGAAGCACTGCTGCGAAAGGCCCCCTGTTCGGTGCTGGCAGTTCCGGCCGGAAACATTCCGGCCGCCGGCATCGAGACAAAACCCGGCGGGGCGAACCGGGAAAGGGGTGGACCGTGACCGCCACCGGCATCGTCTGCGACCACCGCTGCCTCGACCATCTCACCGACAACGGGCACCCGGAAAACGCCCGGCGCCTTGCCGCCGTCTACGACATGCTCGAAAACAGCCCCCCTTCCGGCGATCTTATCCCCCTTTTTGCGCGGCCGGCATCACGAGACGAGCTTCTTTTGGTGCATGCCCCTGAATATATCGACAAGGTGGCCGCAACCGCCCAGCGGGACTATGGGATGCTCGGCCCGGACACCCAGGTGTCGAAAGGGTCCTACCTGGCCGCTCGACTGGCCGCGGGCGGTTTCATCGAAGCCGTGAGCCGGGTGGTCGAAGGCGGTCTGTCCCATGCATTTGCCCTGGTGCGGCCCCCGGGCCATCACGCAGAAAAAAGCCGGGCGCTGGGCTACTGCATCTTTAACAATACGGCCATCGGCGCCGCTTTTGCCCGCAGGCATCTCGGCCTCGGCAAGGTGCTGGTGGTCGACTGGGACGTCCACCACGGCAACGGCACCCAGCACATTTTCGAGCAGGACCCGACCGTGCTTTTTTTCTCAATCCACCAGTACCCCCATTTTCCCAAAACCGGCTTTTTTACCGAGTCGGGAATCGGCCCCGGCGAAGGCTACACGGTCAATCTTCCGCTTCCCAAGGGATTCGGCGACAGTGAATATGCCGCGCTTTTTTTGCAGATTCTGACGCCCATCGCCCTGGAGTTCGCTCCCGACCTGGTGCTGGTCTCTGCAGGCTTCGATAACCACAGAAACGATCCGCTCGGTGGAATGGCCATCACCGAACGCGGTTTTGCTGCGATGACCCGCTGTCTGATGGACATTGCCCGCCAATGCTGCCAAAAGCGCATCGCGTTGGTGCTCGAAGGGGGATACGAACCCAAGGTGCTCGCCGCCTCGGTCCGGTCCGTTCTCGCGGAGATGGCCGGGCAGACCGTCACCGATCCGATATCGCTGGCCCGTTCGGCGGACCGCAGAAAAATTCGATATGCCATGACCCGCTGCGTGGAGGTCCAGAGGCGGTTTTGGAAATCCTTGACCAAGGAAGGCGGCTGGAAGTGAATAAAATCAGGATTATGGAAGCCTCCGTTGAAAAGTGGAATCGAATCATCGAAGGAAAGGGGGCAGACAGCGGGGTGCTCGACTGCCCGCCGTGCCGCCTGTTCTACGTACTGGTCTGCATCGGATGCCCCATCGCCGAATACACCGGAAAAAAATTCTGCCAGGAATCGCCGTACATCCCCTGGTATCGGCATCAGATGGAAGCCCACGCAAAGATGCGGAAAAAAGTATACTGCCAGGAGTGCCGGCGCCTGGCCGTAGACATGCGCGACTTCATGCAGGAAATCGTGGACTACCTGAAGAAAAAAGAAAAAGAGGCTTCCGGATGATGGCACGGGGCCTCGATTCATGAGAAGCGCCGTCTTTTCTGCAGAGGGAGCCATGACAGAGGCGATGGCCGTCGGCGCCGCCGCCGTCACCGCAGCCGAAATCGCCGTGCTTTCCCTGGCCGTCTTTGCCGTTTTCCGCAGCCGGAAAAGAACCGATGCCGAAGCCGCAGCCTGCGCCTTGATCCTGCCGTTGATGTTTCTTTCGGGACTTTTTCAGCTCGCGTTTCTCACCGGACGCCCCTGGGCATCGATTCCCTTTGAAATCGGTGCTGTTCTGTTGGGGCTCAAAGCCGTCTTCCAGCACAAAGGGACTTTCAAAGATGCGGCCGGCGCAATTGGCGGCGGAATCCGCGCTCACCCACCGGTGGCGTTTGTCACCGCAGCGGCCGCAGCGTATCTTTTTTTCCAGGCCGTGGCTTTGCCGGCGGGGCTTGCTTCCTGGGACGATCTTGCCTCCATGGCATTTCTGGAAAATCGGCAAACCTTCTTTTCGGCCGATCCCTTTGGCGGCGGCCGCCAGATCGATCCGCTGGCAGAATCGCTCAATGGCCCGATCCTGTTTCACCTCGTGCTGCGGGCCGGAACGGATCGCGGCCTTGGTCTTTTCGGATTCACGGCCTACCTGGCCATTGGGTTTGCCACCTACGCCCTGGCGCGGCGCTATGCGTGGCCCCCCACGGCCTTTACAACGGCGCTGGTGGTCCTGAGCTTTCCCCGGTTGGTGGTTCAGGCATCCGGGCCCGGTGTTGAGCTGCTGGCGGCGGCATCTGCACTTCTTTTCTTGATGTCCCTTTATCGGCTTCTGGAAAGGCCCAACGGCAGCGACCTGATCCTGGCAGGCCTTTTTTTGCTCTTTTCGATCTCCGGGGGACAGATGTCCCTGACCTTTCCGCTGGTGCTGGCGGTACTGGCAGTCCTGCTCCTTTACCGGCGCCATGGCGGAAGAGTCTGGTGGGGTGTGCTTGCGGACCAGCGGAAACGTCTTTTCGCGGCGGCGGCGGCTTTGGTTTTCTCCCAGCTATGGCGGGTACTTGTCCGGGCAATCGAAGACAGGGAGCCGCTCGCCGCCGTCATCGCGCCGAATACCGGGGGGTTGGCCGGAGCCTTGGCCAATCTGATCCGCTACGGGCTGGAATCGATCCACCTGACCCTGCCCATCGAGCATGCCGGCCGATGGATGTTCGGATTCAGTCCGATAGGGGCAATCGAAGGCCTCTATGGCTGGCTGGCGGCCCCGCTCCTCGGCCAGACCGGAGCTGTTGCCCCTTTCCAGATCCGGTGGCTGCCGGACGGGACCCTGGCCTGGTTCGGTCCATTCGGTTTTTTGCTCGTGCTTCCGGCCTTGGCCTATGCCCTGTGGCGCGGGCCCCGGCGGATCAGGGCCATCGCTCTGGCGCTGGCGGTCTACGGCTACCTGATCGCCCTGGTGCCGGCCTGGCAACCCGGAAATGCCCGGCATTTCACATTTCTTTTCGTATGCGGCGGGTTTTTTGTCGCATTTTTTCTTCCGCCGTGGCGTCTGACGACGATCGGCAGACATGTCCTGCAGGGACTCAGTCTTTCCTTGATCGTATATGCCGGCCTGTTTAACACGGCTAGTCCGGCCGTCGGCTATGGGGGATGGATAGCGGCGGTGTATGGACCGGATGAAGTCATCGACGCACAATCGCTGCGGATTCTTACCCGCCGGGGCTTCTGGCACCGGCTGGGGGAAGATCGATGGCATACCGGCGAGGGGCGGCGGCTCTTTGGAGACGACCGGCTTTTGCTGCTCTCTGATCTGATTCGGCCGGGCCGGTCGGTGGGGGTGTTTTTCTCGCGGCCGGAGCGGCTCTACCCGCTGCTGCTGCGCCGGCCCGACATAAAAATCGTTCCGATATCCGAGCAAGCGCCGCCGGCGGAAATACGCGCACAGGGCATCGAGTATCTGCTGTACCTCGACATGCGCCCGGGCAAAAGCGTGACCGGTTCCGGCTTGCAGCAGCTCTGGGGGCCGGCCGACGAAAAGGCCCTCCCGGGGGCGCTCTTTTTCCTGCCCCGGCAAGGGCAGATGGATGTTTCAGCGGCGGTCTATTTCGAGCCGGAGCGGATCCCCCGGCAGAAAATTTCAAATCCCATATCGAGGGTCGGCTTCAGGTAATCTTTTCGGCCGTCGACGATCTTTTTGCTCTCTTCCCACAATACGATTCCGGAAAACAGCGACCAGAGAATGTCGGCCAGCGCCACCGGATTTCGATCGATGAAACGGCCCTCATCGATTCCTTCCTGGAAAAGGGTCGTGATAATACCGATGGCCCTCTTTGAAAGCGCCTTGATTTCGTCCATCAACTCCGTCGAGAGGTTCTTGAGGGTTTCGCTCGACTGTAAGTGAAACATGTTGATGATCGTAAGCGGATCGAAGGTATATACATCGTAGAGGGCTTCGGTCAGGGGCTTGAGCTTTTCTTCGGCCGCCAGGTTTTTTTCCTTTTTCACGTGTTCGAGCCGAATCAGCAGGTACTGCAAAACCCTCAGGGACAGCGAGGCATACAACTCATCCTTGTTTTTAAAATAAAGATACAGTGTTCCCGGACTTAATTCCGCCTCGCGGGCAATGTCCTCCATCGTGGCGCGGCTGAATCCTCGGGTGGAAAACACCCGCTTGGCCGCAACCATGATCTGCTGGCGCCGCCTTTCTTTTTCCTTTTCTTTTCTTTCCTGAATGCCCATAGTGCCCACTATATTTATTGAACCCGGTTTACGGCAAAAGATGCGTATATTGAATATCGCCATTCGGGTCAAGACAAATCGTACCAAATCAGGGTGCCCAGTTTTGCCTGCAGCTCTGCACGAGAAACAATGCACGCTGCTGCCGAAAACCCGGGAAAGAACGTTGTATATGATTGACTTTCATGATAACAATTTTTAACCAAGGGACGGTCGACTACCGGAGTGCAATGCCTTAATTCCTGAGCATCGGGATTTGCAGTGATTTTGTTCCCGAAGGAAAGGCTTCTCCCTTGTCCGGACCGAATCGAGGTGTCGGAACATGAGCGAGCCAAAAAAATCCTCCAATGTCATCCCGATCGATGCCAGTGAAGCAGCCGGTCCCCCCAAGGCCATCACCCGCCGGCAGCTGATCAACCGACTCAATTTCATCAACTTCCAGGATGGCGCCATCAGCGCCGTTTTTCACCACAGTGCCAACCGCAGAAAAATCTCGGTAGCCGTCAAACCGCAGCCTTGCTGCGATGAACACCTGAAGTGTTTGTGGGAACAACCGGAATCGGTTCTGCCGCGCCTGAATTTTTATATCTTTTCCCACCTCAGCCTCGAGGCGGCAAACCGGGAGATCCGATTCGCACCGGAACTGGTCGACATCAATGAAACCGGCATGCTGTTTCGGCTGCAGGAACACGGCATCGAAACCATCAGCCAAAAAGACATCGACCTGCCATGCCACGGCATCCAAGCCCAGCTCTTCCAGCACGGCGCCCACCTTCGAGGCAGACTCCACCGGTTCCATGCCACCCGCTTTGTCGTGGACCTGACCGCGCCCCCCCCTCAAACGTTTCAATGGATTCAAAACGAAAGTCCGGTTCACGTAATCTTCAACAATAACGACGAGACCCTGTATACCGGTGAATGCAGAATCATAGACCAAAAAATCGAAGGCTCCCGGGGCACCTTTACCCTCGAGCATAGCGCCGATCGGCTTCGGCGGTTTGAACACAGGGAGTTTCGAAGCGAGCGCCACAGGCTTGTCCCTTCACCCCATCTTTTTTTCAGGCATCCGTTTTCCGGGGCCCCCATCCAGTGCTCGGTGGTGGATGTTTCCGGCGCCGGCTTCTGCGTGGAAGAAGTCTCCTTTGAGTCGGCGCTGCCGGCAGGATTGATCATCCCCTCGGTAAAGCTCGATTTCGCCGGCATGTTCCAGTTTTCCTGCAAGGCCCAGGTGGTCTACCGGACCCTCCGCGGCGATGATGAAAACGATAAGAACGGGAAAGTTCTTTGCGGGCTTGCCGTTTTGGATATCCGCATCGAAGATCACACGAAACTGATGGCGCTGATCAACCATGCCGATAATCAGAACTGCTATGTCTGCAACCAGGTGGACCTCGATGTCCTGTGGGACTTCTTTTTTGAAACCGGTTTTATCTATCCCGAAAAATACGTCTTTCTCCGGGAGAACAAGGAACGGATCAAGCGTACCTATGAAAAGCTATACAACCGGCCGTCGACGATCGCCCGGCATTTTACCTACCAGGAAGGGGCGAAGATTCTCGGCCATATCGCCATGCTCAGGTTCTACCAAGACGCCTGGATGATCCATCACCATGCCGGCAATACGTTGGTATCTCCCCGTGCGGGGTTGGAAGTGCTCAGACAGATCGGCCACTTCGGCTATAACTGCCACCGCCTGCAAGCCATCCACATGGACTACCTGATCTGCTATTTCCGGCCGGAAAACAAATTTCCGGCCCGGGTCTTCGGCCGCATCGCGAAAAACATCGCAAATCCCAAAGGCTGCTCCATGGATTGTCTCGCCTATTACCATTACCGGAAAAAACCAGTGGATCAGCGCCCGCTGCCCCCCGGCTGGGAGCTCGAGGAAACCGGCACCGAAGACCTGGAGATCTTCGGGTGCTTTTACGAAGAACGGTCCGGCGGCTTGATGACCGACGCCCTGGATCTGGTTTCCCAGAAACTGGAAATGTCGGCTTTGAGCGAAGAATATCACCGGCTCGGTTTTCGGCGGGAGCGCTATGTCTTTTCTTTGAAAAAAAACGGCCTGATCAGGGCCCTGATCATGGCCAATCAGTCCAATATCGGAATAAATCTTTCCGATTTGACCAGTGCGGTCAACATCATCGCCATAGAGCCGGAGGCCCTGACCAGAGATGTCCTGGACCGAACCCTTCACCACGTGGCCGAACTTTATGATTTGGCCGAAATCCCCGTATTGGTATATCCGGATACATGCCCGGAACACCTTAGGATCAATATAGAAAAGCGATATAATCTTTGGATTATGAAAATATGTTTTTCCGATCACTATTTCAGGCAGTTGAATCGAATGCTGCGGTTCATTAAATAAACAGGTGTGAGGTCTCCTGACAGAAAGGGAAATGTTGTTTTGACGGAAACCGATACGAAACCCCTCTATAACAGTCGGATTATCGACACCTACCTCAAGTTTCTCAAGAGGCAGTACCCTTCCGTCAATATCCGCGAGTTGCTCGAGTTTGCCGGAATGCGTTCTTACGAGGTGGCCGACCAAAACCACTGGTTCACCCAGGAACAGATCAACCGATTCCAAAAAAAGCTAAGAGTTCTTACCGGCACCATGAGCATTGCGCGGGAGGCCGGTCGATCCGCCGCCTCGCCGGAAGCGGTCGGAGTCATGCGGCAGTACATGCTGGGGTTGGTCAACCCGGCAAAAGCTTATGAGAGCATCAGCCGCGCGATGGAAAACTTCACCCGGTCCTGCCACGTTGAATCGAAGATGCTGGCCAGCAACCGGGCGGAAATCACGGTAACACCGAAAGAGGGGATCCAGGAGCAGCCGTTTCAATGTGAAAACAGAATCGGTTTTTTCGAAGCCGTGACATTTTTGTTCACCAACCGATTCGCCGATATCGAGCACCCAGAGTGCATATTCAAGGGCGATCCTCGGTGCCGGTATATCATCTCCTGGGACTGGTCGCTTTCATCCAAACTGAAAATCGCCCGTCAATGGAGTCTCGGACTGGCCTTGGCCATTCCTATTGCCTGCCTATGGCACCCATCACTTCATCTTTTCATCCTTCTTTCGACGGCCTTTGTCATGGTGGGGCTCCTTTTGTCCTGCTTCCTTGCCAACATCGAAAAAAACGAGCTTCAATCGAGCCTCAGCAATCTCTGGATCTCGAACGAAAAGCTCCTCGACCAGATGGAAATCAACTACAAAAACGCGCTCATGGTCAACGAAATCGGCCAGGTGATCAGCCGACAGACCCGGATCGACGACGTGCTGGAGCAGGTCATCCGGATTTCGGTCGAACTGCTCGGCCACGACCGCGGCCTGCTGATGCTGTGCAATAAAGACAAAACCCATCTCGAGTTCCGCGCCGGGTTCGGCTACACCAAAGAACAGTATATTTTGCTGAAAAGCACGACCTTTCGGCTGGACAACCCCACCTCCAAAGGGGTTTTCGTGGTTTCCTTCAAAGAGCAAAAACCGTTTCTCATCAACGACTACGATGAAATCGAAGACACCCTCTCTCCCAAAAGCCTTCGGTTTGCGCGGAAAATGGGGGCCCGGGCATTCATCTGCTGCCCCATCGTCTGCGACGGGGAATCGATCGGCATTCTGACCGTAGACAACATCAGGTCTGAAAAGCCGCTGGCGAACAGCGACATGAGCCTGCTCATGGGGCTTGCCCCGGTGATCGGCATCAGTCTTCGAAACGCCGAGCTGCTCGAAAGCAAGACCGAAACCTTTCATGCCATTTTAGCGGCCTTGGTGGCCAGCATCGAAGCCCGGGATCCGATGACCGCGGGCCATTCCGAAAAAGTGACCGAATATGCGGTGGGCATCTGCGAGGAGATGGGAATCGACCGGGAATACCGGGAGATGATCCGTGTGGCCGCCCTGCTCCACGATTACGGCAAGATCGGAATTCCCGATTCCATACTCAAAAAACCCGGCCGTCTGTCGGTGGCCGAATACGAGCTGGTAAAGGAGCACGCGAGAAAAACAGAGGAAATTTTGGAGAGAATTCACTTCGACGGAATTTACCGGGAAGTGCCGCGCATCGCCGGGTCCCATCATGAAAAGATCGACGGCAGCGGCTATCCAAACGGGTTGAAAAGAGAGCAGATCCCGCTCGGTGCAAGAATCATCGCCGTGGCGGACTTTTTCGAGGCCGTCACTTCCAGACGCCATTACCGGGAGCCGATGTCCCAAGACGTGGCCACACTCATGCTGATAGAAGGAAGGGGAACCCATTTCGATCAAGAAGTGGCAGATGCCTTCCTCCGCTATCGCGAGAGCAAAGGCATGAGCAATGCATCGCCGGGCGGGGAAAAGGTCATCTCTCTGCAGAAGCATTAGGCATAGCGATTCGAAATGCCTGAAGTTTTTCTGTCATTTCCTGGAGCGGTTGACACAAGAAGACAGATGCAGTAAGAGACTGCGACGTTTTCGCAAAGCCGGAAAGAAACGGCTTGAACAGGCAGGCCCTTCAAACAGAAACTCAAAAGCACCTACCCATCCCCTACATGGCAGACCCCATTCGCTATTCGACATGGAAAACAGACCACCTGTCTGCAATACGAGGCTTTGCGGGCAAGAAAATCATTCTGACCTTCTCGGGCGGCAAAGATTCTTCAGCCGGCCTGTATCTCCTCCACCGAGCGTCGCTGGAGTTCAACTTCGAGATCCAACCCCACGCTGTAAAGTTCCCCCGCCATGTTTTTCCCGAACCGGAGGTCCAAAAACTGGAGGACTACTGGCAGCAACAGGGAGTCCGCATCCATTGGCACAACACAGCCACCTCGGACAAAGAATTGGAGCCCGGGATTGCAAACGACGCGAATCCCTGCCATGTCTGCAACCGGGCCAAGAAACGCATTCTCATCGAGAAAGGACAAGCGATCTTCGGAAAACCGCATTCTGTGGTCCTCATGATGAGTTATTCGTTGTGGGATCTGGTCAGTGCAACGCTGGAACACATTCTCAACGGCTACTATGCCGAAGAACCGGGAGCCGTCGCTGCAAATGGAAAGAAACCCGACAACCGTTTTCTTGAGACCTCACAGCGCTTCTACCCCCTGATTCGTCTGAAAAACGGTTTGCAGATATTCAAGCCGCTTATCTCTTACAACGATCAGCAGATTCTCGAGCTGATTGAACACGCCCGGATTCCCCTGGCTTCAACTCCCTGCCGCTACAAAGAGTTTCGCCCGAAGCGGATATTTTGCCGCTACTATGAAAAAGCCAAACTCGAGTTTGATTTTGACCAGGTGTTCGCCTTTGCAACAGACGTGCTGAAAATACCGGCTTTGTCCTATTACGAATCGCTCGACATGGACACCTATCTCGACAAGCTCGCATAAGCCTCCCGGCGGAGTAAATTTTTGTCTGACGCCCTATACATCATGGAAGGAGAAGAAGAGGCCCTTCGACTGGACCTCAAAACCGATCCTGACATCCTGCAGAACCAGGCGCTGTGGGCCGGGATCAAGCCTGGAATGCGTGTGGCCGATCTCGGCTGCGGTCCCGGCAAAACATCCTTCTACCTGAATCAGTTGGTACAGCCAAACGGCGCGGTGATGGGAATCGACATCTCCAAGCAGCGGATTGACCATGCAAGCACCCACTACCGGCACCAGAGTTTGGATTTCGCGCTCGGAGACATCCGAAAGCCCTTGGCCCATCTTGGATCGTTTGATTTTGTCTGGGTCCGGTTCGTGTTGGAGCATCATCGATCATCGAGTTTCCAGCTCGTTGAAAACATATCAAAAATTCTTAAACCGGGCGGAATTTTATGTCTGATCGATCTGGATTACAACTGTTTGAGCCACTACGGCATGCCCGGCAGCCTGGAAACGTCTCTTTTCGGAGTGATGGAGTCGCTTCAAACCCGCGCCGATTTCGACCCCTATGTCGGCCGAAAGCTGTATAGTTTTTTATACGATTTGGAGTACCGCGGGATCGACGTCATGCTGTCGGCTCATCACCTCATATTCGGCCGCCTCAACCGGTCCGACGAATACAACTGGCTAAAGAAGGTGGAGATCGCGGCCAGAAATTCCGGGTACCCCTTCGCGGAATACGAAGATCGATTCGAGGGGTTTCTTTCGGAATTCAAACAGTATTTCTCCCATCCGCGAAGATTCACGTATACACCGATAATCGCATGCAGGGGGTGTAAAACCGAGGCGGGTTGAAAAACTCGGCTTTTTGCAAGTTTTTCCGTTTTCCCAGGCTGAAAAGACAAGTCTTATGGAAATTCAAATTTTCAGCGTCGGCGGAACCATCGACAAGGAGTACTTCGACCGAAAGAGCCGCTACGAGGTGGGAGCGCCGAAGATCGCCGACATCCTTCAAGAGGCGAACGTTTCAGTCGACTACCGCATCGAATCGCTGATGAAAAAAGACAGCCTCGAAATGAAGGCTGAAGACCGGCGGCAGCTTTTCGAACGCATCCGGCAGGCCGCGGCGGAAAAGGTGCTGATCACCCACGGCACCGACACCATGGTGGCCACCGCCCTGGAGCTTCGCGCCGTTTCCGGCAAGACCATCGTCCTGACCGGGGCTATGGCACCGGCGCGTTTCAAGTCCAGCGATGCAGCCTTCAACATCGGCTGTGCCTTTGCGGCCGTGCAGATTCTGCCGGCCGGAGTTTACATCGCCATGCACGGCCGGATTTTCGATCCGGAACACACCCGGAAAAATCGCGAAACAAACAGGTTTGAGAAAAGATAGGAAGCTGTTCATGCCCGATATCGTAGCCGTTTACGGAAGTCCCAGAAGAAGGGGAAACACGGCAAGCCTGCTCAAGGAAGCGGTTTCCGGCGCCCGGGACGCCGGTGCACAGGTAGAAGAAATCGTTTTGCGGGACTTGAAGATGTCTCCCTGCCTGGAAATCTACGGCTGCAAAAAGGACGGGCGGTGCGTCATCGAAGACGATTTTCAATGGGTCAGCGAGCATCTGCTGGCCGCACGGGGCCTGATGCTGGCCTCGCCGGTCTTTTTCTACACGGTCAGCGCCCACACCAAGATCCTGATGGACCGCTGCCAGTCGCTCTGGGTCAAGAAATACTGGATCGATCGGATCCCCCCGGGTCAAAAGATACGGCGGCGAAAGGGAATGTACATCGGCGTCGGGGCCACGGGCGGCAAAAAGCTCTTTGAGGGAATCCTGCTCACCGTGCGGTATTTTTTCGACGTGCTCGACATGGGCCTCGATCAAAAGCTCCTTTACCGGGGCCTTGACTTCGAAGGAGACGTCCAGAAACACCCCGAACACCTCGCACAGGCGCGGGCCGCCGGAAAAGAATTCGCCGAATCGCTTGGTGAGCCGGACATCCCATGAAAAAGGGCCTTGTCATTGCCGGGATCATCCTGGCAGCCGCAGTCGCCTTCTATGCGCTGCGCCCCGCGCCCCCGTCGGTGGACTATCTGGCCGGCGGCAAAAAAATCATCTGTTTCGGCGACAGCCTCACCTTCGGCACCGGCGCACCGGAGAACATGAGCTATCCCGCCCAGCTTTCACGAATTCTGAACCGGCCGGTGGTCAACGCAGGAGTCCCCGGCGACACCACCGCTTCGGCTCTTTTGCGGCTTCAAAGAGACGTCCTGGACCGCTCGCCCGGGATCGTTTTGCTCACCCTGGGCGGAAACGACCTGAAAAACCGGATTTCGGCCGACGCCGCCTTTGAAAACCTGCAAATCGTGGTCGAGCGGATTCAGGGCGCCGGGGCACTGGTGGTGCTGGGAGGGATTTCGATCCCTTTCTGGGATCGCGGCTTTTCGCAGCGGTACCGGACGCTGGCAAAAGACACCGGCGCCGTTCTGGTTGAAAACGTCTACGAGGGGATCCTGGGCAACCGATCTCTCATGAGCGACACGATTCATCCCAACGCCGGCGGCTATCGCATCATGGCCGAACACTTTGTCGAAGCGCTTGTCCCTTATGTCTCCACCGGTTAGCCGGTTGAGCCGGCCCCAAAAGGATTGATGGGTCAAATAGTTGAAAGGTCAAGTCGGAAGGGATCGCCGCCAGGCTTCGCAGTGAATGAGATGTCTTCTTACGGTGTCAAGAAAAAAACACTGGCATCCAATTAACCAATCGACCAGTCAACCCTTCCGCAGCCTACCCCAAATATACATTGAGCACGTCTTTCCTGGCATCGACCCGCTGGAAGGTCACCTGGACGAGGTCTTCCGGCTTTAGCGTGAGTCCCCGGGATGCCGGGAGATCGCATTCGATCAGCGTATCGGTGAGAAGGATCTGATAGCTGCTGCGCTTCTTGTAAAGAACGATCGCCTCGGCCTTTTCCCCGATGCGCGTCTCCAAGGATTTGAGCATCCAATACCGGTGTCTCCGGAACTGGACCCTGCCTACCCGGGCCATCGGCTCCTGGAGCTCCTGGATGAGGGTCTCGATCTCATCTGCCGTGTAGGGCGTCTCCAATCCCAACAAGGCCCTGACCTGGCGCTGGGTGGCCAGATCGTAGTATTTGCGGATCGGGGAGGTCGCCGTCACGTAAGCATCCAGTCCCAGCCCCGCATGGGGCTCTGCACCGGTGCCCAGAACGAATCGACTGAGCAGCTTTCGCTGCATCCAGTTTTGAAACAGGCTCCCTTCTTCTCCCTTTAAAAGCCTTTCGCGGGGGGCGGGCTGGCTGCGAAAGACGGCCGGCTGCCGATTTTCCTTCAGGAACCGGGCCGTCAACCAGTTGGCCATGATCATCAGCTCCGTTACCAGCATTCTTCCGGGGCTTTCCCGGTTCACCTGGTTGACCCGGACCTGAGCGTCCCGATCGATCCACACATGAATTTCCGGGAGGCTGATCTGAAGTGCGCCGGCGTCGAGCCGGCGCCGGCGGAAGCCGGAAGCCAGCCGGTGAAGAAGCCGGATGTTCTCGTTTTCTTCCGCCATCTGGTTCACGTCAAAGTAGGTGAGTTGGGAGCCGACACGAATGCGGCTGGCCAGGACCGTAAAATCGAGGACTTCAGCCGCAGGGGTCAGCTCGACGAAAAGGGTGATGGCGGGGCGGCTTTGACCTGCTTTGAGACTGCAAAGCCCCTCGGCCAGCATCGGGGGGAGCATGGGGATCCTCGAATCCGGCATGTAAATGGAGCTCGCCCGATTAAGAGCCGTCCGGTCCACCGGGTCACCGCGGCGGATCAACTCCCCCACGTCGGCGATGTGCACGCCGAGGCGGATGTGCTTTCCGTCCGTTTCGACGCTCAGGGCATCGTCAAAATCAAGGGTTGCCTGTCCGTCGATGGTCATCACCGGCAAATCGGTCAGATCCTTTCGAAACGCATCACCGCCGGACCGGTCTGCCTGCTGCACCAGTTTCTCGGTATGGGCATCCACCTTCGGGGAAAAGGCAGCGGGGATCTCCAGCCGGATCAGGTCTACGTTTTCATCTACTTCGAAGATCCCCAGCCCCACCAGTACTGGAAACAGATCCTCTGAATCGGCCAATTTCGCCCTGGCAAGAATCGCACGGCCGATCCCGTAACAAGGGCTTTCCTTCCCATACAGGTACAGGGAACGAAGAATCTCGATCACTTCATCCGAAGGCGTTTCCGAAAAATTTCTCTCCACGGCCCCCTTCAGCCAGGGGCCTCCTTCCTCGATCAGACGGGTTCTTCGCTCGGCTTCCCGTGCTTCTTTGCGCATTTTTTCCACCTGCGCCTCGGTATAGGGAAAAAACCCGTCCGGCTGGAATTTGAAGTAGCACCGGTTGTCGAAAAATGCGCGCAGTACCGCAGCGGCGTGATCGTCTGTGGGCGTGTCGGGAAAACAAAAAGCGGTCATGGTGTCCAGGTCGATCAGCTCCTGTTCGGTGTTGAGAACCTCCCACAGGTCTCGTACGGACACTTTTTCCTTCAGCGCTTTTCGGCGGGCCGCTTTTTGCCGGAGCATCGCCACCAGCGCGTCTCTTCCCGCAGCCAGATCCAGCCCGTTTTGCCCGGAGTGAAGCACCCTGGCGGCCGGCAGCTTCACTTCCCGGTTGCCCTCGGTGAGCAGACGCAGCCGCTGGTTGTTGATCTCCAGCACGACCGCGCAGACAATTCGCTGGCGGTCGATGTATTCGATAATATTACCTGTTTTCATGGCTGGGATCATAACAATGCCCCCCCTCAAAGTCAATTTGCGTCCAACTCCCATAGGGTGTGCTTTCGGCAATCAACGGCTGGAAAAACCCGTTTTCTCGCGCAGAGGCGCAGAGCGCTTTTTTAAATTTTTTTTCTTTGCGACTCTGCGGCTCTGCGCGAGATGCCCGTTTGACCCGCGGCCGGTTTCGGTGTAAGAACTCCTCATCCTGGAATTTACAGATAACGCGAACCGTCCCGATGCACCGGAAATGCGGTGCGAACGCTTCCAAATCGGTCCCCCGCTGATGCCGTGAACTCGCTTCGCCTGATCACCCCCTACTTTAAAGAAAACCGCCTGACGATCCTGGCGGGCCTGCTTTGCCTGGTGGCGGTAGACATTCTCCAGTTGATCATTCCCCGGGTGATCAAAGCCGCGGTGGACGACCTGACCGCCATTTCCGTCGATCCATCCGGCCTGGCCGTTTATGCCCTCCAAATCCTTGCCATCGCCGTCGGAATCGGGGTACTGCGCTACGTCTGGAGAAGGTGTCTGATCGGCACATCCAGGGTGGTGGAAGAGGCGCTTCGGAACCGGCTTTTTTCTCATCTTCAATCCCTGTCGGCCGCCTACTTCGATCGGACCAAGACCGGCGACTTGATGGCTCATGCCACCAACGACGTCCAGCATGTCCGCATGGCCACGGGAATGGGGATGGTGGCCCTCACCGACGGCGTCGTGCTGGGCACCGCCGCAGTCGGGTTCATGGCCGCGATCAACGTCAATCTGACCCTCTTTGTGTTGATTCCCATGCCGATGATCGTCTTGACCACCCGACTGCTGAGTCGAAGAATGCACCGGCTCTACCAGCAGACCCAGGAGACCTTTTCGGAGATGACCGAAGTCGTTCGGGAACGGATGGCCGGAATCCGTATTATCAAGGCTTACACCGGCGAAGAACGATCCACCGAATCGCTTCGGACGGTATCGGAGACCTACATCTCCAGGAATCTCAAACTGGTGCGCATCACCGGCCTCTTTTTTCCGATGATGATGTTCTTTTCGAACCTGAGCATGGTGATCGTTCTATTCCTCGGCGGCCGGCAAACCCTCGATTTCACGATCTCGCCGGGCGAATTCGTCGCGTTCATCAGCTACATCGGCCTGCTGACATGGCCCATGATGGCCATGGGATGGGTTGCGAACCTGATCCAGCGGGGTAAAGCCTCCCTGGACCGGATCGACCGGATCCTGTCCACGGCTCCGGACATCGTGGACCGGCCGGGGGCGGCGCCATTGGGACCAACTGAAGGGAAAATCCGGTTTCAGGCGGTCTCTTTCGCCTACCCGAAAAGCGGCGACGAGGCCTTGAAAGAGATCGACTTTACGGTGGCGCCGGGAGAAACCCTGGGCGTCGTCGGTCCTCCAGGCAGCGGCAAGAGTACCCTTCTTTCCTTGATTCCGCGCCTCTATGATCCGACCCGGGGGCGGATCCTGATAGACGGCCAGGACCTCCGCGGTCTTCGGCTGAAGGATTTACGCAAGCAGATCGCCTTTGTTCCCCAAGAACCGTTTCTTTTTACCGGAACCCTTCGGGAGAACATCCTTGCCGGCCGGAAGGCCTCCGAACAAGAGCTGCACCAGGCCGCCCGCAACGCGGCGCTGCTCTCCACGGTGGAAACACTGCCCGACGGCTTCGACACCCTGGTGGGCGAACGGGGCGTGATGCTCTCGGGGGGCCAGAAGCAGCGGGTCGCCCTGGCCCGGGCCCTGCTGCGCAAAGCACCGATGGTCCTTCTCGACGACCCGATCAGTCAGATCGACACCGACACCGGAGCAGCCGTCGTCGGCTCATTGGAAAGAATCGCCCGCAGCCGCACGGTGATCATCGCCTCTCACCGGCTGGCCGCTTTGCGGTTCGCCCACCGGATATTGGTCATGGACGCGGGCCGCATCAAGGAAAGCGGCACCCACGAGGCGCTGGCCGCCACCGGCGGTTTTTATGCCCGCACCTTCCGACTCCAGCAACTGGAGGAGGAATTCTGATGCGCTTCGACTACGGCGACTTCGAGGAAAAAAAGCTGGGCAAGCCCTATGACCTGAGGCTTCTGCAACGTATGATCCCTTTTGCCCGGCCATACCGCCGCCTGTTTGCCGCCGCCATCGTCCTGGTGGTGCTCATCACTTTGCTGGACCTGGCCCTTCCCTACGTGACCAAGATCGCCATCGACCGGTACATCGTGCCGCCGGTGGCCGGCTCGGGGCAGGAGCCGAGCGGCAAAAAGGCGCGGACCTACCGCGTCGACATTTCCCGTTCGAAACCGGCGCAGGTGGTCAAACGGCATCCGGATCTTTTCACCATCGACGGCAGCAGCACAGCCGAGATCCGGTTCGAATCTCTTGCTGCGTTGAATCAAGAAGAGCTGGCGGCACTCCGGAGCCGGGACTTTTCAGGCATCGCCCTTGCCGCTGCAGTACTCCTGGCCATGGTGGTGGCCAACTTCGCTTTGAATTTTCTCCAGGTCATGATCCTGGAGTACGGGGGCCAGCGGATCCTTCACGACCTTCGCATGGCCTTGTTTTCCCATATCCAGCATCTGTCGATTTCATTTTTCACCCGAAACCCTGTGGGCAGGCTCGTCACCCGGCTCACAAACGACGTGCAAAACATGCACGAACTGTTTACCTCGGTGGTCGTCTTCGTTTTCAAGGATCTGTTTCTGCTGGTCGGCATCGCCGTGGTGCTGTTGGGCCTCGACGTGAAGCTGGCTTTGATCACCTTCATCGTGCTGCCGTTCGTGGCGGCGGCCTCGTTTAAATTCTCCTCCATGGCCAGGGACATCTTCCGGATCCTGCGAATCCGTCTGGCTGAAATCAACACCCGGTTTTCGGAAACCATTGGGGGCATCGCCGTCATCCAGCTCTTCGGGCAGCAGCGGGAAAACTATCGGCGGTTCGAAACCCTCAACCATGACAATTTCCTCGCCGGCATGGAGCAGATCCGGATTTTTGCGGTATTCATGCCGGTCATCGAGGTGCTCGGAGCCGCAGCGGTGGCCGTGGTTATTTACGCCGGCGGCCGGGGCGTACTGGCAGAAACCGTCACCCTTGGATCGCTGGTCGCCTTCATCTCCTATATGCGGATGTTTTTCCGGCCGATCCGAGACATCGCCGAAAAATACAACGTCATGCAAAATGCCATGGCCTCGGCCGAACGGATCTTTCTTCTGCTCGACACCGACGAGCGCCTCCCCGAACCGGTGTCGGACGATGCGGCCGCCGATTTTCGGATCGGCCGCATCGACGTGGAGAAGGTCGGCTTTGCCTACATCGAGGGCGAGCCGGTCCTGACCGATGTCTCTTTTTCCGTGGGGGCCGGAGAGACGGTGGCCGTGGTCGGCCCCACCGGATCGGGCAAGACCACCATGATGCACCTGCTCGCCCGGTTTTACGATCCCCATCAAGGAATAATCCGGGTCAACGGCCGGGATCTTTCCGCCATTTCCGCCCGCCGCTACCGCGCAAGGATCGCGCTGGTCACCCAGGATCCGTTTTTGTTTTCCGCCTCCATCCGGGAGAACATCGCCCTGGGCGGAAACGAACTGGCGCCCGGCCGATTCCAGGAAATCATTTCCGCCGCCCAATGCCGCCGCCTGGTGGATCGGCTCCCCGACGGAGTAGAAACGGTCCTGTCCGAGGGCGGTGGCTCCATCTCCAGCGGAGAGCGCCAGCTTCTGTCCATTGCCCGGGCATTTGCCCGGGATCCGGAGCTGATCCTTCTGGACGAAGCCACTTCCTATATCGATTCGGAAACCGAACAAAGGGTCCAAAACGCCCTGGCGAACCTCATGCGGGGCCGGACCGCGGTAGTCATCGCCCACCGGCTGTCCACAGCCAGGACAGCGGACCGGATCCTGGTCATGCACAAAGGAAGGATCATCGAATCGGGCAGTCACGTGGCGCTGATCGCCCAAAGGGGTTTTTACTACCGACTCCACCAGGTGCAGGGATAGAAAAAGCGCTTCGGCCATTTGTCCGGGCCGAAAAATGTTGCCAAACAACCCGCCTTGTGCTAAACAGATTTTTGTTTTGTTATCAATTCCTTGTGGATCCCCCAGGAGTCAGTTTCGTTTTTTGGCGCAGCCTCATCGGATGGCCGCCATCTATTAGCAACTCTAAGACGCAGAGGAGGATGAACTGATGCCCTACGATGCAGTAAACATGGCTGACTGGCAGATTTCCGAGGAAGCGGAAAAGAACATGCCGACGCCGGATGAATGGCAAGAGAAGCTCGGACTTGAAAAGGACGAGATGCTTCCCATGGGCCGTCTGGCAAAGCTCGACTTTCTCAAAATCATCGACCGGCTCAAAGACAAGCCCGACGGAAAGTACATCGAGGTGACCGCCATCACCCCCACCCCCCTGGGAGAAGGCAAGAGCACCACCTCATGCGGACTGATGGAAGGGCTTGGAAAGCGCGGGGTCAGCGTCGGCGGCGCGCTGCGGCAGCCTTCCGGCGGCCCCACCATGAACGTAAAGGGGACGGCGGCCGGCGGCGGCAACTCCCTGCTGATCCCGATGACCGAGTTTTCTCTGGGTCTGACCGGCGACATCAACGACATCATGAACGCCCACAACCTGGCCATGGTGGCCCTGAC
>CAYPFH010000032.1:0-21975 GCA_964409825.1 uncultured Desulfobacterales bacterium | reverse complement strand
AGACACAGGATTTTGGTTCCTGCATTCGGAGGTTCGAATCCTCCCGCCCCAGCCAGCTCTTTACCTTACGCGGCCGGAGCCCCTGGAACCCGGGAGATGACCACCTAAAACGACGCGTAGCGGAGCCGATGGACAAATTACGGATTTTTGCCGGCAATTCGAATCCCCAGCTTGCGCAAAAGATTTGTGGGCATCTGGGACTTCCCCTGGGAGAGGCCCAGGTCAAGCGGTTTTCCGACGGTGAGATTCAGATTGAAATCAATGAAAATGTCCGCGCAAAGGATATTTTTGTCATTCAATCCACCTGTCATCCGGTCAACGACAACCTGGTCGAGCTGCTGCTGCTGATCGACGCTTTTAAAAGGGCCTCCGCCAAGCGGATCACCGCCGTCCTGCCCTACTACGGATACGCCCGGCAGGACAAAAAAGTGGCGCCCCGTGTACCGATCAGCGCAAAGCTGGTGGCCGACCTGCTGACCGTAGCCGGCGCCAAGCGGGTCATCACCATGGATCTGCATGCCGGACAGATCCAGGGATTTTTCGATATTCCGGTGGACAACCTGTTTGCCGCGCCGGTGACCCTTCGATACATCCGGGAAAAGTTCAAGAACGATCTGATCATCGTCTCCCCCGATGCCGGAGGCGTCGAAAGGGCACGGGCGTTTGCCAAACGCCTGGAGGCCGGACTGGCCATCGTCGACAAGCGGCGAAGCGCCCCCAACGAGGCAAAAGCCATGGCCGTGATCGGCGAGGTGAGCGGCAAGGTGGCCGTGATTCTCGACGACATGGTCGACACAGCGGGCACCCTGACCGAGGCTGCCGATGCCCTGGCCCGAAAAGGGGCCAGAGAGGTGCACGCCTGCACCTCCCATGCCGTGCTTTCCGGGCCCGCAGTGGATCGTATCAATAAATCGGCCATCAAGACCCTCGTGGTGACCGATACCGTTCCCCTCAACCCCAAGGCCGGTGCCTGTGGCAAGATCGAGGTACTCAGCATCGCCGACTTGGTAGGGGAGGCCATCATCCGAAGCCACCGGGGAGATTCGGTGACGTCCCTTTTTGTGTGACGGGCCGCCGGCCGGCTGGATAGGAAAAACGATACAGGAGGAGTAAGTCATTGGAACTGGTTGAACTCAAAGCTGAAATCCGAACAAAGACAGGAGACGGCCCGGCCCGGGCGCTTCGACGCGGCGGACAGATACCGGCCGTGCTATACGGCCCGAAGACCGCACCGGTGAGGCTATCCATCGGGGTAAGGGATCTGCAAACCGCCCTGAAAAAGGGCAAGGCCGCCCACGGCCTGATGACCCTGGCCTTGCAAAACGGCAAGGAGAGCAAAAAGGCGGTCATGCTCCAGGAACTCCAGACCAATCCGGTCTCTCAGGACTTTTTGCACGCCGACTTCTACGAAATAGATATGAATCGCCCCCTTCGCGTGAACGTACCTGTGGTGGTCACCGGAAAGTCCAAGGGGGTGGAGGAAGGCGGAATTTTGCAGGTGATCCGGTGGGAGCTGGAGGCGGTCTGCCTGCCGGCCCAGATACCGGCCGCCTTTGAGATCGATGTAAGCGAGCTGGAGGTCGGCGATTCGATCCATGTCGAAGAGATCGCCGCGGGAGAAGGGGTTGAGATCCCCCATGACGTCAACTTCACGGTAGTGACCGTGGTGAGCCCGAAAATGACCTTGCTCGAGGAAGAAGAAGTCGAGGAAGCGGAAGGCGAAGAAGAGGGCGAAGAAGAAGGCGCAGAAGAAGGGGAATCCGAGGAGGGCGCATCGAGCGCCGAATAGGGGGATGCCGTTCAACGCAAACCGCCGTGACGTGCACCGAAGAGCCAAAAACCGGACAAGATCCGGCGGTGGGGGGCCGCTGCCGGCTCGTTGCCGGACTTGGAAATCCGGGCGAAAAATACAGCAAGACCCGGCACAATGTTGGATTTTTGCTGGTCGATCGGCTGGCCGAGGTCCAGGGCATCGATTTTCCGGCACCGGCATCCGCCGGGCAGCTCGTCCGGGCAGAGGGAACCGTCGACTCGGTGCCGGTGGTGCTGGCCAAGCCGCTGGACTACATGAATCGAAGCGGTCCGCCCCTCCGGAAGCTGGCCGATGAACTTCAGATATTCGTCAAGGACGTATTGGTCGTACACGACGATGTCGACCTTGTTTTCGGACGAATCAAAATCAAAAAGAAAGGAGGGGATGGGGGGCACAGAGGAATCATGTCGCTGATTGATGCCTTCGGACGGGACGATTTTGTGCGTCTGCGCATCGGCATCGGCCGGCCGGGTTCGAGTCGGTCCGTTACCGACCACGTTCTCTCCGGATTTTCCCCTGAAGAGGGAAGCCTTCTGGATGGAGTGCTGGAAAGGGCCTGCCAGGCGGCGTCGGCCGTGATCCGATGGGGAGCAACGGCGGCAATGAACCGGTTCAACACGAAAGAGGCTCACTCTCACCAGGTAAACCGCTAAATGGAGGACAGAATGGATGTCGTAATGAACAATATCCCATTGGTTTGTACGCTCGTAGGAGTTGCGGGTGTGCTTTTTTCGCTCATCCTGGCCGGAGTCGTCAAGGCTGCCCCGGCGGGAAATGAGCGGATGCAGCAAATTGCAAACGCGATCAAAGAGGGCGCCATTGCCTATCTGAACCGACAGATGAAAAGCATGGGGATTGCCGGTCTCATTATCTTCATCATCATTTTCGCCGCAATGGGCGCCAAAACCGCGTTCGGCTTTTTGCTTGGCGCCGTTGCCTCCTTCATGGCCGGCTATATCGGCATGCGGGTGTCGGTCCTGGCGAACGTCCGGACCGCCGAAGCCGCCAAAAAAGGGTTGGCTGCCGGACTTGCCCTGGCGTTCAAGGGCGGTTCCGTGACCGGTATGATCGTCGCCGGCCTGGCCCTGACGGTCACCGCCGGGTACTACACGTTCACCCATGATGTCATCGCACTGGTGGCCCTCGGGTTCGGCGGAAGCCTCATCTCGATTTTTGCCCGCCTCGGCGGCGGTATTTTCACCAAAGGCGCGGACGTGGGCGCCGACCTGGTCGGCAAGGTCGAGGCCGGCATTCCGGAAGACGATCCGAGAAACCCGGCCACCATCGCCGACAATGTAGGCGACAATGTGGGCGACTGCGCGGGAATGGCTGCCGACCTTTTCGAGACTTATGCGGTGACCGCCGTTGCGGCCATGCTCATCGGCCATTTGCTTTACCCCGAAATCCAGATCGCAACGGAATTTCCCCTGGTGCTGGGCGCGATCTCCATTATCGCTTCCATGATTGCGATCTTTTTCGTTCGCCTGGGATCCGGCGGCTACATCATGGGCGCCCTCTACAAGGGAATGTTCGGCGCCGCGATCCTGTCGGCCGTGGCCTTTTACTATGTCACCAATAAACTGATGGTCGGCCTACCCTTTCCGGCCATGAACATCTACTACAGCGCCCTGGTCGGCCTGATCCTGACCGTGGTCATCGTCATCATCACCGAGTACTACACCGGCATCTACGGCCCGGTAAAGCGGGTTGCCGAAGCCTCCACCACCGGCCACGGCACCAACATCATCGCCGGCCTCGGCGTGAGCATGCAGGCCACGGCCCTTCCGGTTCTGGCGATCTGCCTCAGCATCTACGTGGCCTATCATCTGGCCGGGCTTTACGGAATCGCCATGGCGGCCATGTCCATGCTGTCGATGACCGGTATGGTCATCGCCATCGATGCCTACGGCCCGATCACGGACAACGCCGGCGGCATCGCGGAAATGGCGGAAATGGACGAGAGCGTCCGGGCCGTTACCGATCCGCTCGACGCGGTGGGCAACACCACCAAGGCCGTGACCAAGGGGTATGCCATCGGCTCGGCCGGTCTTGCCGCCCTGGTCCTTTTTGCGGCCTACGTGCAGGAATTCGCGCTGCATGGGGAAAAGGGCGCTGCCGCCATCCGGTTCGACCTGAGCGACGTGAACGTCATCATCGGACTTTTCATCGGCGGCCTGCTGCCGTACCTGTTCGCTTCCATTGCCATGCAGGCCGTGGGACGCGCGGGCGGCGCCGTCGTCGAGGAAGTGCGCCGGCAGTTCCGGGAAATTCCGGGCATCATGGAAGGCACGGGCAAGCCGGATTACGGCGCATGCGTCGACATTGTCACCAAGTTCGCCCTCAAAGAGATGCTTGTTCCGGCACTGCTTCCGGTGGTGGCCCCGCTTCTTGTGGGCTTCCTCCTGGGCAAAGTGGCCCTCGGCGGGCTGCTCATCGGCTCGATCGTCACCGGCCTGTTTGTGGCCATCTCCATGACCACTGGTGGAGCCGCCTGGGACAACGCCAAGAAATTCATCGAAGACGGTCATCTGGGCGGAAAGGGAAGCGACGCCCACAAGGCCGCTGTCACCGGGGATACCGTCGGCGATCCATACAAGGATACCGCCGGCCCGGCCGTCAATCCGATGATCAAGATCCTCAACGTCGTGGCGTTGTTGATGGTTCCGTTCCTGTTGTAGCCGCAGTCCGCTGCGAATCCTGTCAAGGGGGATCGGCGCCTCCGGCGCCGGCCCCCTTTTTTATTGATAAAAAAGCGCTGTTATGATAAAAATGGCTACTTCTCGGTCGGGTATTTATTTGTGGGCCGGAAATTTCGACGATTGGTAAAATCATGAAAGAAAAAAAGGCCAAAGGCGATACTTCGGCCAAGGGTTCGGGGCGTTTCAAGATCGGGGATCTCGCCGTGTACCCTGCCCATGGGGTCGGCCGCATCGAATCGATCGAAAGCCGGGTCATCAACGGCGAGCCCCACGATTTTTACATCATGAAAGTGCTGGAAAACAGCATGGTGATCATGATTCCCACCGACAACGTAGATTCGGTGGGATTGAGGGACGTCATCCGAAAGGAAGAAATCCTCAAGATTTACGATGTCCTGAAAAAAGATCGGGAGTCGCCGGCTGACAGCCAGACCTGGAACCGCCGATACCGGGAGTACATGGATAAGATCAAGACCGGCTCTCTGTATGACGTGGCCGAAGTTTTCCGCGATCTTTACCTGCTTCGGATGGCCAAGGACCTGTCATTCGGAGAGCGCAAACTCTTTGATACCGCCACCGCTCTTCTGCTCAAGGAGCTTTCCACCGCCATGGAAACCGATGAGGAGACGGTCATGGGCAAGATCGAAGCCCTGTTCAAGGACGTTGAGTAGCCCCCGCCAATCCTTGTCCTCAGGACCAGGTCAGAGGCAATTGGCTCTGCCCTACAGCCTGAAGCGAAAAAATTCGAAGCACGAAATCCGAAATCCGGATTTAAGACAATCATAGGGATTCATGCCCTCTGGGCTTACCTCAAAGCCGGGTCCCCCGGGCCCGGAGCTTTATTGCCCGATTAGAGGCCCTTTGACCGCGAGCGTGCCAGATTCGACCCTGCCGGAAGTCGATCAGGACCGGACGCTTGAACTGGCGGCGTCGGCCGCAGACAGCGGCGCCCGGCTGGATACCTTTGTCGCGGCCGGCGAGCCGTCTCTTTCCAGAAGTCGGGCCGCCGTACTGATCGGAGAAGGGCTGGTACGGGTCGGCGGCCGTCTGAAAAAACCGGGATACCGGCTGCAGAAGGGCGATCTCATCTCTGTCCGGATCCCGGCGCCTGCCCGTTCTGCCCACCATCTTCCGGAGCCGATTCCCCTCGATATCCTCTACGAAGACGACCGGATGATCGTCGTCAACAAGCCGGCCGGACTGGTGGTCCATCCGGCGCCTGGGCATGCCGGCGGCACTCTGGTCAATGCGCTGCTGTACCGGTGCCCGGATCTTTCCGGAATCGGGGGGGAACTGCGGCCCGGCATCGTCCACCGGCTGGATAAGGACACTTCCGGGGTCCTGGTGGCGGCCAAGGACGCCGCCGCCCACCAGCGGCTCTCGGAGCAGTTCAAGAGCCGGTCGGTGGAAAAGACCTACCTTGCCTTGGTGTGGGGGGAGTTTTTCGAAGCCTCGGGCGTCATCGATCTGCCTGTGGGGCGCCATCCCACGGTCCGTAAGAAAATGAGCACCCGGAGCCGGAGGGGAAGGTCAGCCGAGACCCGCTGGGAGGTGTCGGAGCGGTTTCGCCGATCGACCCTGCTGCGCGTTCGGATATTCACCGGCAGAACCCACCAGATCCGGGTCCACCTGTCGGCAGCAGGCCGGCCCGTGGTGGGCGATCCGGTCTACGGCAAACGAGGAAAGCCTGCCGATCGGGACAACATGTCACAAGAGCTCGGCAAAGTCGGCAGGCAGATGCTCCACGCCTGGCGACTGGGTATCCGCCATCCATTCACCGGCGAAGAGATGACTTTCCAAGCCCCGCTGCCCGCGGATTTCCGGGAACTTCTGGAGAGGTTGAGAGATCCGGGAAAAAGGCGTTGATCGTTCCGGCGCTTTGCTCCGCGTAAAAACCGGGCGCTGTCTTCGCATGTCCACGGGCCCGGAAAAGGGCGGGAGGTCGCGTATGCCGGGGGCTGCGACCGCTACACCCAGCCCTTGAAGGCGAAAAAGGCCAGCGACAGCACCCCGGCGGTCACCATGCCGATGGAGGTGTCCTGCAGCGGCCGGGGAACTCGGGATAGGACGACCCGCTCCCGCAGGCCGGCAAAGAGGATCAAGGCCAGGCCGAAGCCGACGGCATAGGAAAACGACGTCACCAGGGCCTGGACAAAGGTGTATTCCTCGTTAACGTTGATCAGACAGACGCCCATGACTGCACAGTTGGTGGTGATCAACGGTAGAAATATGCCCAGACCCGCGTACAGGGTAGGGATGCTCTTTTTCAGGAACATTTCGACGAACTGGACCAAAGAGGCGATCACCAGGATAAAGGCGATGGTTCGCAGGTAGGTCAGATCGAATTTGACCAGGATGTAGGTGTTGACGATCCAGGTCATGACCCCGGCCATCACCAGGACGAAGACGACCGCCATGGCCATGCCGACGGCGGTTTCCATTTTTTTGGAGGTGCCCAGAAACGGGCAGACCCCCAGGTACTGTGCCAGTACGATGTTGTTGACCAGGACGCAGCTGATTGCCAGAAGGATATAGTCACCCATCGTCGCCTCCTATTTGCTGCCGAGCAGGTTCATGATGCAAAGCATCAAGCCGAGGCAGACGAATGCGCCCGGGGCTTCCACCATGAAGGTAAACGGTTCAAAGGAGGGGCCGAAAATCTGAATCGGTGTTTCCCAGATTGTCAGGGTTCCACTGCCGAACAGCTCCCGCACCGCACCCAATGACCCCAGCGACAAGGTAAAGCCGATGCCGATGCCGAGGCCGTCGGCCAGCGATCGGGCGACGCCGTTTTTCGATGCAAAAGCCTCGCTTCGGCCGAGCACGATGCAGTTGACCACGATCAGGGGGATGAAAATGCCGAGCTTTAAAAACAGCGGATAGGCATAAGCCTGCATCACCAATTCGACAACGGTGACAAACGTGGCGATGATGATGATAAAGCAGGCAATCCGCACTTTGGGAGGGATCACCTTGCGCAGGGAGGAGACGAGAAGGTTGGAGCAGACCAGCACAAAGGTAGTGGCCAGCCCCATGCCGATGCCGTTTTCCACGGTCTTGGTCACGGCCAGGGTCGGGCACATGCCAAGCACGAGGCGAAACGGCGGAATCTCGTTCCACAGCCCCTTGGTGAATTCCTGAGCGATCGATTTGGCCATCTTCCTCTCCTAGTTGCCGAAGGCTTGGAGTTTCTCGTTGATCTGGGGCTTGACCCTTTCGTAGACTCTTGACGCCTGGGTGAGGGCGCCCGCGACCCCGCGGGTAGTAACCGTGGCTCCCGAGAGGACGTCGACCTGACCGCCGTCGGGCTTGGGTCTGAATTCGCCTTCCAGCGGTTTTCCGGCAAACTGGGCCGGGAAGTTCGGATCGGTCTTGGCCCGGTCGCCGATGCCCGGGGTTTCCTGGTGGGTGGTGACGCTGACGCCGACAATCCGGTCTGTCGCTGCGTCCACGGCCACCATGACGCCGATGTCTCCGCCGAAGCCCTTGCCGAAGGTCTCGAAGGCGACTGCTTTGGGCGTTCCGTCGTAGATTCCCACAAAGAAGCTTCTCTCCTGGTCCTGGTCCCGGATCAGGAACCGGTCGGAGATCGGATCGTTGGAAGCCCCTTCCAGGATCTGTTTGATGGCAGGTCCCTTGACGAAGTTGAGCTTCTGCTTTTCGATGTCCTCGGCGGTGTTGTCTTTGATGGCGGCCAGCAGACCGCCCGAAAAAGCGGCCAAAAACGCCAGCACGAGGACCATTTTGATCATTTCCCGCATGTCAGGCAACCTTTCCGATGGCTTTGGGTCGAATTTTATCGATGAGCGGGTTGGCGATGTTCATCAAGATGACGGCGTAGACCACCCCGTCTACGTACAGCCCGATATTTCGGATCAGCATGGTCAGTATTCCTGCCCCGGCTCCGTAGATCAGCATGGGAATGAAGTTTATCGGAGAAGATGAATCCTCGGGCGCCAGGAAAAAGGCCCCCAGCAGGGTGTAGCCGGTGAACAGATGAAACAGCGGCCCGGCGTACCGGTCCGGGGCTGCGGCGTGGAAGATGAATGCGGTGACGAACACCCCCGCCAGAAACGAGGCGGGGATCTCCCACCGGACGAAGCCCCGGGCGATCAGATAAAGGCCGCCGGCGATCAGGCCGATGCCGAACGTGGCCCCGATGCCGCCGATCTGCTGGCCGGCCAGCAGATCCCACGCGCTGAAGTGGGCCACGGCTTCGGGCCCGAAGAACTTCGCACTCCACAGCGGGTACAGCATTTCGAAGCCGAGGTCGTAGTTGCGAAGCGCTTCGTTGAAATCGAAATAATTTCCCCAGGAAATGAACAGGATGCCATAGCCCAGAAGCGCTGGATGAAACGGGTTGCACCCGATGCCACCGAAAATCATTTTGCCGATGACCACCGAAACGAAGGTGCCGGTGATCACGAGCCACCAGGGGGCGGAGGCCGGCAGCAGCATGGCGAACAACAGCCCGATCAGGGCGGCGTGGCCGTCGGTCACCGTCTTCGGCCGTTTCATGACCGCATTGAGGAGCATCTCCCAGATCATTGCCGTGGACACGGAAAGGGCGAGCACGGCAAGTGCCGGCCCCCCGTATTGGATCAGGCCGAACAGGGCCGCCGGCAGGGCCGCGGCAATCATGTTGAAATGGCGTTCGGAGACGCTGCTGCCGTTGTGCCAGAATGGCGCGTGGGAGACGACGAACTTCTTCGAATCACTCATGTTCTTCTTCCTTGATGGACCGGATCCGGCTCAGTTCATACTTGGCCAGGCCGATGTACTGAAAGATCGGAATCCTCGACACACAAACAAAGCTGCAAAGCCCGCAGTCGATGCAGGCATCCAGATCGTAAAGGTCTTCGGCCTCTTCGTAGTTGCCGGCCTCCAGAAACCGGACCAGCATGTTGACCTGAATATTGACCGGACAGGCCCGGTTGCACTCGCCGCAGTTGATGCAGGGGTAATCCGAGGTCCTGACAATATCCTTTTCTGCCTGGATCATCAGGGCGTCGGTGGACGGCGTGACCGGATGGGCCAGTGAGTAGACCGCAGTGCCGGTCATGGGGCCGCCGAGGATAATGCGGTCGCCGTCTTCGACGACAATGCCGGCGGCGTCGAGAATGTGACCGATCGGCGTTCCGATGGCAACGGCCACCAGTCGTTTGACGCCCTCTTTATTGACGACGGTGACGATTTTTTCGGCGGAGGGGCGGCCCCCCCCGACGGTCCGTCCGATGGCGGCTACGGCTTCGGCAGTCATAAAAGCGATTCCGGCCTCGGCCATCGAATCTCCCGCCGGCACCGGTTCGCCCAGCACGGCCAGCGCTACGAGGCGGGGGATGCCCGAAGGATATTCGGGGGAAACGCCGACGGTTTCAGTGGCGCCGACCGACGCGTAATTCTGGACGATGTCGCCGGGAAGGGCCAGCACCGAGCGCTCGATGTCTAAAATTTCGGTCAAGACGGAGAGCCCTTTTTTCATCTCATTGGCACGCCGACGAACGGTGTACTGGTTGGTGACCACGAAAAGATCTGCGTCCAGGCCGGAAACGAGCAATGTTCGGATCGGCGTCTCCGGGTCGAAGAAAACAGAAAAGTCGGGAGCGCCCGGCAGAGAAGAAAAAAATCTGCGCGCATCTTGCAGGTCGAGGGAGCCGAACGCTTTGGCAGATTCCTCATCCGGTTCGCCGCCGGGCTCGACGGTGATGGTCACCGAAGTGTAGGGGCGTCCGTAGTCGCCGATAAACGGCCCGATGGCGGAAACCGTTCCGGTCGCCGGGCAGAACACTCCCCCTGTTTCTTCTTCGTAGATGGCGAGCCGTTGACCGCTCCTGACCCGATCTCCGACCTTCAGGCCGGCATCGGCGGGTCGGAACCGGCCGGGGCGATACAGGGTCAGCACTTTTGGGGGCGGCAGAATTTCCGGTTCGCCTGGCAGACCGGCAAAATACCGGTAGTCCAGCCCGGGCCTTGGTAGGGTGAGAAACGATTTAGTCCGCATAGTGAGACCTTTTCCGGATAAGATTCGGCAGTCGGAGATAATTGTTACTGTTACTGTACATGGCAGGCGTTGCAGTCCACCGCTCCGGCGCCGTAGTCCTGATGACAGCCGATGCACTGGGCGTGGAACGCGTCTGCCCGGTTGACCATCTTGGTTTCGGTCACCTCGGGGTCCTGCGGGCCATGACACTCGAGGCAGGCATCGGGAACCTGCCTTCCCTCGGCATCCTGGGGCGGAAGATTGTGGCAGTCTCCACAGGCCCGAAAGGCGGAGTCGTCGTAAGCGGGATGGTGGTGGCAGTCGGCACAGGCCAGGGCGTATCCGGCAGGACCGGCGTGGGTTTTGTGGTCGAAGAGCACCTTTCCGGCAACGACCTTATACACGAGCCGGACCGGCACCCCCGGCGTCTTGGCAGGAAAAGCCGCGTAACTGAGTACGCCCACCACCAGCAGCACCGCCACCAGACCGTAGGCTAGTTGCAGCTCTTTTTTCGGCGACATACAAGATCCTTTCAAAACCAGATTGCAGAAGGCGGGAAAGCCGGGAAGAAATCTCAGACGGCGTAGCACAATGCGTTGCCGCTTTCAAGCCTTTTTTCGCCCGGGTGCCGGCAGTCGATTCCACTATATCCTTGAATAAATGACGAAAGTCGATCGAAGACGCCGACCGGTAAGATCACATCGAGGCGTTCTTCGGGCAAACGCCGCAGGCGGTGCATTCCACAATCGGGCAGGGGGCGGAAAGGCCTCCGGAAAGGGCTCGGCGGTATTCCCGGAGCAGAAACGCCTTGCGTACCCCGTGGTCGATAAAATCCCAGGGAAAGCGCTCGTCTGGCTGCCGGTCGCGGAGCAGATAAAAATCAGGATTGATGGGAGACATTTTCAGGGCGCGGGAAAAGTTGCCGCCTTCGTCATGGACAAGGGCGAGGATTTCGGCCACTTTCCGGTCTCCCCGGGCCAGCAGGCCCTGGACCGCGGCCCAGCGGGGGACATCTGAATGAACCCGGACGTTGGCCACCTTTCCCAGGCCGTCTTTGACTTTTTTCAGCTTCTGCTTGAGCCGGGCGACCTTTTCCATAGCCGCCCATTGAAACGGGGTAAGGGGTTTGGGAACGAAGCTGTTTATGCTCACCGTGATCCCCCCGATGCGCCCCCTCGCGCGGCTCGAAGAGAGAAACCGGTGTTTGATCCGCTTGCAAAGGGCGACGATGGCCTCGACGTCGTCTTCGGTTTCCGTGGGCAGGCCGACCATGAAATAGAGTTTCAGATTCGGAATGCCTGCGGCCACCAGGGCTTCGGCCGTCGTCAGCACCGTTTCTTCGTCGATTCCCTTGTTGATCACGTCCCGCAGGCGCTGGGAGCCGGCGTCCGGGGCCAGGGTGGCGGTTTTGACCCCGCTTTTGGCCAAGGCGGCGATCAGCGCCGGTGTCAGGGCATCGGCCCGCAAAGAAGAAAAGGAGATTTGAAGATCGCTCCCGTCGATCTTGCGGCATAGTAGTTCGAGGCCGGGCAGGTCCGAAACTGCGGCCCCCACCAGGCCGATCCGGTCGACCTGATCGGCGCCCCGCCGCAAGTCGGCCTCCAGGCGATGAAGAGGCCGGAACCGGGGCGGGCGGTAGATGAACCCTGCGCTGCAAAACCGGCAGCCGTGGGGACAGCCCCGGGAGACCTCGATCAGATAACGGCCGGCAAAGGCGGTGTCCGGGGCGATCACGGCGGTGCAGGTGGAAAAGTCGGCAAGATCCGGTGCGTACACACGGCGGATGACCGAAGGGACTGCCTCGGTCGGCTCGAATGCGGACAGGGTGCCGTTCCGGTGGTGGCGGACCCGGTAAAAGGACGGTACATAAGCTCCGGGCACCTGTTGTGCGATTCTCAAAAGCCGTTGGCGGCGGCTTCCGCCTTCGGCCGCTGCATCGACCAGGGCTTCGATCATTTGCTCGGCCTCCCCGATGAGGACGACATCGACGAACGGGGCGATCGGCTCCGGGTTCAGCATGCAGGCCACCCCTCCTGCGGCTACCAGCGGATCAGTCTCCCGGCGGTCTTCGGCCCGCAGGGGCACACCGCTGCGCGAGATCATCGCCAGCAGGTTCAGGTAGTCGTTTTCAAAAGATACCGAAAAGGCGAAAAGATCCGCTTCGGCCGGCTGCCGGCCCGATTCCACTGTTTGCAGCGGCATACGGCTGTTTTCCGGGTAAAAGATCCGCTCGCAGACCACATGCGCCTGGTTGTTGAACATCTGGTAGACGGTCTGAAACCCGAGGCTCGACATTCCCACGGCATAGGTATTCGGATAGGCAAGCACCACGCAGAACCGGTTTTTCCAGCTTTTTCGGACGGCGCCGGTTTCGCCGGAAACAGGCGATTGCGGTTGTATGCGATGTTTTCGAGGCATGGGAAAGGAGGTTCTGGGTTCTGAGCTCTGGGTTCTGGGTTCTGGGTTCTGAGTTCTGGGTTCAGGGTTCGCTCGTTTTCTTCCTTCTTAATCGAAACATGATACACTAAATCACTTTTCCAGCAACCAGCAACCGGCAGCCAGCATCCAGTATCGAGCATCCAGCATCCAGGATCCAGCATCCATATCCAACACAATAAAGGTGCAACGGGCGAAGTCAATCTCCAGGGAGGGGAAGCCGGGCGGGCCCCTGCCGGGGGAGTGAGGCGCAGGGACCCCACCCGGGGCCGGTGACGCGGGCGGGGGCGGTGCAACTGTTTCGTCAGTCGGCCTTTTTCCTCAAAAAAGTGGGCACCTCCAGGTCTTCTTTGTCGATCACGATTCCCCGGTACCCGCGGTAAGTCGAACCGGCAGATTCATTGGCGGCCTGCTGTCTGCGGATGAACGTCGGTTCGTCGTAGTTGACGGCCGTTTGCAGATCTGCCGGGGTGATGTCCCGGATCTTTCCCCGAAGACCGGGCGCCCGCCGGCCGTTGCCGGCCTCGGCCTCGCTGCCGATGCCGGTGGCGATCACCGTGACCCGCATTTCGTCCTCCATTTCGTCGTCGATGACCGCTCCCCAGATGATGTCGGCCTCATCGCCGACTTCGTTGTAGATCCGGTCCGAGGCCTCGGTCATCTCCTCCATGGTCAGGTCCGAGGTGCAGGTGATGTTCATCAACACCCCCTTGGCCCCGGAGATGGAAACGTCCTCCAGCAGGGGATGGGAGATTGCCCGCTCGGCCGCTTCCACGGCCCGGTTCTCGCCCCTGGAAATGCCGATTCCCATGATGGCCATGCCGGCTTTGGCCATGGTCGTGCGTACGTCGGCGAAGTCGAGATTGACCAGGCCCGGCATCATGATCAGATCGGTGATCCCCTTGACGGAATGCAGCAGGATTTCATCGGCTTTCTTGAACATTTCTACCATCTTGGCGTTTTTCGACGCCAGTCCCCGGAGCCGGTCGTTGGGAATCGTAATTACCGTGTCGGCCATCTCCTTGAGGGCTTCGAGCCCCTCTTCGGCCTGCCGCATCCGTTTACGGCCCTCGAAGGAGAAGGGCTTGGTGACCACGGCCACGGTGAGCGCACCCATGTCCTTGCAGATTTCGGCGATCACCGGCGCCGCGCCGGTGCCGGTTCCCCCCCCGAAGCCGGCGGTGATAAAGACCATATGGCTGTCTCCCAAGGCTTCTCGGATGGCCGTTTCGGTCTCCCTGGCCGCATCCCGGCCGACCTGGGGGTTGGCCCCTGCGCCGAGGCCCTCGGTGAGGCGCTCTCCCACCTGAAGTTTGATCGAGGCTTTGGACACCTCCAGGGCCTGTGCATCGGTGTTGGCGGCGATGAACTTGACGCCCTGGAGCTTGGAGTCGATCATGTTATTGATGGCGTTGCCGCCGGCGCCGCCCACGCCGATGACTTTGATCTTTGCCGCTTTTTCACTGTCCACGTAGGTAAACATCTTCTCCCCCTTTACGGTGTGTGGTGTTGCATGTTGACGTTGCTCCGCCCGTTGCTTTTGTTGATCAAATCACTTCCCGAAACCACCGTTTCATCCGGTTCATGACCCGGTTGAAAATGTTGGCGTCACGGATCCGGAATTTGTTTTCGATCTGGTTTTTCGCGCCGTAGAGCACCAGTCCGACTCCCGTGGCGTACATGGGGTTGTTGACCACGTCCACCAGCCCGGTGATCCCCTGGGGCTTGCCCTGGCGGGTCGGGAGGTTGAACACGGTCTCGGCCACGTCGGTGACCCCTTCCAGCAGGGAGGTTCCGCCTGTGAGCACCATGCCGGAGTTGATCAGGTTTTCCATGCCCGCCCGGAAGATTTCCCGCTGCACCAGGGTGAAAATCTCCTCCATCCTGGGTTCGAGAATCTCGCCCAGCACCTGACGGGGCAGCTTCCGGGGTTTTCTGCCTCCCATGCCCGGCACCTCGATGGTTTCATCGCCGGCGATGTTGCCTGCAATGCAGGTGCCGTATTTTTTTTTGATCTTTTCGGCCTCGGCCAGCGGGGCCCGCAAGCCGATGGCGATATCGTTGGTCAGATTGTCGCCCCCCAGGGCAAGCACGAACGTGTGACGAATGTTGTGGCCGGCAAAGATCGCCAGGTCCGAGGTTCCGCCTCCCAGGTCAAGGAGACCGGTTCCGAGCTCCTTTTCCTCTTCGGTGAGCACCGCCTCTCCGGAGGCCAGCGATTCGAGCACGATGTCGCAGACATCCAGGCCTGCACGGTTGGCACATTTGACAATGTTGTGGGCCGACGTTACCGCCCCGGTGACAATGTGAATTTTGGCCTCGAGCCGGACCCCGGCCATGCCGATGGGGTTGCGAATCCCGGCCTGATCGTCGACGATGAACTCTTGGGGAAGGACATGGATTACTTCCCGGTCCATCGGGATCGCCACGGCGCGGGCTGCATCGATGACCCGGTCGATGTCGGCCTTGACGATTTCCGGCCCCTTGATGGCGATTACGCCGTGGCTGTTGAACCCGGTGATGTGTCCCCCGGCAACGCCGGCATACACGGAGGAAATTTCGCATCCAGCCATCAGTTCGGCTTCTTCCACCGCCTTCTTGATCGACTCGACGGTCGACTCGATGTTGACCACGACCCCCTTGCGCAGCCCGATGGAGGGGTGGGTGCCGATGCCGATGATGTTCACATCGTTTCCAGAAGCTTCCCCCACCACGGCGCAGATCTTGGTGGTGCCGATGTCGAGGCCGACGATGATTTCTTCCTGTCTGCGCATTTACACCTCCTCGCGCTCTTTTTCGGGAGAATTGAGCTGTGCCGGGGTAACGATCACCCGTCCTTCCTGGTTCAGATCGATGGTGGAAAAATCCGCCAGCCGGCCGTCTCGGTTCAAAAATCTCATGACCGAACGGAGCCGGTCGTATTTCGCCGGGTAATCGGAAAAGCCGATCTTGATCGCCTTGCGCCGGCTGAAGGCATGAATGGTCAGGCCGAGCTGGCGGTCGACGTCGATCCGCCGGATGGCCTCGATCGGCAGCGCCGAGTCCGGCCTCCGGCTCAGATGGAGCACCTCAAGCACCGCATCAAAGACAGGGCTTCCGTCTTTGCCGGCAAGACGAAGGTCGGTAAATTCAAGACCGGCCACCAACGGCAGCGCCGTCAGGGGTTCTCCCTCCAGCTCCTTGAAGAGCTCACCCGTTTCGTCGAGGAGAAACTTTCGCCCCAGGTCGAGGATGGCCAGGGGCCGGCGCTCTTCGATCTGGATTTGAATGCTGTCGGGCAGTTCCCGGCTGACTTCGGCTTCGGCGATCCAGGGATCGGCGAGCAGGCGCTTTCGGACCACGAACAGATTGAGCGAGAGAATATTGATCCCCGGCGACAGGCTCGCCCGGGAGAGGATCTCGCCGCTGTTCAGGCGGTCGTTGCCAAAAATTCGGATTTGCCGGGCCTCGAAATATTCGCACTGGGTCAGGTAGTCGTAGCCGAAAATGAACATAAAGCTGGTGGCCGCCAGCACCAGGAGGCCGAAGGCCGTCTTGAGCGCAAATTTCAGGCGGCCGATGCGGCGCGCCCTGCGGCGGGCGGCGCTGTTTCGATAGTAGTTTCGTTTCGGGGGATTTTTTTTGCGCGCCATGGCGCTATCCCTTCACCGGTTTCTTCAGATTTTCCAAGGCCTGCATGCCGATTTTCCACACGTCGCCCGCCCCCAGGGTCAGCAACAGGTCGCCGGGACGGAGAATCTGCCCAAGATACGCCGCGGCCTGCTCGGGCGAATCGGCAAACTCCACATCCTTGTGGCCATGGGCCCGGATGCTGCCGAAGAGTTTGCGGCCGTCGACCCCTTCCAGGGGATTTTCTCCGGCAGCATAGATCGGCAGCACCAGCAGCAGGTCCGACTGGTAAAATGACCGGGTGAAATCGTCGAACAGCGCCCGGGTCCGGCTGTAGCGGTGGGGCTGAAACACCACCACGATCCGGTGCTCGGGCCAGCTTTCTCTCACCGTGGCCAGGGTTGTCTTGATTTCGGTAGGGTGGTGGCCGTAGTCGTCGACCACGGTCACCCCGCCGGCCGTCCCCTTGATTTCGAGCCGGCGCTGGACGCCTTCGATGGTCTCCAGGGCGCTTTTGATCACATCGAAGGGAATCCGAAGTTCGGCGCCGACCGCGATGCTGGCCAGGGCGTTGTTCACGTTGTGGATTCCGGGAAGGTTCAGGGTGATCACGCCCAGGCGCACCCCATCCCGGTAGACGTCGAAGCAGCTCTGAAGACCCTTAAACGAAACGTTGCGGGCCTGAAAGTCTGCCTGGCTGCTGAGACCGTAGGTGCAAAAGCGCTTCCGGATCTTGGGAATGAGATCCTGGATCGACTCGTTGTCGAGGCAAAGGACCGCCAGGCCATAGAAGGGAATCCGGTCGATGAAATCGGCGAAGACCTTTTTGATGGCGTCCAGGTCTTTGTAAAAGTCGAGATGCTCCCGGTCGATGTTCGTCACCACCGCGATGGTGGGCGCCATCTTCAGAAACGAGCCGTCGCTTTCGTCGGCCTCGGCCACGATAAAATCCCCCTGGCCTAGGACGGCGTTGGCGTCGATGCTTTTGAGTTTTCCGCCGATCACCACCGTGGGATCGAGCCCTCCCCCGGCCAGGACCGAAGCGATGATGGATGTCGTGGTGGTCTTGCCGTGGGCCCCGGCAACGGCCACGCTGTATTTCAGGCGCATGAGCTCGGCGAGCATCTCCGCGCGGGGAATGACCGGCACGGCGGCTTCGAGCGCGGCCCGGACCTCGGGATTTTCAGGGTCGATGGCCGATGAAACCACCACCACGTCGGCGTTTACGACCCACGCAGGATCATGTCCCTGGTGGATCTTTCCGCCCAGGGCCTGAAGACGTCGGGTGATGTCGGATTCGACCAGGTCCGAGCCGGACACCGTGTAGCCGAGGTTGAGCAGCAGTTCGGCGATGCCGCTCATGCCGATGCCGCCGATGCCCACAAAATGGATATGGTATTGTTTCTGGTACATGCGTCTGTCGGTTCCGGGTTCCGGGTTCAGGGTTCAAGGTTGCCGCCTGTCGGCGGGGTTCAAAGTTCAAGATTCCAGGTTCAAAATTCAAGGTACAAAAAGTTCCTTTCGGTGAATCTTGAACCTCGAATCTTGAATCGGTCCCGCCGGCGGCGGGCTGTCCTCTGTCCTCCGCCTTCTGTCATCTGTCCTCTGTCATCTGTCCTCTGTCGTCTGTCTTCTCTTCGCCGGTCCACACGCCCTTTTCCTCCAGCAGCGCCAGGCAGTCGTCGACGATGGCCTCGGCGGCCTCGGGCCGGCCGAACTGCCTCGCCCGGCGAGCCAGTTCGGCAAGGGCCTCGGGTCGCTCGATGAAGTCATCGATTTTGCGGGCCAGGCCTTCGCCGCTTAGCTCGGTTTCGGCGATCATTTCCGCCGCTCCCCGACGGGCCAGGGATCCGGCGTTTTGCGTCTGGTGATCGTCTGCGGCATAGGGAAAGGGGATAAAGATCACTGCCTTTCCGATGGCCGTCAGCTCTGCGACGGTGGTCGCCCCGGCCCGGCAGATCACCAGATCGGCCCGGGACAGTACACTTCCGACATCGTGGAAAAAAGGCCGGACGTCAGCCCCGATTCCGACGGCCGCCACGGCGGCGCGGGCCCGTTCGGCGTCGGTCTCCCCGGTCTGGTGGATGAGAAAGATCCGATCCGGTCGCTTCAGACGGGTCACGGCCTCGATGACGGAGGTGTTGATGCTCCGGGCGCCCTGGCTTCCCCCAAGGACAAGGACCGTCATCGGGTCTTCCGGCCGGCGGCGTCTTTCTCCGGCCGCAGCGATGACTTCCCGGCGGACTGGATTGCCGCACACCCGGACTTTTTTCGATGAAAAGCGGTCTGCTGTCTCCGGAAAAGAGACATAGATCCGGTCGGCCAGGACCGACAACACCCGGTTGGCCGCTCCCGGAATGAGGTTCTGCTCCTGTAAAACCACCGCCTTTCGGGTCAGCCACCCGGCGGCCACCGTGGGACCGGAAGCGTAACCGCCGACTCCCAAAACCAGATGCGGCCGAAACTCGGAAAGGATTCCCACCGCTTCTGCAATACCCTTCGGAATTTTGACCATCGCCGAAAGCGCCCGTCGCCAGCCCCGCCGCTTGATTCCTTCCGCCGTGACCGTCCGGTGGGTGAATCCGGCCCGATGAACGGCCGCCGCCTCGAACGGGCGGCCGGTGCCGATGAACAGCACACGGGTTTCCGGGTTTCTGGCCACGAATTGCTCGGCCAGGGCGATGCCCGGAAACAGGTGGCCGCCGGTGCCGCCGCCGGCCACGACGACGCACAGGGAAGGCGAAATGGCCGCTGCGGCGGTCATTTTCCCGCTCCGATGTTCATCAGCACCCCGATCGATGCCATGTTAAACAGCAGGGAGGTCCCCCCGTAACTCAGAAACGGAAGGGTCAGGCCCTTGGTCGGCAGCAGTCCGAGAGTGACTCCCATGTTCACGCAGACTTGGAGCCCCAGAGCGGCTGTCAGGCCCACTGCGACCAGGGATCCGAAGCTGTCCGGTGCCTCCAGGGCGATGCGAATGCCCCGCCAGAGCACCAGAAAATACAAAAACAAAATAAAGACGACCCCGATCAGGCCGAGTTCCTCTCCGATCACCGAAAAAATGAAATCGGTGTGGGGTTCGGGCAGGTAGAAAAGTTTCTGGTATCCTTTGCCGATGCCTGCGCCCCAGATGCCGCCGGTGCCGAACGCCATCAGGGAGTGGACCACCTGGTACCCTTCGTCGGCTGGAAACGCCCATGGATCCAGGAACGAAAGCCACCGCTTGACCCGGTACTGGGCGCTCATCATGATGTAGACGGCCGCCGGCAGCAAGAGCAGCAGACCCGACACCAGATGGGTGAACCGGACGCCCGCCACAAAAAGGATGATCAAGGTCAGGGCAAAGAGAAGCACCGCCGAACCGAAGTCGGGCTGAGCCAGCAAAAGGCCGGCAAAAACAGCCAGCATCAGGACATGGGGCACGAATCCGATGGAAAACTGCCGCACCCGGTCCTCCTTTTTACTCAGCGAATAGGCCAGAAACAGAATGAGCGAAAATCGCGCCAACTCCACGGGCTGGAAACTAAAGCCACCCAAATGAAGCCACCGGGCCGCTCCGCCGGCAGAAACGCCCATTTTCGTAAAGAGGACCGCAGCCAGGGCCGCCACCGACGCCGCCAGAAGCGGATAGACCAGCGGGCGGTACGTCCGGTACGGAACATGCCGGCAGACCACCAACGCCACGATGCCAAAAGCGGCATAGAGCGCCTGCCTCCGGAGGAAAAAGGCGTCGCTTCCGAACTTCTTCAAGGCCAGGGCCGAACTGGCGCTGTAGACCATCACGATCCCGATGCCGACCAGAAACAGCACTGGAAACAGAAGCCGGATGTCGTAGTGAATTGCAGGCGTTTTGGTTCCAACCGCCTTCGGTCTGTTATCTGTTTGATTCACGGCGTTTGAGCGCCTCCACCGCCCGGCAAAAATCCTCTCCACGCCGGGCGTAGTTTTCGTACCAATCAAAGCTTGCGCATGCCGGCGACAGAAGTACGGCCTCCCCCGGCCGGCTGGCGGCAAACGCCGCCTCTACGGCTTCGGCCATGGATGCGGCTTCGATGACCGGTACCACCGGGGCCATGATAGACGCCAGCCGCGCTGCGGCCTCCCCCATGACCACCGCCTGTTTCACCCGGCCGGCTGCGATCCCGGCCAGGGGGGAAAGATCGGTATTCTTGTCCCGCCCGCCCGCCAGCAGCACCACCGGCGATTCGAAGGTCTCCAAAGCCCTTCGCACCGCATCGACATTGGTCGCCTTGCTGTCGTCGTAAAAATCGACGCCGTTTACCGTATCCACCCGCTGCAGGCGGTGGGGGAGGCCGGCAAATGTGCCGATAGCGGCCCGGACGCCTTCGAGGTTTGCGCCGGCGGCCAGGGCTGCAAGAGCGGCGGCGGCCGCGTTCTCCCTATTGTGGCGGCCCCGGAGCCGGAATCCGGAAAGGGAGATTTCTTCTTCGACGGCGCCGTCCATCCGGACGATGAGCCTGCCATCGGTCACCAGGGCGCTGCCGGCGGCTTCTTTCGGCAGTGTTTCCTCTGTGCCGAAAAAGAGCCGGCGAGCCGCGCACGATTCGGCCATGGCCCGCACCGTAGTGTCCGACGCATTGAACACCGCCGTGTCAGCCGGCTGCTGGTTGCGAAACAGCCGGGCTTTGGAGGCGGCGTAGGCGGCCGGGTCGGGATATCGATCCAAGTGGTCCTCTGCAACGTTGAGCATCACCGCCATTTCCGGGTGAAACCGGTCGGTCGTGTCGAGCTGGAAACTGCTCACCTCCACCACTGCAATTTCGGCGCCCTGGTCCCGTTCGATGTATCCGATCAGCGGATCGCCGATGTTGCCGCCGACAAAGACGCGTTTTTCCGATCGGCGCAGCATCTCTCCGATCAGGGAGGTGGCGGTGGTCTTTCCATTGGTTCCGGAGACGGCGACCATCGGGGCGGTGATGAACCGGGAGGCCAGCTCGATTTCCCCGATGACCGGAACGCCGAGGCGTGCGGCCGCCTGAAGGGGCGGCAGATTTTCCGGGACGCCCGGACTGACCACGATCAGGTCGGCACCGGTGAAGATCTCGGGCCGATGGGGTCCGATTTGCGTCTCCACGCCGATTCCGGTCATCTCGGCGACGGCTTCGGCAAGGGCTCGGGTATCGCCGCTGTCGGCTGCGCAGACCGACGCGCCCCGGCTTTTTGCAAACCGGGCCACGGCCCGTCCCGTGACCCCGAGGCCGATGACTACTATTTTTTTGCCTTCAAGCTGCATATTGGTTAATTCGTTGATTCGTTGATTGGTTGAGTGGTCAAATCGGCTGCATGAAGAGGCCTATCGCATTTCATGAGGTGTTTTTTCCAATCGACCATTCAACCATTTACCCAATCATCTTAGTTTCAGCGTACTCATCGACAGCAGGGCCAAGGCGATGGCGATGATCCAAAACCGGACGATC
>CAYPFH010000031.1:10426-22230 GCA_964409825.1 uncultured Desulfobacterales bacterium | reverse complement strand
GGTGAATGGCCTGGGCGAAGAGCTCTTTGCCGGTTCCGGATTCGCCGGTGATCAAGACGGGAAGGTCGTTTGATGCTGCGTGCCGCGCTTCGTTGCGCACCTGCCGGATGCTTTCGCTGTCGCCGATGATGTGCTCGAACCGATAGCGGGTCGCATGAAGCGCGGCCAGTTCCTTTTGAAAGCGCTGCAGCTTGCTCTCCAGAAAGGCCAATTTCTCAGCCAGTTTCATTGCGGTGGTGGCCGAGTCGAACAGCACCAAGCCCAACACCGCTTCAACCCTTCCGTTTTTCCTGATGGGAACCCGGTGAACCAGGAAGCCGGTATCCTTGAATTTATGGGGATAGTTGATTTCGGCTATGCCGGTTTTGGCCACGACGTGAAGGCGGCTGTTGGCGATGACTTCGGTGGCGTGCTTTCCGATGGAGTCCTCGATATCGATGTTCAAGAATCGAGCATAGGTTCCGTTTATATAGATGAGAAGACCATCGGCGTCCGAGACAATGATGCCGATCTGCATGTTGTCCAGCAGCCGCTTGAAAAAATCGCCCTCGGGGTGCTTGTTGGGAGTCGCCTTTTTGTTCATGGCTTTTTCCCTCTTCTTGGTTCTTTTACCACGAGAGGCGACGGCCTTCAAAGCTCATCAATTTTTCAGACCCATCAACGACTTGATCAGTCAACCATGATATTGCCTAGCCAATCCTGCGCATCGTGGTGACACAGTTGGTGGCGGCGGATCCGCCCACATTGAACACGACACCGAATTCCGGCGCCTTTTTATCCGGCGCCATGCCGATCGGTTCTCCCACGAGCTGCTTGTAAACCAGTGCGTGCATGGAGCAGCCGGTGGCGCCCACCGGGTGGCCCTTCGATTTGAGCCCTCCGGACAGATTGACCGGGCATTTGTCTGCAGCGGTGAACCGGCCTTCGAGGTAGTCCCATCCGGCCCGGCCGTCTTTAGACAGTCCCAGCGCTTCCGTGGTCAGCAGCTGGTTGATCGAAAAACAGTCATGCACCTCGGCGAGATCCACATCGTCGATCGTGATTCCGGCCTCTTCAAATGACCGCTTGACCGCGACCTTGCCGGCGATCAGTTCGTGCATGTTCGGCCTCACGCTCTCGGGGAGCCGCTCAGTGGCCATGCCGATGCCGGCCAGTTCCACCGCGCGGGAGCTGATGTTTCGGGCCTCGTCTGTCGGTGCCAGAACCACGGCCGCAGCTCCGTCGGAGATCAGGGAGCAGTCGTGGAGCCGAAGCGGTGGTGCGATTTGCGGGTTTCCCCCCTTGCCCTCCTCGGGAAGGTTCAGAATCGCTTCGGCGGTGAACAGCTTCATCCGATCCGGCGGGCTACCCTTGCTGAAGTGGGCCAGGGGGTTTTCCATCCCGTTGCGGTAGGACAGGGCCGAAACGGCGGCAAACATCTTTCTCAGGTCCGCCGGGCTGAATCGGTAGTGCGCCATGTAGCCTTTGGCGTATTCGGCAAAAAGACCCGGGAAGGTCACGCCCCGGGCCCCTTCTTCGGGCCAGAAGGAAGAGCATGCCAAGGCGTGCGTTACTTCGGGAGTGGACAGCAGGCTCATCTTTTCGATACCCATGACCAGCACCCGCTTGAAACGGCCCGATTCTATGCCGTATACGGCGTTGTACAAAGCCACCGAAGAAGAGGCGCAGGCCCCCTCGGTTCGGGTGGTGGGGACGAAGCGCAGGGATTCCGGCGCGACCTCCAGGCCCAACGGTCCCACGTGCTCCTGGTTGATGAATTTCGATGGTGAGCAAGAGCCGATCCAAATGCCGTCGATCTCTTCGGCCGAGAGACCCGCATCCTCCAGCGCGCCCTTGCCGGCTTCTGCGATGAGGTCATAAAATGACTTGGTGTCGCGGACTTCGCCGGTCTCCCGGTTCTTTTCCACAAACGTGCCAAACTTCGTGTTGTAGGCGCCGATAATACTGACGTTGCTCATGGTGGCTCCTTTATAGAAGGCGTTTGGAACTTGCCTTTCTTTTAAGATTTTTTTCAAAAGAGAATGTCGAACTTATAGAGATAAAGCTTCAGAGATTCAAGGGGGTGTTTTCACTCTAGCAGGCAAGCGGCGCTGCCCCTTTTCACACAGGCGCAGAGTGGGTTTACCCTTTTGACCCAAGCCGCAGTCCGCCGTGGATGTAGTATACATCGCCGGCGAGGGCCTCGTTTCTGTATAGCTCGCCCACCAGGGAGGCCACCTCCTGCGGATCGATGAGTCTTCCGATGGGAACATTGCCGAGGATTTTTTCCAGCGCCTTCTGGTCCATTCGTTCAAGGATGGCGGTGGCCACATAGCCCGGCGCGACGGCGACGCACCGGATACGGTCGGCAACGCCCCGGCGGAAAAACTCCGCCGTGATCACCTTGGGCATGACTGAAATCCCGGCCTTGGTGGCGGAATAGTTGATCTGGCCTGCGGTTCCCAGAGAACCGGTGGAAGATATCAGACAGATCAACCCGCGACAGCCTCCGTTGATCATCTGCTCGGCGCATTCCCGGACTGTGAGAAACACTCCGGTCAGGTTCACGTCGACAACGGTAGTGAACTGCTGCAGGGACATTTTTCCTTTCACCTTTCCAGAGGTCCGGTCCGGCGCTAAAAAAAGCCCGTCTTTGATGATGCCGGCAAACGGAGCCACCAGGTGAATTCCGCCGAAGGTCTCCAAGGCCGCCTTTGCCAACCGTTCGTTGTCTTTCTCCTTTGTTACGTCACAGGCGACCGCGACCGCATCACCACCGATTTCTTCAGCCGCTTTTTCCAGTGCGGCACCCGGCAGGTCCCCGATGACGACTTTGCCGCCCGAAGCCGCCCAATACTTGGCTGTGACCAGACCGATGCCGCTGGCCCCACCGGTGATCACAGCCACCGCATCTCGAATTTCAAGCATGGTTATGCCTCCTCCGGTTGGTGTTTCAATTCGGGAGTTCTAAAGGTGACCAATGATTTAAGCAAAAGATGTGCCGCGGGAAGGAAACAAACACAGGCATCTTTTTTGCAATTAAAGCACGCGAAACCATTCATGGCAGGAGCCCATCATTCGTCTTTCGAGCCCAAGGAGGGTCTCATGGCCGTTTCCTACAGGAAGGTTCTGTTTGCCACCGATCTCTCGGCAAGATCCCGCAATGCCTTTCCCCATGCGGCCGACATCGCTGCCCGCCACGGGGCCGGCATGGTGTTCGTACACGTGCTGGAAGGCATGACAGACAGGTTTCAACGGCGGGTCGAAAGCTATCTAGGGGCGGGCGTCCTGGAGCAGCTCCGTCGGAGCAAGGAAGAAGACGTTCGCCAGATCCTGATCGGCAAAAGGAGCGAGCGCAAAATCATGGCAGAGACGCTTTTCCGGTTTATCCAAAAGATGCGTCAGGAAAGCTCGTTCCAGGCCGACCAGGAGGATCAAATCGTGATTCGCACCGGAGCCAATGTGGCTGCAGAAATTCTGGAAACGGCCCGGGACAACGGGTGCGACCTGCTGGTGATGGCCAGGGGCGGAGGGAAGGGGCCTGGAACCACGGTCAAGACGGTGTTGGCCGAGACTCTGACGCCGGTGTTGGTTGTCAGCGGGGAGATGGAGCCGTAGATCCGAACCGTAGCATTTCTAATACAAAATCACCCACAGTCTCCAGGTATTTCAAACAAAGGAGGGAGGAATGAATCTCGGATCCATATTCAAACGTCATGCCCGGTACCGACCGGATCAGACGGCTGCGGTCTTCGGAGACCGGCGCCTGACCCACCGGGAGTTCAACGCCGAGATCAACCGCACGGCCAATGCCATGGGTGCCTTGGGCATCGGCAAGGGGGCGAAGGTGGCCACGGTACTGCCTAACTGCATGGAACTGCTGGAAGTGTATTGGGCGGTGGCCAAGATAGGGGCTGTCGTTGTTCCGATGAGCACCCTGTTGATGGAAGGGGCGCTCCGGTCGCTGCTCAACGACTCGGATGCCGAGATGGTGATCTCCACAGAAGGCTTTGCCGACACCCTCGAATTGCTTAAACCTGATCTTCCTCAAATCCCCCCCGACCGGTATTTGCTCATCGATTCTCAAGGACGGAAGGGCTTTCAAGATTATCATGTCCTCAAGGAAAAGGCCGGCGATCAGGAGCCGGAAGGGATCGTCGTCGAACCCGACGACCCGTTCAACATCATGTACAGCAGCGGCACCACCGGCATGCCGAAAGGAATCGTCCACAGCCACGCCATCCGAATCGCCTACGGCACTTCATTTGCCGCCGCCTACCGGATGACGCCGGAATGCGTCACCATGCACGCGGGTGCCATCGTGTTCAACGGTGCATTCGTCGATTTGATGCCCACCGTGTTTCAAGGCGGCACCTATGTGCTGCTTTCCCATTTCGACCCCATCGATTACATCGAGACCATCGCCAGAGAAAAGGTCACCCATGTGATGATGGTGCCGGCCCAGATCGTGGCCGTGTTGAACGCTCCTAATTTCGATCCGGACAAGCTCTCCTCGTTGGAAATGATACTTGCATTGGGCGCCCCGCTTCATCTCCGGCACAAGGAGACCCTCAACAGCCTGCTTCCCGGGCGGTTTTATGAACTGTACGGGCTCACCGAAGGGTTTGTGACGGTCCTCGACAAAAACGACTACAAAAAAAAGCCCAAATCGGTCGGTGTCCCCCTTCCGCTGTTTGAAATGAAAATTCTCGACGAGGACGGCCGGGAAGTTTCGGCCGGTGAAGTCGGCGAGATCTGCGGCAAGGGCCCCATCCTGATGCCGGAATACTACAAGCGGCCGGATCTTACCGAAAAGGCAATCGTGGACGGCTGGCTTCATTCCGGAGACCTTGGATATGTCGACGAAGACGGGTTTCTCTACCTGGTCGACCGCAAAAAGGACATGATCATCTCCGGCGGCGTCAATGTGTATCCGCGGGATATCGAGGAGGTGATCGTTCAGCATCCGGCAGTTGTCGAGGCTGCAGTGTTCGGCGTCTCCCATGACAAGTGGGGAGAGACCCCTGTTGCCGCCGTCACCCTCACGGCCCCGGATGCCGCTGGAGCCGAAGAATTGAAAGCGTGGATCAATCAACAAGTGGGCGCCAAATTCCAGCGGGTGTCCCAGGTCGTGGTGCTGCACGACTTTCCGAGAAACGTCGCCGGCAAGACCCTAAAGCGAGATCTCAGGAAACGCTTCGACCCGGCAGAATCCAACTAATGGAGGGAACAAAAACAAAGTGTAGTATAAAGGTGTCATGTATCAAAAAATCTACACCATTTTTCCTGAATATGATGTCGCTTTCCGACAATGTTTTCGTTGACGACGCAAGGCACTTCAAAATCACCGGAATTTTGCATTTTTCGAGCTTGTTGCCGGTGGATTTCAGGTTGGTCCCGAAATTGCTTTAAATACTGAACGAAGATCAGTGAAGGAATCACCTTTTCTCGGCTGAAAATCCGACCAGGCTCCAGGACGAGCCACGAAACGGAAAAGACCGGCCGAGAAATCCAACACCCCAACTCTGGTGCAGGCCAAAAAGGAGGAGGATCATGAGAAAAATTGCCTTGGTTACCCTGATGCTTTTTGTGTGTGCGGTTGCCTTCGGCTTCGCCGGCGAGCCGGCTCAAGCCGAGGAGAACAAAATTCTGCTCAAAGTGCCGATGGCCTATCCATCTGCGCTGCCCGGCCTGGGGACGACCATCATCTGGATGTCGGAAAGGATCGAACTGCTCAGCGACAACACGATGAAGATCAAGATCTATGAACCCGGCAAGCTGATCCCCCCTTTTGAAATGCTCGACGCAGTGCACGCCGGTAAAGTGAATGCGTCTTACGGCGTTTCGGGCTACTGGTCGGGCAAGTTTCCCGCTGCGGACTTTTTCACGGCGGTTCCCTTCGGGCCGGAAGCGACAGAGTATATCGCCTGGATCTATTACGGGGGCGGAATGGAGCTGTGGCAGGAAATGTACGACCGAAACGATATGAACGTCAAAACCCTTCTTTGCGGAGTGCTTCCCCCGGAAACTGCCGGGTGGTATGTAAAGGAAATCGAATCGATTGACGATTACGATGGGCTGCCGATCCGCTTTTTCGGGCTGGGCGGAAAAGTGCTGCAGAAACTGGGGGCGTCGGTGACACTGCTCCCCGGCGGCGAGGTGTTCGCGGCCCTGGAAAAGCGGGCCATCGAAGGTGCGGAGTTCTCCATGCCCGCCATTGACACGAAGCTCGGATTCTACAAGGTGGCCAAGTACAACTACTTTCCCGGGTGGCACCAGCAGGCGACCCTGTTCGAACTGCTGATCAACAAGGACGTCTGGGAAAAACAGATGAGCGATCGCCAGCGTTTGCTGGTCGAAACGCTGTGCAAGGCCAGCACCCTGAACACCATGGCCTGGACCGAATCGCTCCAGTACGAGGTCATGCTGAAAAACCAGAACGAGCGCGGCGTCAAGAACCTGTATTGGTCCGATGAAATGTTAAAAGCCTTCAAGGAGGCATGGACCGAAGTCGCCGAAGAGGAAGCGGCCAAAGACGAATTCTTCAAAAGGGTGTGGGAAAGCATTCAATCTTTCCGCGCCGACTACGCCATCTGGCGCAGCTATGGGTTCCTGCCCCGGCCGGCGCCGACAAGCAAGGCTTTTGAATAACCGCCAGAACGAACCGAGACTCCTGCGGCGGCGCCCCTTGGGTGCTGCCGCAGGACGCGTTTACAAGAGGAAGCTGCCATGAACAAGACGGCAGAAGGTACCCCGAACAGATTCGGCGATGCCGCTGACTGGATCATTCGAAAACTCGGGCACGTGTTCATGTGGGCCAACTGCGTGGTGATCTTGCTGATCATTCTTCAGGTAGTGCTGCGCTACGGCTTCGGCCACGGCCTGGTCATCCTCGAAGAGCTGCAGTGGCATTTTTACGCCGTCGCCTTCATGTTCGGCCTTTCCTATGCGGTCATGACCGACTCGCACGTTGGAATGGATCTGGTTTACGACAAGCTTTCGGCGAAGTGGCAGTGCCGGCTGGACGTTTTCGGGATTCTCTTCCTGCTGCTGCCCTTTGCCGGCCTCATGTGCTACCTGAGCCTCGATTTCGTGCACGAATCCTGGCGGCTCGGCGAACGCTCGGTGGCCCCGCAAGGGCTTCCCGCCCGCTGGGCAGTCAAGGCGGTGGTGCCGCTTTCCTTTGGACTGGTCGTTGTCGCCACGGTTTCCAGGCTCGTTCGCACCATCGCAGCCCTTCGGAGAATGTAAGCCATGGAAGTGAGCAACTACCTCGTCATCGCGATGTTCGTCACTTTTATCGCCTTGCTGTTCACCGGTTTTCCGATCTCCTGGGTGCTCGGCGGAACGGCGGTCATCTTCACCGGCGTCGGAATGCTGGCCGATCAATACCTCGGCGCATGGACCGGGATCAACTACACCGTTTTTTCCATGAGCGTCAACCGCACCTATCGGCTCATGTACAACTGGGTGCTGGTGGCCCTTCCGATGTTCATTTTCATGGGACTGATGCTCGACCGGTCCGGCATCGCCGAACGGATGATGAAATCGATGCAGAACCTGTTCGGCAAGGTTCACGGCGGCCTGGCGGTGACCGTCTGCCTGATCGGTATCATCCTGGCGGCCTCCACCGGTATCGTCGGCGCTTCGGTAGTGCTATTGGGGCTGTTGACCATTCCGGCGATGATGAAGCAGGGCTATTCGCAGGCGTTTGCGGTGGGCACGGTGGCCGGTTCGGGAACGCTGGGCATCCTGATTCCCCCCAGCATCATGCTCGTCATCATGGCCGACCAGCTCGCCCTTTCCGTGGGCGATCTTTTCATGGGGGCGGTGTTTCCTGGGATCATTCTCGGCGGACTGTACATCTCCTATATCCTCTTTTATGGACTGTTCAGGCCGAATGCGGCGCCGCTGGACCCGGAGCGCAAACCGATCCAGTGGCGGATGATCTGGGACGTGTTCCGGGACATTCTGCCGGCGGCGGCGCTAATATTTGCAGTCTTGGGATCCATCTTTGCGGGCATCACCACCCCCACCGAGGCCAGCGGCGTAGGCGCCTTAGGTGCCATTATCCTGGCAGTGATCAACCGGAAATTTTCCTGGGCGGTACTGAAAGAAGTCACCCAGGCCTGTTTCAACACGACCGCATACATTTACGGCATCCTCATCGGCGCCACGGCGTTTGCGCTGGTGCTGCGCAGCCTGGGCGGGGACGAATTCATCGAAGGCATTTTAAAATCGCTGCCGTTCGGCGCATACGGAATCATGATTTTTATTCTTTTCTGTGTATTTCTGCTCGGCTTCTTTCTAGACTGGATCGAGATCACGTTGATCATCCTTCCCCTGGTGGCGCCGGTGATCCAGGATCTCGGCCTTCCCATAGACGGCTACGGCGTCGTCGACGATCCGGCGCTGGTCTGGTTTACCATTCTGATTGCGGTGACGCTGCAGACGTCATTTCTATCGCCTCCCGTCGGCTTTGCGCTGTTTTACCTGAAAGGAATCTGTCCGCCGGAAGTGACCCTTTCAGACATCTACAAAGGGGTAATTCCCTTTATTATTTTACAGCTGATCGGAATGTTGATCATTGCCTATTGGCCGCAGCTGGTTCTTTGGCTGCCGGCGGTCGCATACCGATGAAACCCTGTGATCAACGTGCGTCGGATCATGTTTTTCTCCGATCAATAGGTGAGCACCACCCCGCCGTCGAAAAGCAGGTCTCCTCCGACCAGGTATTTTGCAAAGCGTGAAAATCCATATACAAATAGATTGCCCACTTCCACCGGGGACATCATCTCCTTGACCCGGTATTTTCCCATCATCACGTCGGTGACGACCGCCTCTTCGGAAATGCCGCGCTGTTTCGCCTGCGAAGGGATCTGGTTCAGCGCAAGGGGGGTTTTGACAAAGCCGGTGCTGACGGTAAACGAACGCACTTTTCCTTCGCCCTCGGCCGAAATCGACTGTGCCAGGGCGCGCAGCCCGAATTTGGTGATGTTGTAGGCCGGTTTGTTGCGGGTGCAGATGTGGGCGTGAATCGAGGCCATATGGCCGATGGCCCCGGTGCCGTCTTCGCTGTTTTTCATATAGGGGATGGTCAGCTTCGAGAGGTAAAACGGGGCCCGAAGCATGATCCGCTGCATGAGATCGTATTTTTCCATGGGAAAGTTTTCCACCGAATCGATGTGCTGGAGGCCGGCGACATTGGCCAAAAACCGGATTTGCCCTGCCTTTGCAGCCTCTTTCACGGCCGCTTCGATGTCTTCGTCCCGGGTGAGGTCGGTTTTGATAAACATCATCCGGCCGCCCATCTTTCGGGCGATCTGCTGGGTTTTTTCCCCTTCTTGCTCATTGATATCCAGCCCCACGGTGGTGAGACCGTTGGCGGCGGCAGCGACGGCCGTCGCTCGGCCGATCCCTGTGCCGGCCCCGCTGACGATGCAGACATTTTCAGGCCTGAAGCGGTCGTCTTGCAGGATCAGAATTTGGTCTTTCGTGATCTCCGGCTCCTTGATTTCCATGGTATTCCTCCCTTTTTGTCCTCTTCGGCCAGCAAGATGCAGAGGATGTCAAAAAAGCGGTCCGATCGAATCCGAAGGTGCAAAACCTGGACCATCCAGGCAGATATTTCGCGGATAACTGAAATTCTCGGCAGCTTGAATTTCCGGATCCTTGCGAATATTGCGGGTCGTCCTCGGTTTCAAAACGAAAAAGCGGTCGACAATGGAATCGAAGATGTGTATCAAATAATATACATGTCGAGCTTGCGAGGAGGGGGGTATGGAAGATCACTTCACGCTTGGAAAAGAATTGGCCCATCTGCGCAGCGAACTGGAAATGTACAAGCTGATATTTGACAGCATTTACAACGGTGTGATGGTCACCGATGGCCAAGGCTATATCACACATTTCAACAAGCCCTACGGAAAATTTCTCGGCTTGAACCCGGAACAACAGATCGGCCGGCACTGCACCGAGGCTGTGGAAAATACCCGGATGCACATTGTGGCCAAAACCGGCCGCGCGGAGATCAATCAGAGCCAGAGAATCAGGGGACAGAGCATGGTCGTGCAGCGGATTCCGATTCGAAAAGACGAGGGGGTGATCGCCGTCTTCGGCCAGGTCATGTTCAAGGACATCCGGGACGTTCGAAAACTCGCCAACCGCCTCTCGCTGCTCGAGTCGAAGGTAAAACTCTACGAAGAGGAACTGCTCTCGCTTCGTTCCACCCGGTATACCTTCGACAGCATTCTCGGTGAAAGTGAAAGCCTGCTTCGGCTGAAAAAAGAAGCGCTGCAGGCTTCGGCAAATTCTTTTCCGGTGCTCTTAACCGGAGAGAGCGGAACCGGCAAGGAGCTCTTTGCCCAGGCCATTCACCATGCCAGCGAGCGCAAGGTCCATCCCTTCGTCCGGATCAACTGCGCCGCTATCCCAAAAGATCTCCTTGAGTCCGAACTATTCGGATACGAGAAGGGGGCATTCACCGGTGCCAGCGCAAGCGGCAAGCCGGGAAAGTTCGAGCTTGCAGACCGAGGGACCATTTTTCTCGACGAGATTGGCGACCTGCCGATGGAGATGCAGCCGAAACTGCTCCGGGTTCTCGAGGACAAAGAGTTTGAGCGGGTCGGCGGGACGGCACTGATCCGTTCCGATTTCCGCCTGATTGCCGCCACCAACCAGAACCTCGAACAGCTGATGGCCGAGGGTCGGTTCCGCCGGGACCTATTTTACCGCCTGAGCGTAATTCCTATACAGATTCCGCCGCTGCGAAATCGCACGGAGGATATCTTGCCGATTGCACGAAGCCTCCTGTCGCGGCTGGAAGATGAGGCCAACCTGGGCAGAATCCAGATCCTTCCAGCTGCAGAAAAAGTGTTTACTCGATATGATTGGCCCGGCAACGTTCGGGAGCTTTCCAACGTTTTGGAGCGAACCGTGGCAGGCTTACAGGACAAACGGATTCGGCCTTCGGCTCTTCCATTTTACGTGTGTCGGGGGACAGAGGGCCAGGTCCCCTGCCGGGAGGCCAGCTTTCGAAGCGCCCAGGCCCGGGCGGAAAAGGCAGCCATTGGCCGGGCCCTTGCCGAAGCCGAATACAACAAAGCTAAAGCGGCCCGGATACTGGGGATTCACCGGACCCTGCTTTACAAAAAGATGAAAAAGTACGACATCCCCCTCACCCCCGAATAGTCGGGCCGCTTTCAGCGGCACTCGCTCGACGATTCGAGGTTCGAATCTCAGGGCAAGGGAGGCCGGTCTCGATGAGGCGTCAACAGCGTTGGAATCCCCATGGGTGAAAACATGACGGCGATGTATCTGGTGAAATGGTTTTTTGCGCTCTCTCCCATGGTGGTGGTGTTGGTGCTGATGATCTGGTTCAACTGGAGCGGCGGCCGGGCCGGAGCCGCCGGCTGGATCGCCGCGCTGATCGTCTCCGTGCTTTTTTTCGGGGCCCACCCGCTGCTGCTGGCCTATTCCCAGATGCGCGGCGTGCTCCTGTCGCTGAACGTGCTCTATATCATCTGGCCGGCCCTGCTGCTCTACAACGTCGTCAATGAAACCGGGGCCATTGAGGCCATCGGCGCCGGGATCCAGCGCTTCAGCGGGGACAAGACCATCCAGCTGCTGATTTTCGGATGGGTGTTTTCCTCTTTTCTCCAAGGGGTGGCCGGATACGGGGTGCCCATCGCGGTGGCGGCCCCCCTTCTGGTCGGCTTGGGGTTTTCGCCGGTGGTCGCGGTGGCGGTTCCGGCCATCGGACACTGCTGGTCGGTGACGTTCGGATCCATGGGCGCGTCGTTTCAGGCCATGATCGCCGTCACCGG
>CAYPFH010000031.1:0-10326 GCA_964409825.1 uncultured Desulfobacterales bacterium | reverse complement strand
ATCGTTTCGGCCGGGGTGATGGTCCCGGCGCTGAAAAGCTTTCTGGGCCAGGTCATCTTGTCGATGGATTTTCCGGAAATCACTTCCCGCAAGGGCTGGGTGGTACCCGAAGGCAGCGGAAGCGCAATCAATGTGTTCGGACACGGCGGCGCCCTTTTGGTATATGCGTCGACTGTCAGCTACCTGGTGTATCGCGTCGGGGGGTTTTATCGCGCCGGCGCGTTGAAACAGATCCTGGGACGTACGATCCAAAGCGGGGTGCCGACCAGCCTGGGGATCGTCAGCATGGTGGGATTTGCCCTGATCATGGACCACTGCGGCATGATCTACCTTCTGGCAGAAGGGGTCAGCCGCACCTTTGGAAGCGTCTATCCCTTTTTTGCACCCTGGATCGGCCTGCTGGGCGCGTTTATGACCGGCAGCAACACCAATTCCAATGTGGTTTTCGGCGTATTGCAGCAGCAGACCGCCGAGCTGACCGGCCTGGGTGCGGCGGTTATCCTGGCCGCCCAGACCACCGGCGGTGCGCTGGGAAGCATGATTGCGCCGGCCAAGATCCTGGTGGGTTGTTCCACCATCGGACTGGCCGGCAAGGAAGGGCCTGTCCTGCGGGCGACTTTGAAATACGGCCTGATTATCACCGCCTTTTTCGGCGTGTTTACGATGCTGGTGGTTCGGCTATCCCAATGAATACCATTTAGATCTCTTGTCGTGGCTGGGTGCCGTGGCCTCCACCTTGCCGGTGCCTCAAGCGCCCATCAGGAAGTGGTTGGGAGAGGGATTCAGGCGGAGGAGGGGACGGAGACGCCGGCGGCAGGAGTATGGATATTGAAAAATCTTCACGATAATTGCCCCCGCATCTTACGAAAGGGTCAATAGTTGACTTTCTCCGCCCCTTTCAGTCCCAGGATCGTTCTGGCTTCGCCGGAAGTCGCCGGTTCGAGCCCCAACTCCCGGGCAAGGCGGACGGCCTTTTGGACCTGTTCATAGCTGCCCTTGGCAAGCTGCCCCTTGGCGATGTAGAGGTTGTCTTCGAGCCCGACCCGCATGTGTCCGCCGTTAAGCATGTTCACCACGCCCATGGGAAACTGGTGCCGGCCGGCCGCGCAGACGGAGCATTGAAAATCCCCCAGCACCTTGCGGGCGGCATTGGTCAAAAATATCAGGTTTTCCACGCTTGCAGGAATGCCGCCCAGGATTCCGAGAACGAATTGCAGGTACAACGGTTTTTGTAAAAAGCCCTCGGAGAAAATCTGGGCCAGGTTGGTGATCTGTCCCACATCGTATACCTCCAACTCCGGCTTTGTCTGCGTCTCTTCCATGGTTTTGGCGAATACTTTCAGTGATGCGAAGGTGTTGGAAAATATGAAGCTTTCCGTGGAGCGGAGAAAGTCTTTTTCCCAGTCGACGGGGTATGGATGTTGCCGGTCAGGGCCGCTGTGATGATGACTTTTCTCATTTGTATCTTTCCCTTTCGGCTTGATCGTTTCCCGGGGAGATGTTCAAGAAAGCCCCATCGCTTCTGCGATGATTTCAATTGGATGACAGACTCTCATGCTGTCGCCCGACCGGGACAGTATGTCCGAGATCTGGAGCATGCAGGCCGGGCAACCCGTGGCCACCGCCGCAGCGCCGGTGGCGACGATCCGGTCCCGCTTCAGGCGTCCGATTCTCGATGAAATTTCGTAGTACTGCAGGTTGAAGCTCCCGCCCATGCCGCAGCAGGCATCCGGCTCGGTCATCTCCACAAGTCGGCAGCCCGGCGTTTCTGACAGCAGGCGACGGGGCTCGGCAAAAACGCCGAGGGATTTTTTCAGGTGGCACGGGTCGTGGTAGGTGACGACGATCGGCGGGTTTCTCTCCGAAGCGTTCGGCGCTGCCGGGTCGATCAGTGGTGCGACGAACGCGCTGATGTCGGTGGTCTTTTCGGCGATTTTTTCGACCCGACTGCGGAGCTGCCTGGGCTGATCGGCTACCATGGCCGGCCATACCTTCTTGATGGTCGAGGTGCAGGTGGCGCAGGCCGTGAGCATCACATCGCTCTGCGCCGCTTCAAACAGGGCAAGGTTGTGGTGAAGCAGCCGGAAAAAGGTTTTCCGGTCTCCGGCGGAAAGGGCCGGAATGCCGCAGCATCCCTGGCCGGCCGGCAGATAGATGCCGACGCCGCAGTGTTTCAAAACGGTCATGGCGGCTTCGGCGATGTTGGGAAAGAACTTGTCGATGAGGCAGCCGATGAAAACGGCCGCCCGTTGACCGCCGGCTTCGGCCGGGGTGTCTTTCGAAGGCGTTTTCTGGTGGAAAGCGGCCGGGGCCAGGGGACGGAAATGACGCCCTCCCAGCAGCGGGGAGGCGATCCGGGCGCAGGAAGTGCCGATGATCTCGTTTGCCGGACGGGTGAAGACCTTCTGAAAGCGGCCGGCCCATTGTGCGACCCGGTCGAAGAGCTCCGGCCGGGAGAGCATGCCGCGAAGGATCAGCCGCTTGGCCGGCGAAAGTCCCATAAAGCCGGTCAGAATCGCCCGGGCCTTTAAAAAGATGTCCAGGACCTTGACGCCGCTGGGGCAGTGGACCGCACAGGAACCGCAAAGCAAACAGCGGTTGAGTCTTTCTGAAACCCCCTTCGGATCCTTGAACATTTCATGGACAAGGCCGTCGAGCAGGACGATCTTTCCCCGGGCCACGTCGGCTTCCTTGCCGGTGTCGGAAAAAACCGGGCAGACGGCCTGGCACATGCCGCAGCGCATGCACAGCGAAAGATGATCTTCAAGCTCCCGCATCAGGCGGGCGATGGCATGTATATCTGTCATTCCGATACTTTTTCCCGGCAGGGTGAATGCGGGACCCGATCCGACGGCAACCATTTTATATGGCGAAAGAAAAGAAAAAGTTCAAGAGGTGCTGCCGGAAAAACGCGATTAAAAAACAATTCGAAAAAAGTCGTTCCTATCTTTTCCTTTACAAGGGCGATGGGATTGATTTAAAAATAATTCTTTTGATTATGAACGGTTCATGAACGGGGTCCGGTTCGATCCGACCCATACAAGCAAGGAGTGGGTTTATGGCAAAGAAAATGAAGACCATCGACGGCAACACGGCAGCTGCGCATGTGGCCTATGCAATGAGCGATGCGGCGGCCATCTATCCGATTACGCCCTCTTCGCCCATGGGAGAGCTCTGCGACGAATGGGCGGCCAACGGCCTGAAAAACATTTTCGGCCAGACCATGACCGTCCGGCAGCTGCAGTCCGAAGCCGGCGCGGCGGCGGCGGTCCACGGCAGCCTGGCGGCCGGCGCCCTGACCACCACGTTTACGGCCAGTCAGGGGCTTTTGCTGATGATTCCGAATATGTACAAGATTGCCGGCGAACTGCTGCCTGCGGTGTTCCATGTTACGGCGAGATCGGTCGCCGGCCATGCGCTGTCGATTTTCGGCGACCATCAGGATGTCATGGCCGTTCGCCAGACCGGCTTTGCCCTGCTGGCATCGGCATCGGTCCAGGAGGCGCTCGATCTGGGGCTGGTGGCGCATTTGTCGGCGATCGATGCCAGCCTTCCATTTTTGCACTTTTTCGACGGCTTCAGGACCTCCCACGAGATTCAGAAAGTCGAGATGATCGACTACGAAGACATGGCCGCCCTGGTCGACCGAAAGGCCGTGGCCGATTTCCGCTCCCGGGGGGTCAATCCGGAAACTCCCGAGCTTCGGGGCACCGCCCAGAATCCGGACGTCTATTTCCAGAATTTTGAAGCTTCCAGCCCCTGGTGGGTGAAGGTGCCGGGCATCGTGGAAGCCAACATGGAAAAAGTGGGCAACCTGACCGGCCGAAAATACGGGTTGTTCGACTATGTGGGCGATCCGGCGGCCGAACGGGTGATCGTCGCCATGGCCTCTTCCTGCGAGGCGATCGAGGAGGTGATCAACCACCTGGTCGACAAGGGAGAAAAGGTCGGGCTGGTCAAGGTCCGGCTTTATCGACCCTTTTCGGTAGAGCATTTTTTCAAGGCGATTCCGGTATCGGCCCAGCGAATCGCGGTCCTGGACAGGACCAAGGAAAAGGGTTCTCTGGGCGACCCCCTTTATTTGGACGTCTGCACCGCCTATTTTCGAAAAAAAGAAAATCCGATGATCGTCGGCGGCCGGTACGGGCTCTCTTCCAAGGAGTTCAATCCGGCCATGGTCAAGGCGGTGTTCGACAACCTGGCGGCAGACGAGCCCAAGGACCAGTTCACCGTCGGCATCATCGACGATGTAAGCGGCAGCTCTCTTTCTGTCGGAGAAGGGATCGACGTCACCCCGGAGGGGACGGTGCAGTGCAAGTTCTGGGGCCTGGGTGCCGACGGCACGGTGGGCGCCAACAAGAGCGCCATCAAGATCATCGGCGACAACACCGATCTATACGCCCAGGCCTATTTCGCCTACGACTCGAAAAAGTCAGGCGGTGTCACCATCTCCCATCTGCGGTTCGGCAAGACGCCGATCCAGTCCACCTACCTGATCGATCAGGCCGACTACATCGCCTGCCACAAGGACAGCTATGTCCACATGTACGATTTGCTGGAGGGAATCAAGGACGGGGGCACCTTCGTGCTCAACTCTTCCTGGACTGCCGGGGAGATGGAAGAAAAGCTTCCGGCGGCCATGAAGGGGACCATCGCGAAAAAGAAGCTCAAATTCTACAACATCGATGCGGTGAAAATCGCCGGTGAAGTTGGACTCGGAGGCCGGATCAACATGATCATGCAGACGGCCTTTTTCAAGCTGGCCAATGTGATCCCGGTCGACGACGCCATCGGCTACCTCAAGGACCAGATCGTCAAGATGTTCGGGATGAAGGGCGAAAAGATCGTCGCCATGAACCATGCCGCGGTGGACAACACCCTGGAAAACCTTCAGGAGATCGCCTACCCCGATTCCTGGGCCGATGCCGCCGGCACGAAGAGCGCCGAGGCCGACGAACCGGATTTCGTCAAGAACGTGATGCGGCCGATGCTCGCCCAGCAGGGGGACAAGCTGCCGGTGAGCGTATTCAATCCCGACGGCATTTTCCCGGTGGGAACCACCAAGTACGAAAAGCGGGGGGTTGCCATCAACGTGCCGGAGTGGATCATGGAAAACTGCATCCAGTGCAACCAGTGCGCCATGGTCTGCCCCCACGCAGCGATCCGGCCGGTGCTGGCCACCGAATCGGAGATGAAGGCGGCCCCGGAGGGATTTGCCGCCAAAAAGGCCTTGGGAAAGGAACTCAAGGAATACCAGTTCCGCATCCAGGTCTACCCGCTGGACTGCATGGGCTGCGGCAACTGCGCCGACATCTGTCCGGCCAAGAAAAAAGCCTTGGTCATGAAACCGCTGGAAACCCAGATCGCAGAAGACGGAAACCGACAGTATGCCGAGAGTCTTCCGATTCGCGACGACCTGATGAAGCGCACCTCCCTGAAGGGAAGCCAGTTTTGCCAGCCGCTTCTGGAGTTTTCCGGGGCATGCGCCGGCTGCGGCGAAACCCCCTATGCCAAGCTCGTCACCCAGCTCTACGGAGAGCGGATGGTTATCGGAAATGCCACCGGCTGCAGCTCGATCTGGGGCGGCAGCGCCCCGTCGGTGCCTTACTGCGTCAATAAGGACGGTTTCGGCCCCACTTGGGGAAATTCCCTGTTCGAGGACCCGGGCGAGTTCACCTACGGCATGCTGCTGGGCCACATGCAGCAGCGGCGGAAGCTGGCCGACCTGGCCCGGGCGGCGGCGGCCTCCGGCATTGACGCGGAACTCAAGGCCGCCCTGGAAGGCTGGCTCGATCACATGGACGATCCGGAAGAATCGAAAAAATTCGGCGACCGGATCAAAGCGCTGCTGCCGGAAAACGGTGACAACCCGGTGCTTTCCGAAATCAGAAGCCTGTCGCGTCTGCTGACCAAAAAATCCTACTGGGTGTTTCTCGGAGACGGCGCCGCCTACGATATCTCCTTTGGCGGCATCGATCATGTGCTGGCTTCCGGCGAGGATGTCAACGTTTTGGTCTTCGATACCGAAGTCTACTCCAACACCGGCGGCCAGTCGTCGAAAGCGACCCCCACCGGTTCGGTGGCCAAATTCGCCGCCAGCGGCAAAAAGACCGCGAAAAAGGACATGGGCGCCATGTTCATGTCCTACGGGTATGTCTATGTGGCCGCGGTGGCCATGGGCGCCAACAAAAACCAGATGATGAAGGCCTTCACCGAGGCCGAGAGCTACCCGGGCCCGTCGATTATCCTGGCCTACTCGCCGTGCATCAACCACGGCATCAAAAAGGGGATGGGAAAGACCCAGGAAGAGGAGAAACTGGCCGTCTCCAGCGGATACTGGCCCCTGTACCGGTACAACCCGCCCCTGAAGGCGGAAGGGAAAAATCCCTTCATCCTCGACTCCAAGGAGCCCGACGGCAGCCTTCAGGAGTTTCTCTCCGGTGAGGTTCGCTACGCTTCGCTTCAGAAGACCTTTCCCGAAGAGTCCAAGCGGCTCACCGCCCAGCTCGAAAAGGAATACATCGAGCGGTACCGCATGTTGAAACGGATGGCGGAAACGTCCCCGGAGGAGGTGGCGCCGGCCGGAAGCGAACCGTCCGAGGGCGGTGAGGATCAAACATCGTCAATGGATTCCTGCACCTTGTCCGGAACGGCCGAACACAGCCGCGCCGGCGAGGGCGGGGAACCCTGCGACGACGGCCGGGCCGGCAAGGGCTAAAAAGACCGCCCTGCGCAGGGCATTTTACGGAGCAGAAAGCAGAAAGGCCGCCCGTCCGGCATCATCGGGCCGGGCGGCCTTTTCTTCCCGAATCGAGGGCGCGTTTCTGTTTTGGTCATTCGAATTTTGGTTATTTGAGTTTGTTTCGGATTTCGATATTCGGATTTCGAATTTGTTTTACAGACGCTTCACGGAGGTCCCCTTTTGACCGGGAACCGATCCAAACCCGAGAGTCCCACCGCTTGCCGCCGCTGCGGCATCTGCTGCCAAAAGGGCGGGCCGACGCTCCAAAAGGAGGATCGGCCGCTGGTGGAAAGGGGAAAGCTTCCCCTGAAGCTGCTGGTCACGATTCGAAAGGGAGAAATCGTCCGGGACCCGAAAAGCGGCAGCTTGATGCGCACCGAAGAAGAAATGATCAAGCTCAAGGGATCCGGAGCCGACTGGTGCTGCATCCTCTTTGACGCGGTGCAGGACCGCTGCACCCGATACGAGTATCGTCCGGTACAATGCCGGGCCATGGCCTGCTGGGACACCGCCGAAATCGAACGGGTGATGAAAGCGCCGCGGCTGAACCGCGAAGATCTGCTTTCCGGCATCGAGGGGCTGTGGGCGCTGGTCAAAGACCACGCGCGCCGATGCGGGCTCGGGGTTGCAGGGGAACTTTCGGGTGCTGCCGGCCGGGGTCAGGAAAAGGCCGGGGCCCGGTTGATGGAAATGCTCCGCTACGACAGGGCGCTTCGGGAACTGCTGCAGGAAAGGGGCACCGATTCCGAACAGCTCGATTTTCTCCTCGGACGACCCCTCGATCGGCTGCTGGAAGGCTTCGGAATGCGGCTGGTGTCAAACGGTGGGCGGGTGGAGGTCAGGGGAATCGATCCCGCGTCATCCGCCGATGCCCGCTGATTCATAGGAACGCCACCGATGACATACAACTTCGACGCGGACCGCTGGTACGACAATGAACGGGCGGCGCTGGAAAAAAAACGCGATGACGGGGCGCTTTCAAAAAAGCAGCTCGAGCAGGCCCTTTTCGACCTGGACCGGCGCTACGAGGAAATGCTCGACCGGCTGGACGGCACGTACCGGATTTCCGGTTGAAACGGATCATTAAAATCCCAATTTAAGCACCAGAAAGGCTGACAACAGCGTGACGGTGATCAAAACCCAGAAACCGATGGCCAAGGGCGTCAAGCGTGCTTCGATGGCGGGGTCCCGAATTTTTTCGATGAACATCACGGCTGCGGTCTCCAATTTCCGGTCGAGCCAGGCGCCTGCTGTAATCAGAGGTCCCTTCCAGAAATCGAGCATCGCCCTGCCGGGAATCCGAACCAGCCAGTCCGTATCCAGCACATAGGAGGCATGGCCTTTCAACATCTTGCGGAGGAGCCAGAACCCGAGAAAAGAGAAAATGAGCAGCTGAGTGGTCGAAAACACCCGGGTGACGGTGAATGGCACAAATTCAACGGGATAGGGGAGCATGCCGTAGAGCACTTTTGGATAAACGCCCAAGAAAATGCACAGAAATGCGAGAATTCCCATGCCCACCAGCATGTGCACCGGCGTGTTATTGGACGAACCTTTTAGTTTGGCGCGGATGTCCGGCGGTGGTTCCTCCCTGCCCTGCAGCCAGATGTTCCAAGGCAGTTTCAGCCCCGTGTGCAGAAAAGTTCCCACCGCCGACCCTTCCAAAAGCAAATAGATAACCGGCCGATGGATGAGCTCTGCGGCCTCGATCGTCATTGTTTTGCTGATAAAGCCGCTGAACAGCGGAAATCCCGAGATGGAAAAGCCCCCTATCATATAAAGCCAGAATGTGATGGGCATGTATTTGTAAAGACCGCCGAGTCGGTTGAATTTGGCGGTGCCCGCCGCTGTCAGGGCGCATCCCACGCCCATGTAAAGCAGCGCTTTGTAGATGATGTGGCACGCGGCATGGGAGGCCGCCCCGTTCAGCGCCATTTCGGTGCCCATCCCCACGCCGGCAACCATGTACCCGACCTGGGAAATGATGTGATAGGAAAGGAGCCTTCGGCCGTCGTTCTCGAGAACCGCTAAAAACATCGCGAGCACCGCCTGGATTACGCCCATCCACATCAACAAGGGAACCCCTGAGAACGTGACGATCAGGCAAAAGATGGCCGTTTTGGTGGTGTAAGCGGTCATATAGATGGATCCGCTCGGTGTGGCCTCCGAGTAAGTATCCGACAGCCAGGAATGAAAGGGTGTTGTGGCCGAATTGATGACAAACCCCAGAAGCATCAGATTGGATCCGAGGAAATCCCCCCCCCATCCCCAGGGCATGTGGGCGAACTCGATCGATCCGGTATGGTGGGCATGAAGCAAAATCCCCCCCAGAATGCACACCCCGCTGAAATGGTGCCACAAAATATATCTGATGGCGGCGCCTTTCGATTTTTTCGTGCCCCTGAACAGGAGAAGAAAAAAGGGAGCCCAAGACATGATTTCCAGACAGAAGAACAGGGTGAAAAAATCGCCGGCAAAAACGACTCCCAAAGCGCTTCCAACATAGATCATCGCCGCCACATGTTCCCAGTCGTTTTTCACTCCCAATGCATAGATGTTCATGCATAATGCGGCGATGACATAGACGTATCCGAACAGGAGGCTAAGCTTGTTGATTCGGACGATATCCAGCGTGTAGCCCAGAAACGATGCGTTAAACTTGTGAAGCGCCGCCGGCCAGGCAGGGACGGGGCCGAAAAATCCCGCCGAAGTGGCCAGCAGGACAGCCAGCCCGGCAAGAGGCAGCCCCACAAAGTACGCCTGCTTGATCCGCCTCCAGGGGATGAACGGAATCAGGAATCCGCCGAGACAGATAACAAGGCCTGGGTGAATCCAGCTACTCAATTGGAATCTCCGGATTGCTTCTCGTAGTAGTCTTCATCCACCACAATGAAAAATCCCATTCCTTTGGCGATCAAAATCAGCAGCATACAACCCGACAAGCCAAACATCGCGAAAAATTGCGGCAGGTACTGAAAGGAAAAATGATAGTGGAAAGCATCGGTGTAGAGCCAATAAAAATCGAGCACCAAACTGGCGAAAAACACAATCCAGTAAAGCCGCCAGAACAACTTTTTCGGGTATTTCCGCAACCGATTCATGGCGCGATTCCTCCGAACGCGTTGGTCATCGCCTGTCGGGCCAGATCATAAATGCCGAACAGGTTGGGATACAGGCAGAGAAAAATGGAAAACAGGGCCGTGACTGCCAGCGGAACCAACATGAACAGGTGAAGCGGCCGCCTGCTTTCCAGCAACGGCATTTTCCCGGTATAGAGCGCCACTTTTGGCTCCAAATCCTCGGAAAGCGTCTCGGATGCCGGCATTTTTCCAAAAAAGGCGGCTTGGACGACGGGAAAAAAGTAAACGACATCCAGCAGCGAGCCTGCGAAAATGACCGCCAAAAAAAAGAGATGGCCCGATTCCACGGCGCCGAGGGCGATGTGCCATTTGCTGATGAATCCTGCCAGGGGGGGTGCGCCGCACATACCAAAGGCGCCCACCATAAAAGCGGTGAAGGTTACCGGCATCGACCGGCCGAGACCGTTTAGGTCTTTGATCGTTTTGATGCCGGCGATGGCCGCG
>CAYPFH010000030.1:0-23528 GCA_964409825.1 uncultured Desulfobacterales bacterium | reverse complement strand
CACTGCAGGCAGGTTCACCATCCTGCCTGTCCTGAGCGCAGTCGAAGGGAGCAAGGTCGAGGGGAGCGAAGTCGAAGAAGAGTCCAGTAATTTCAAGAATTTCTGGATGCCGGACTGGATAAGCCTGCCCCGGGCTCGATCAGGGCATCTACAAGTTTTTGAAAATACAGGAGTTCCACTGCCGTTTCCCCCAAACTCGATCCGGGGCGGGAATGACAAAAAAGGGCCGCCGAACACATTATTGGCCGGAAATAATCCCATGTCAAACGGAGAAAACCGCTGCTGCAATTTTCTTTTGGTTTCGAGTTCCACGAATTATATAAATTGGAATATTATCGTGACAAACGTTTCAACCGTTTGACATAATTCGATGGCGCCGGCTATACGCTCAAAAGTTTTTTATCCTGATATCCGGCGGCGCAGCCGCCTACCATAAAATCGCTCCGGAAAGATTGCGGAGCGATTTTTTCGGAGCGATTTTTATGAAACCGATCGTCGTGCTGGTCGGCCGGCCCAATGTCGGCAAGTCCACTTTTTTCAACAGGGTCACTCGCTCCCGCCGGGCGTTGGTAGACGACCTTCCGGGCGTTACCCGTGACCGCCTTTACGCCGATGCGAGATGGGACGATTCGGTTTTCGCCCTGGTCGACACCGGCGGGTTTGCCGGCGGCGTCGAAGACGAGTTCTCCCGTCAGGTTCACCTGCAGCTCCGGCGGGCCATGGCCGATGCGGACGCCATCGTGCTGATGCTCGACGGGCGCGCCGGTGTGACCCCCTTTGATGCGGAGATGCTCGGCATACTCCGGGCCGAAACGAAGCCGGTTTTTTTCCTCGTCAACAAGATCGACGGAGAGGAGCATGAAGGACTGCTCTATGAATTTCACGATCTCGGCATCGAACGTCTTTATCCGGTGTCAGCAGAACACGGCTATGGCATCGGCGAATTTCTCGATGCCCTGGTCGAGGTCCTTCCCCGGGTAGAAGAAGAAGAGGAAAAAGAGACGATCCGCATCGCCGTGGTGGGCCGGCCCAACGTCGGAAAATCGTCCCTGATCAACCGGCTGCTCGGAGAAGAGCGCCTCATCGTGGGCAAAACCCCCGGAACCACCAGAGACGCCGTGGACACTTTTCTTGCTCGAGACGGGAAAACCTACTGCCTGGTCGATACCGCCGGCATCCGGAAAAAATCGAAAGTGTCCCGGAAGCTGGAGAAATTTTCAGTGGTCCGCGCCTTAAAAAGCCTGGACCGCTGCGACGTGGCCCTGGTCATGCTCGACGCCGCAGAAGGGGTGACCGAGCAGGACATCCGGATCGCCGGCTATGCCGTGGAGCGCGGATGCGGCTGCGTGCTGCTCATCAACAAGTGGGATCTGATCGGTTCGGACCGAAGAGGCGAGGAGCGCCGGGTGATCGACGATTTGAGGATGAGCGCCCGGTATCTCGGATTTGCCCCGGCCATGACCCTTTCCGCCCGCACCGGGCTGCGGGTGTCCAAGATTTTCCGCGTGGTGGACGAGGTTTTCGCACAATACGACACCCGGGTGTCCACCGGCCAGCTCAACCGGATCCTGGAGCAGGCCCTGGAAAGAAACGAACCGTCCCTTTACCGGGGCCGGCGGATCCGGTTCTACTACGCCACCCAGGTTTCGACCCGCCCGCCCACCTTCGTCTTCTTTGCGAACTACCCGGAGGCGGTCCATTTTTCCTACCGGCGCTTTCTGGTCAACCAGATCCGGGAGGCGGCCGGACTGGATAAGACCCCGGTGCGGATCTATTTCCGGAAGAGAACGGGAAAGAAAAAATAGTGCATAGAGTGCCTAAAGTGACTAGAGTGCCTAAAGTTGTTGATTCGCTTCGCTCAATCGATAGGGTAAAAAAACCAGATTTTTTTCACTCTAGGCACTCTAGTCACTTTAGGCACTCTAGGCACTTTATTTAGGAGCCCATGCCCGACGACCTGTTCGAATACGGCGCCAGAGAGGAAGCGGCCGCCAGCCGTCCCCTGGCCGAACGAATGCGGCCGAGGCGCCTGGAGGAGGTCGAAGGCCAGCAGCACGTGCTGGGCAAAGACGGGGTGATTCGGCGGGCCGTGGAGGCAGACCGGATCTTTTCCATGATCCTGTGGGGGCCGCCCGGCTGCGGCAAGACGACGCTGGCCCGCCTGATCGCCGGCCAGACAAAAAGCCATTTCGTTCACTTCTCTGCGGTCCTGTCCGGTGTCAAGGAGATTCGCGCGGTCATCGAAGAGGCGCGAAATCAGCAGCGGCTTTACCGGCGGCGGACCGTCTTGTTCGTCGATGAAATCCACCGCTTCAACAAAAGCCAGCAGGATGCGTTTCTCCACCATGTGGAAAGCGGATTGATCACCCTGATCGGAGCCACCACGGAGAACCCCTCTTTCGAGGTGATCGCCCCGCTGCTCTCCCGCTGCCGGGTGATTCCCCTAAAGCCGCTGGACAAAGAGGACCTGGGCCGGATCATCTCCCGTGCCCTGGCAGACCCCCAACGGGGACTGGGAGGACAAAACCTGGCGCTCGACCCGGACGCCGTCGCATACCTGTCGGGCCTGGCCGACGGAGATGCGCGCAGCGCCCTGAACGGACTGGAGCTGGCCGCGTCGCTGCCCGCCTCCGAGACCCCAAAAGTAGAAGGCGCTCGGCAAATCGGTGTCGAGGCGCTTGCCCGGGCCCTACAAAAGCGGACCCTTCGCTACGACAAGAGCGGAGAAGAACACTTCAACCTGATCTCCGCGCTGCACAAGAGCCTTCGGGGGAGCGATCCGGACGCAGCGCTGTACTGGCTGTTCCGGATGCTCGATGCGGGCGAAGATCCGCTTTACGTTGCCCGCCGCATGGTGCGGTTTGCCTCTGAAGACGTGGGAAATGCGGACCCCCGGGCCCTGTCTGTGGCGCTTTCGGCCGCAGAGGCCTTCCGGCAGCTCGGCGCTCCGGAAGGGGAGCTCGCCTTGGCCCAGGCCGCGGTCTACCTGGCGACTGCACCCAAAAGCAACCGGCTCTATACCGCGGCCGGCGCCGTTCGTGCGGAAATCGAGCGGTCCGGCGCCCTGCCGGTCCCCCGGCACATCCGAAACGCCCCCACGCGGCTGATGAAGGATCTTGGATACGGAAAAGGCTACCGCTACGCCCACGACTACCCGGGGGGCTATACCCCCCAGGATCATCTTCCCGAGCCGCTGAAGGAACGGGTCTTTTATTCGCCCTCGGACCGGGGCTTTGAAAAAACCATCGGGGACCGGATCCGGTACTGGCGGAAGCGCAAACGGGAAAAAGAAAGACCACCCGGCCCGGAAAAGGAACAGGACCGCAGCAAATGATCGCCGAACCTCAGACGCCTCCGCCGAATCATGCGGCTTGTTGACGTTCCATCAGGGGCGGATCCGGCCATCCACCTCGCGCTGGAGGAGTTCTGCGCCAAGATCCTTCCCCCCGATCGCGATCTGCTGCTGGTCTACGTCAATCCTCCGGCGGTGATCGTCGGCCGCCACCAGGTGCCGCCTGCCGAAGCCGCTCCCGGCTTTCTGAAATCGGAGGGGATCGATCTGCTCCGCCGCCTTTCCGGCGGCGGGGCCGTCTTTCATGACCGGGGAAACATCAACTACGCCTTCGTCACGGGATACGACCGGCGCACGTTTCACAACTACGGCTATTTTCTTTCTCCGGTGATCGAAGCTCTGGCCCGTCTCGGCATCCAAGCCCGCTTTCAACCGCCCAACGCCCTTTTCATCGGCGGCGGGAAAATATCCGGAAGCGCCCAGTTTTCCGACATGCGCCGGATGATCACCCACGGCACCCTGTTGTACCGCACCGATCTTTCGGCGCTTGAAAAAGCCCTTCGGCCCGCTACCGGAATGATCGAATCCCGAGGGGTGCCGTCAGCCAGGAGCCCGGTGGCAAACGCAGGAGAAACCCTCTCCGATGCCCCGGAAGCAGACCGTTTCCGGGATCGGTTCTCCGCGGCCCTGGCCAATGTCCTCGGCGGACGTCCGCCCCTCGTGCTCGCCGACGACCAATGGCAGCAGGTGGCGTCCATGGCCCGGCGCTACCGATCCTGGCAGTGGACCTGGGGCCGCTGCCCGAAGTTCGTTCAGGAGGTGGTTCTTTTTCTGAAGGGGACAGAAGCCCGGGTGCGGCTGGCTGTCGAAAACGGAATCATCGTCCGCGCAGCCCCGGCGGACCGCCCGGGGTATTCCCTTGCCGATCTTGCCGGCCGCCGCTACGACGACCTTTTAATCCAGTCTGGAAATCCTGGCCCTTAGGACCGGGTCAGAGGCATCTGGCTCTTCCCTATGGGATGAAGAATGAAAACGACCGGGTTTCTCCTTTTCGGCCGTTGGTGAAGGTCCTTTCCAGGAAGCGGACCGTGCCGTCTATCCCGACCGCGAGCACCGTGGAGCTTCGGGTTCCGTAGGTTTCGCTGGAGATAAACCGCGACGAGAGGATCCGCTCCCATTCCATGCCCATGCCGGTGTCCGGAAGCCGGTGGTCGGGCGGGCGGCTTCGGTCGGCCAGAACGGCAAAGACCGCTTCCGGATCGAAGGGTTTTTCGCCCCTGAACCGGGCAAAAAGGGCCTCTTTTGCCTCGGCCACCTTGGGCCAGGGCGTGTCCAGAAGATGGTTGCTCAGGCCGTAAACGCCCGGGGAAAGACGGGTGACTCCGTTGCCGCGGTTGCTGAAGTAATAGAGGCCCTCGGCGTCTGCGGTCAGCAGGTTGAATCCGTTGTATCGGTCCGCCTCGGCCGCCACCGTCTCCATGTAGCTCCGGGCCGTGAAATTCCCGGTCAAAAATCCGCTGACCAGACCGCCTCTGGACGGGGCGCCGGAGACCTGGAATGCCGGATCTCGGTAGTTGGTCAGGGCGGCAAAACGGCCGGTGCGGGTAATCCCCATCCAGGTGCCGCCGGATCGAAGGTCGCGCCCGGCCAGCACGTCAGGCTGCTCCGGCCAGAATTCGGCGGGCGCCGTCGGCCGTTCGTAAAATTCGTCCCGGTTGGCGGCGGCAAGCAGCCGGAACCGGGGATGTTTCCGGTAGGAAAACAGAAGAAGGCACATGGGCCGTCGTTGACCTTTCGGCAAGATTCGTGGTAGAGCGCTTGGCAAAACAACGGTCCGATAGCAGCAGTTTTTCGACGCCTTGGGGGGCGTGCCAAGCGCTCTGCAAGGGTTTTTCATTTTCAGAAAGTCCGCACATCGGATCCTTTTCACCAAAATCTAAATCCATTGACCCGCAAATTCAATGGCGAATGACTCTGCTGCGGCTTGAAGGCCATCGGAGCCAAACCGGGCTCCTGCCCCACCCATCCGAAAAGCGGGGCAGGAAAGACGACCGAGGCATTGACGGCGGGAGAAACAGATCAAGGAGGTCCAGATATGAAAGAAGCGGTGATTGTGAGCGGAGCACGGACGGCGGTGGGGACTTTCGGCAGCGCCTTTAAAGCGGTTCCGGCGGTGCAGCTGGGCAGCATCGTGATGAAAGCCGCCCTGAAGCGGGTGGGGCTGAGGCCGGTGGCCAGCGACCTGATGAAGGAAATCGCCCCGGACAAGCTCAAGGACCAGGGCCAGGTGGAGCTGGAAAAAAGCGCCAACGACTGGGATGCCGGCGCCGCTCCGGTGACGGTGGACGAAGTGGTCATGGGAAACGTTCTTCAGGCCGGCCAGGGTCAGAACCCCGCCCGCCAGGCCATGGTCCGGGCCGGAATTCCCAAGGAAACCCCGGCGTTTACGATCAACAAGGTCTGCGCGTCGGGATTGAAGTCCATCGCCCTGGGCGCTTCGGCGATCATGACCGGCCAGGCGGAAGTGGTGGTGGCCGGCGGCCAGGAGAGCATGAGCCTGGCGCCTATGGCCCTGCTCAGCGCCCGCTGGGGCCACCGCATGGAGCTGACCGGTGTGGGCGACGTCCATGACCTGATGGTGTATGACGGGCTCTACGAAATCTTTTACGGGTACCATATGGGGCTGACTGCCGAAAACATCGCCCTGCTTTACGACATCAGCCGAAAAGAGCAGGACGAGCTCGGCGTGCTCAGCCACAGCCGGGCGCTTTCGGCGATTCGAAGCGGGGAGTTCAAAGAAGAGATCGAGCCGGTTGCCATCAAATCCCGAAAGGGGGATACGGTGGTCGACACCGACGAGCGGCCCATGGAAACCTCATTGGAAAAGATGGCCAAACTCAAACCGGCCTTCAGCAAAGACGGCACCGTGACCGCCGGAAACGCCTCGGGCATCAACGACGGGGCCGCGGCGGTAGTGCTGATGAGCGCGCAAAAGGCAAAGGAACTGGGCCTGGAACCGATGGGAAAGGTCCGTGCTTTTGCCTCCGGCGCGGTCGACCCCGCCTACATGGGGCTCGGGCCGGTGCCGGCGGTGCGCAAAGTGCTCAATACGGCGGGCATGACCCTGAACGACATCGACACCATAGAACTCAACGAGGCGTTCGCTGCCCAAGCCATCGGGTGTGCGCGCGAGCTGGGGATCGACCCCGATCGTCCCAACGAAGTCGGAAGCGGGATCTCCCTCGGCCATCCCATCGGCGCCACCGGCGCCCGGCAGATGGTGACCGTCCTGCACCTGATGAAGCGGAAAAACTACAGCACGGGCATGGTGACCATGTGCATCGGCGGCGGCATGGGCATGGCCATGATCGTGGAGCGGTAGGCCGACGGCGCCGGCGCCCCGCAGCTTGCGGCTCAACGCCCAGCGCAAGTGCGGTCCATCATGCACGACGACCCCTGGACGATGCCCCGCGAATCCAGGGCGGAGCAAAGCGCCCGGAAGCTGCTATCAGCCATGTTGGGGCTTTACTTGATGCCCGGAAACTGGTAGAAAATCAGTTTGAGAAGGCAGGGTTTCTCCTGCCGGGTCGAATCGAGAGCGAAGGAGCCTGACAGCGATGAGTATCAGCAGAAAAATTGGAATTCTGATCTTTTGCGCGGTGCCGGCCATCGTCGGCGGCGGAATCGTCTACTCCGTGTATCACAGCTATCCCGCTGTTGCCGTATTTGAAGTCATGCTGCTGCTGGCCGCCGGCGCCTGGATCAGCCGGTAGACAACCCGGTCCTACGGCCGTGCCATTTCTTTCGGAAAAGTGAGCGGTCCGGGCGGGTTTGAGCGCAGACCCCTCCCGGGCCGTTTTTTCCAAACGCCCCGCCCCGATTCGTCGATCGAGGCGGCAGTCCGGGTCCGGCATGCGGATCGTGCGCGCAAGACATCTTCCCGATTTTCAACCCTTCCGGATATCGATAATGTTCAGCAGCCCGGCTCAGGGGCAGACCGCCGCTGAGCCGCCATGAAACCAAACGAGCGACAGCTCAGCATCAATAGGAAATCGTTCATGACAGCAACGGAAATCCCCACCGGCGTCAGCATCGAGCGTGAGATGAAAAAATCTTACCTCGATTACGCCATGAGCGTCATCATCGGCAGGGCCCTGCCCGATGTCAGAGACGGGCTCAAACCCGTCCATCGGCGGGTGCTTTTCGCCATGGGAGAGCTCAAAAACGACTGGAATAAACCCTACAAGAAATCGGCTCGTGTCGTCGGCGATGTCATCGGTAAATACCACCCCCACGGAGACGCCGCCGTATACGACACCATCGTCCGGCTCGCCCAGGATTTTTCCATGCGCTATCCCCTGGTCGACGGCCAGGGAAACTTCGGGTCTGTGGACGGCGACCCTCCGGCGGCCATGCGGTACACCGAGGTTCGGATGGCCAAGCTGGCCCACGAAATGCTGGCCGATCTGGAAAAGGAAACCGTCGACCTTGCCCCCAACTACGACGAGTCGCTTGAAGAGCCGACGGTGCTGCCGTCGAAGGTCCCGTCGCTGCTGATCAACGGCGCCGCCGGCATCGCCGTGGGCATGGCCACAAACATCCCTCCCCACAACTTAGGGGAGGTGGCCGACGCATTGACGGCGCTCATCGACGATCCGGAGATTTCCATCGAAGCGCTCATGGCCCATGTCCCGGGGCCGGATTTTCCCACCGGCGGACTGATATACGGTGTGGAGGGGATCCGGGACGCATACACCACCGGAAGAGGAATCATCCGGATCCGGGGCCGGTTGATGGTGGAAAAGGACAAGCGGACCGGCGCCGAGACCATCGTCATCACCGAGATTCCCTACCAGGTCAACAAGGCCCGGCTCATCGAAAAGATCGCCGATCTGCTCAAAAACAAGCAGCTGGAGGGGATCCGCTACGTCCGGGACGAAAGCGACCGTGAAGGGATGCGGATCGCCATCGGACTGAAAAAGGATGAGGTGTCCGGCGTGGTGGTCAACCAGCTCTACAAGCACACCCAGCTGGCGACCAGCTTCGGCATCATTTTTTTGGCGATCGTGGACAACCGTCCCGAGTTGCTCAACCTAAAGGAGCTGCTCAACTGTTTTGTCCTGCACCGCAAGGAGATCATCATCCGCCGGACCCGCTTCGACCTGCGAAAAGCCGAAGAGCGGGCCCACATCCTGGAGGGGCTCAAGATTGCCCTGGACCACCTCGACGAGGTGGTCGCCCTGATCCGGGAATCGGATACCCCCAAAGAGGCCAAAGAACGGCTGGTTGCACGGTTTTCCATGAGCGAGATCCAGGCCCAGGCGATTCTCGACATGCGCCTTCAGCGGCTCACCGGCCTGGAGCGGGAAAAGATCCTCGAAGAATACGACAAAGTGCTCAAGGACATCGCCCGCTTTAAAAAGATCCTCGGAAGCGAGCGGCTGGTGCTGCAGATCGTCAAAGAGGAGTTAGACGAGATTCGCAATGAATTCGACGATGTGCGCCGCACCGAGATCATCTCCGAGACCCGGGAACTCACCATCGAGGACATGATCGTCGAAGAAGACATGGTGGTGACCATCTCCAACAACGGCTACATCAAGCGCAACCCGATCACGCTCTACCAGAGCCAGCGCCGGGGCGGCAAGGGAAAGACCGCCATGGGCATCAAGGAGGAGGATTTCGTCCGGCTGCTGTTCGTCGCCTCCACCCATCACACATTCATGTTTTTTACCAACCAGGGAAGGGTTTACTGGCTGAAAGTCTACGACATCCCCCAGGCGGGCCGCGCAAGCCGGGGAAAGGCGATCGTCAACCTGCTCAACTTCGCGCCCGACGAGAAGCTGACCACGGTGCTGGCGGTACCCAGCTTCGAGCCGGGCAAATACGTGCTGATGGCCACGCGGAACGGAATGATCAAGAAGACCGAGCTGATGGACTTCAGCCGTCCCCGGGCCGGCGGCATTATCGCCATGGGCATGCAGGAAAACGATGAACTGATCGCCGCGCGGATCACGGACGGAACCTGGAACGTCTTTCTCGGATCGTCCTTCGGAAAATCGATCCGGTTTCATGAGTCCGATGTCCGCCCCATGGGTCGCACAGCCAGGGGCGTGAGGGGAATCCGGCTGGAAAAGGGAGATCGGATCGTCGGCATGGAGGTCCTCAGCCACGGCCAGACCCTGTTTACGGTAACGGAGAACGGCTACGGCAAGCGGACTTCCATCGACGAGTATCCAGTCCACCGCCGCGGGGGCAAAGGCGTGATCACCATCAAGACCAACGAGCGAAACGGCCGGGTGGTGGGGATCCTGCTTGTCGGAGACGACGACGAGCTGATGCTGATGACCAACGGCGGCAAGCTGATCCGAATGCCCGTCAAGGGGATTTCGGTCATCAGCAGAAACACCCAGGGCGTCAAGCTGATGGGCACCGATCCTGGAGAGCGCGTGGTCAGCGCCGCCTGGCTGGCAGAAAAAGAATAATAAATGCGCTGCGCGCATTTATAAATGGCGGTTTCGCCGCCAAAATTGAATGAAACGGGAATATGGAACATCCGACGAATATCGAACCGTCCGACATGAAGATTGGGGTGGTGGGGGCCGGAAACTGGGGTACGGCCTTGGCGCATTTGCTGGGCAGCAAAGGATTTACGGTCGACTTGTGGGTGTTCGAAGCCGAGATCGCCGAGCAGATCCGGGAAACCCGGGAAAACCGGGTCTTTCTGCCCGGAGTCCGGCTGCCGGAAAATCTGATCCCCTCCAACGACGTCGAACAGGTGGTTGCCCAAAAGCGGCTGGTGCTGGTGGTGGTTCCCTCCCACGTGATGCGCCAAACCGCCGGACGCCTGGCTGAATGCCTCGACCCCGGAAGCATTGTCGTGTCCGCTTCCAAGGGCATCGAGAACGAAACGCTTCTGACCATGTCCGGCGTGCTGCGTCAGGTGATTTCAAGCCTCGGCGGCGAACGGATCGCCGTTCTTTCCGGACCCAGCTTCGCCAAAGAGGTGGCCCGTCAGGTGCCGACCGCCGTGACCGCCGCTTCCGAGGATCGCGCCACGGCCGATTTTGTTCAGCACGTGTTTGCCGCGCCCTTTTTCCGGGTATACGCCCACGAGGATGTCATCGGTGTAGAGCTTGGCGGAGCGGTCAAAAACGTCATCGCGATTGCCGCCGGAATCGTCGACGGGCTCGGGTTGGGGCTCAACACCCGGGCGGCCCTGATTAGCCGAGGATTGGCCGAAATCCGCCGTCTGGGCGCGAAAATGGGCGCCAATCCCCGCACCTTTTCGGGTCTTGCCGGCGTCGGAGACCTGATATTGACCTGCACCGGGAATCTGAGCCGTAACCATACCGTGGGCAAGAAGCTCGGCGAGGGAAAGACGTTGAGCCAGATTCTCTCGGAAATGACGATGGTGGCCGAAGGGGTGCGAACGGCCAAATCGGTCTACAACCTGTCGCGGAAGCTGGATGTAGAGATGCCGATTTCCCAAGAGACATACCGCATCCTTTACGAAGAGAAGGCGCCGAAGCTGGCCCTGAAGCAGTTGATGACCCGCGATCTGAAGGCGGAGATGGATGAGGACAGGGAAGCGGGATGAAAGTGGTCCGAGTGCCTAAAGTGACTAGAGTGTTTAGAGTGCCTAGAGTTGAGGCGTCGCTTCGCTCCAGCGATCAGGAATCGACTTTTTTATGCATTTTACTCTAGTCACTCTATGCACTCTAGTCACTTATCATGGTTTCGACCAGTTGCCTCCATTCTCCGAGGTGATCCAACATTGTTTCAGAACCTGTACAGGTGAGAACCCATGCCCCCCAAACCGCCCCACAAAGGCGAAGGCCACCGCCGCAGGCTGCGAGAGCGGTTTCTTGCCGACGGGCTGGGGGGATTTCACGACTACGAAGTGGTCGAACTGCTGCTGACCCTGGCCACCCCCCGAAAGGACTGCAAGGACGCCGCCAAGGCGGCTCTGAAGCACTTCAAGACCCTCCAGGGGGTGCTGGAAGCCTCCGACCGGGCTCTTCAGGAGGTGGACGGCATCGGGCCCAAAAACGTGTTCGGGCTTCGGCTGATCAAGGCCGTGGCAGACCGCTACCTGGAAAAAAAGCTGATCGGCACCGATCCGGTCAGAAACTCGCAAGAGCTGTTCGATTTTCTTTATCACCGAATTCGAGACACCCACCGGGAGCGTTTCCTTGCGCTGTTTCTCGACGCCAAGAACCGGATCACCGGCATCGAGACCCTTTTCACCGGCACCTTGACCGGCAGCAGCGTCTATCCCCGGGAGGTGGTCGCCGCAGCCCTGGAAAGAAATGCGGCTGCCCTTATTTTTGCCCACAACCATCCTTCCGGAGAGCCGGAGCCTTCGGCCGAGGACATGGCCTTGACCCGGCAGCTCGTCTTTGCCTGCGGTCTGGCCGGCGTCACCGTACACGAGCATTTGATCGTGGGCAACAACTGCTACTTTTCATTCGCAGACCAGGGGTACATCCGCCGGATCAAAGAGGATCTGGACCGGTTCGTCGCGGGCTGAGTATATGTCGGCTCAATTATGGGGACGATTTTTCACCGCAAAGACGATGAGGACGCAGAGGATGCGCAGAAAAAATGTATGAGGTTTTCTCTGCGCCCTCAGCGTCGGCGGCAAGCCTTCTTTGGTCTGACCGCCAACCGAATCATGGCAACAGGAGTCCATTTTTCATGACGAAAACCGAAAAAAAAGAGCCGATGCTCCCCGACTGCTACGGCCGGCTCGACATCGTGTTTCCCAAGGGAAAGGAGGGGCTGCGCAATTCGCCCATCGCCTGCATGGCCTGCGTGTTCAAGACAGAATGCCTGCGGGAGGCCATGCAAGGCACAGACGGTGCGGCCGTGCGGGAGGAACAGGTGGACCAGGCGTATCGCAGCGGCATGATGGGCTTTTTGGAGCGCTGGTCGAAAAAGAAGATGCTTGACCGGAAGAAAAAACACGGGTGACCCGGAATAAAAGCGCCTATGCGCTTTTATGACAGATTGGCCGTTGACAAGTGTCTAAAATAATTGTACTAATAAAATATCCCCCGCGGAAGGCCCGCCCGGACGCGGTTTTTGCTCCCTGCAGGCGCAGATTTCGCCCAACCTTGATCTCCGGAGGTCGAGTTGGCACCACACTGGACGGTCAGAGAGGCGCTCAGCCAAAAAAACAAGCTGCGGCGCTCCTATTATGAACTGCTCAGGGACCAGCTCGATGGGTTTATGGTCGACTACACGCTGGTTCAATCCTATCGGCGTTTCTGCGCCGACAAGAAAAACTACCCGTTTGTGGAAATGCGGGAGCTCAAACCCCGTGCCCGGATTCCCGATTTCGAATACGACTGTCAGAACTCGGCGCTGGTGATGTTCGTCGAGGATACGATCCCCAAGGAGCACAAAAAATACATCCGTTTTTTCGAATCCAACAAGGCCACCAAAAAAAACCTGCTCAGCTCCGAGTCGCTTTCCCTGGACGACGGATTCGACCGAAACCAGAAATACCTGGAGTCTGTGCAGTTCTTCGACTTTATCAATATCCTGATGCCGATCGATTATGCCCTTCTCCTCCAGCGGGACGAAGCCTCCTCCAGGGACCGGTACGTGCTTTCCCACTTCCATGTGCGGATCGATTGGCCCATTGCCGAGGCGGCCGAAGAACAGGCCCGATTTCTGCGCTATATTTCCAAGGATCTTTATGAAAAGGGGGAAAAATACGCAGAAGACGTTCAGAAGAAATTTTTCGAGTACTACGGGGTTCCCTCCATGGCCGGCGGCCGGCGCACCGCGGCGAGCGTGGCCGCGCAATACCTGAGAAGGATCCCCTGCATCTCCACGGTATATGTCGGCAGCAGCGAATCCAGGGCCCTGCTGCGCATCTCCGAGCGGGGGGTGTCCAAGGCCGTCCTGGCCAAGCTGAAGGCGGACATGATCCAGCAGATCGCCGAGGCCAACAGCCTGAGCCCCCAGACCTTTCGGAAGAACTTCAGCATTGCCCGGGAAGGAAAGGACGGGGTCTTTATTCTCCAGACCATCTACTACCTGACCGACCACGCAAGACCGCCGGAAGACGGCAAACTGCGGGACCTCAAGCCCGACCTGAACTGGCTTACGATCGAATCCCAGCTGTTGATGCCCAAGCCGGGTGTGCGCAGGCACATGCCGATCCCAGTCAACTTGGTCTACGGCACCTGAACAAGGATTGGAAAGGACGGCGGATTTGCCGGCAGAAACCGGCGCCGTGTGCCTAAAGGTTGAGGAGCATCGCGGTTTCGTCGCAGTCCGGAAATTTGACGCAAAGCATGCAGTCTGACCAGATCTTGAGCGGAAGATCGGACCGGTCGATTTTTCCAAATCCGAATCTGAGGAAAAAGTCCGGGCGGTACGTAAGCGTAAACACCTGGCTGACCCCGAAAGACCGCGCGTCTTCTATGGCGATTTCGGTCAGCGCCCGGCCGATTCCCTGCCCGACATGCTGCGGTGCCACGGCCAGGGAGCGGATTTCGGCCAGATCCTCCCAGCAGATCTGCAGTGCACAGCAGCCCATCATCGGCTCTCCGGATTTCCTTTCGTATATGAAAAAATCCCGCACGTGATCATAGAGCTTGCTCAACGGTCTGGGAAGGAGCTCGCCGCGGTTGCCGTAAAATTGGAGAAGCCGATGGATATCCTTGATGTCGCTTATGGCCGCCTTTCGAATCATGGGCCGGATATTCTCAGTCCGGATCGATAAAATCAACGCTAAAATAGCAGAAGGAGGGGCGGCTTGACCGATCCCGAATCAATCCAAGAACGGCAGCGATCACTTCTGCGCCTCCGCCAAGCGGTGCCCCGGCTCTGCCGGCGCCTAGATGTTTCTTTGCCGCCCCGGGCCGAAGGATGGGAGCACGTCTTCGACAGCAAGCTGCTGCCGCGGATTTCATCTGACTTTCCCCTGATGGCCGCCATTTGCGGCGGCGGATCATCGGGGAAATCGACCCTGTTCAACGCCCTGGCCGCAGCACCGCTTTCGCCGGTCGGCGGTAGCGCGGGAATCAACCGCAGGGTGCTGGTGGGCGGCTGCAAACGAACGCTGCAACGGGAGGACATCGTTTCGGTCCTGTTCGCACCGTTTGGCTGTCCTCCCGAGCCGATTTCCTCCACTGCCCAGCTTGCCGAGCCGGGCTGCCCGGTCTATGCCGTTGCCGAAGCACTGCCACCGGGGCTTTTGCTGCTCGATACCCCGGATTTCGACACCGGCGCACAGGGCAGCTACACGAACCGGAAGGTGTCCCGCCAGGCACTGGAAGCCGCCGATGTCCTCATCTACATATTTACCAACTCCAACTACAACAACCGGGACAATACCGATTTCATCTCCAGGATGCTGACCGGTATCGGCCGGCGTCGCTGCTTTTTGATCTACCGGGCCTATCCGAGCTACTCCGAGGAACAGGTCCGTGAACACGCCATGGTCGTTGCCCGCAACCTCTATGGGAAAGCGGTAAACGAGTCCCTGCTCGGGATTTATCGAGCCGACGAGGACAATGACGTGGCCGCCGGAAAAAAACCGATGACGCTGAGACCGGTCCCGTCGGGAGGGCCCGGTTTTTTGGATGCCCTGGCGGCCATCGACCCGAGAAAGGAGCGGGGTGCGCTTCAGGACTCCATCGTTTCAGACGTGTTGGCGTCGATCCAAGCCGTCACGGCCCGGGCCCGGCTTCGCCGCACTGCCCTTGCCCTGTACCTGGATGCGCTGCACCTTGCCCAGAGCCGGTGCGTGGCCGACGCACTGCGCCAGATGCCGATGGATGCCGTCATGCGCCGGTTTGCCGACATCTGGCTGGCCACCGACCCGGCTCACATCCGATTTATGCGAAAGGCCGGCGTCGTCGTCGAGGCGCCTCTTCGCCTGTTGACGGCGCTCGTCCGGAAGGCCGGCGCACAGGCGGAAAGAGAGCCGGCATTGACAGGGAGCGGATTTGAAAAGGCCGTGGAAGAGGATTTGATCAGCGCCCTGCACCGGCTCTACGCCCAGGCGGTGGGGCCGGAGGTCTCGGCAGCCGGACCGCTTTCGGATCCGGGCGTCCGCCGCATGGAACAGGCGGCAGCCGAGGTTCTTTCCGCCCCGGAGGGCGCGGCCGGCGGCGGGCTGTCGATGGAAGCCGCAGACGGGGGCATGGAGCTGAAGTTTCGCGTGCCTGCGCCCGGAGAGCTGGAGGAGGTCCGCAGAAAACTGGAACAGCGCCCCTGGCAGGAGATCGCAGAATCGGTGCTCCGGCAGAAAGACCGAATCGTTCGATTTTCCGCCGATTTGGACCGCGATCTGGGAGAGCTGGCGGCTTCCCTGCGGCAGCAGATGGGGATCTGGGGCCAGGTCCGCCAGACCTTTTCGGCGCTGCTCAACATTTTGCCGGCAACCGCTGCGGTGACCTACGTCCTGCACACGGGAGATCCGGCGGGCGCCGCCGGCATCAAGATCAAGCTCACCGGACTGTTCGGACTCCACGATCTTTATGCCCTGGTGGCGATCCCGGCCACATCGGGAATGAAGAAGGCAGACCGAAGGCAGCTCGAGTCCCTGTTGATTCCCATTGCGCGGGCGTGGCTGACGCGAAAACTCGACGTGGTGCGCAGCTTGTTCGAAGCCCAGATCACCGGGCCGATCGAGCAGGCCGGCCGCGACCGCCTCCGCGAAGCCGAAACCCTGATCGAAGAGATCGAAAGGGATCTGGACCGATGCGAAGAGAAAATCTAGCCGGTGCAACCGAACAGATGCTCCAGGCCCATGGCCGGCTTGCCGGATTCCGGCACCGGATCGAAGGCATCCAACGCCGGCTCGAAGGGCTTTGCCTGTGGCGGCCGGCCGTGGGTCTGGCGCGTCAGGCACAAGAGGCGGCCAGGCTGGTGGAAGCAATCCAACAGCGGCTGGAAAAGAAGCTTGTCGTGACCCTGATCGGCCCCTGTGGCTCCGGAAAGTCGACGCTGCTCAACGCCCTTGCCGGAGTGGACGACCTTTCCCCGACCGGGATCGATCGGCCCACCACCCGGCAGGTCGTCATCTTCGGCAAAGATGCCGCCGACATCGATGCTTTTACCGCGCTTTACCCGGAGCTGCCGGCGCGGATGAAAACCGCTGAATCGGCCCGGAGCCTGGATCACCTGCTCCTGGTCGACACCCCCGACACCGACAGCAGCGAGGCCGAATCGTATCGGCCGGTGGTCGATGCGGTGGTTTCGGCCAGCGATGTTCTGCTTTGCGTGTTCGACGCGGAAAACCCAAAGCGAAGAGACCATATCGACTTTCTGGCCCCCTACGTACAGCGTTTCGACGGTGACTCCCTGGTGGCGGTCCTCAACCGCTGCGACCGGCTTGACGAAGAAGAGATCAAGGACCGCATTATCCCCGAATTTTCAACCTATCTTCAAAGCGCCTGGGCGAGGCCGGTCGACACCCTCCTTTGCATTTCGGCCAGAAGCCACCTGGCTGCGCCGGGCTGGGATCCGACGGCGACCCCGCGGCACGGCTTCGACCAGTTCGAGCAGCTCCAGGAGCTTATTTTCGGGGCCTTCAACCGGCCCGGATTCGTCGTCGATCGCCGGCTGGAAAACGCCGGGCGCCTGTGCCGGTACATCGAGGCGCAGGTCCGTGCCGCCGTCGACCGATTTCGGCCGGCGATCGTCGATGCCGGGCGGCTGATTCTCGATGCGGAAAAGCGTGCGGCCGGCGCCGGGTTCGAGGCCCTGGAGCAGGAAGTCGCCGACGCCCAGACCGAGATCCACACCGCCCTTTATCGCCGGCTGGCCCAGCGGTGGGTCGGACCGGTGGGATGGTCGACGGCAACGTGGGCCCGGCTGCTGGGCTTCGGCTCCGGGGTTTCGGCGTTTTTGCGCGGCGGCGGTTCATCGCTGCTTTCCCTGGCTGCAAGAGGACGCAAATCGTCCGGGTCCGGGGGGGAAAGTCCTTTCCCGGGGGCGCTCAAGAGCGTCCGATCCGTCCTTGCCCGGGATTGGCCTGCCATTGCCGAGGCGCTGGTCAAAGGGGGGTTTGAACCTTCCGTGAGGCGGATCGAAGATGTGCTGCCCGGGCTCGGAGACCGCCTTCAGTCCCTTCCGGTCCGGTGGGAAGATGCGCTTTCCACAGAGATCGACAGGGCCGCGGCAGCGCTCAGCCATCCCCTGCTGCAGCTTTTATTCAACCTGCCCATCGTGGCTGTCCTGGTTCATGCCGGCTGGCGGACGGTGGCCGACTACTTCTCCGGAAATGTCCTTCCTGTGGCGTTTTTTCTGCATACGCTGCTGATGGTGGGTATCGCTCTGGTGCTGGCTTTTTTTCTTCTTCAGACGTTGATCCGGCTGGCGGCCGGTCAGCGGCGCATTCTGAAAAGAACCCTGAAGCAGGCGCTGGGCACGTCGGCGGAGCTCCGGCCCCTGACGGAAAGCGAGATCGGCGCCCGGATCGAGGCGTTTTTCGCCCTGGAGGCGATGGTGGCCGAAGAAGGGGAGAAATCGCCGGAGGAGGTCATTGACCGGTAGGCGGGAGATCGGAAAAGGCTCGATGTCGGAAAACAAGATGACAGACCACAGATGACAGACGACAGAAAGGGCAAGATGTCGGACTTCTGACCCCGGACATCAGGTAGTTTTCAGCCTCGCCGCTGGCCGTGCACCGATCAGTTTGAGCAAATGTGAAGCTTCTCAGGCCGTCACCCCCCTGCAGAGTTGGAATCTGTCCTTGCATCGTTTGGGTTTTGGAATTTGGTGCTTGGAGATTGTTTGTGATTTGGTGCTTGGGATTTGGAAATTTTCTGCCTACGATTTTCCGGGTATGGACAGACCGTTACCGTTGCAGAATCGATCCAGCGGGGGGCACTTTATCTTGTCAGCGCAAAGAAACGATGATAGTTTACCGCGCCATGAAACAGTATGTCATCGATGAAATCCGGCCCGGCGAACGGCAAAAGCTCAAGGCTTACCTGGACGAACACTTCTGCGATCCCGCCATGGACGGGATCTATTGGATACCGCTTGAAGAGGAACTGCTTTCCGATACCCAGCGGCAGCATCGGGACTGCCAGCCCCTCTATTTTGCTCTAGAACTCGGTGAAGATACGCTGGCCTGTGAACTGCTGGTGCGCACCCGGCAGCGGGTGCGGTGCGACTGCATCGCTTACGCTTCGGAAAAACAGCGCAACTGGGTGGTTCGGGTGGTGGATGCGATTTTTGAAAAGCTCGAGCTCCGCACCTGAGGCCGGAAAGCCGAACCGACCATGATTCAAACGGCACTGACCATAATCTGGGTGGTATTTTCCACCATCGTTTTCGGCACGGCCGCCATTTTGGCGGCGCCCTTTTCCAGAACCGGAAATTTCGTTCACCTCATCGCCCGGACCTGGGGCTACTCGATTCTGCTGGCCAGCCGGATCCGCGTGAGCGTTTCCGGAGAGGAAAACTTCGATCCCTCCCGTTCTTATATTTTCATGTCCAACCATCAGAGCAATTTTGACATTCCGGTGCTGCTGGCCCACTTGCGCTGTCAGTTTCGCTGGCTGGCCAAGGCCGAGCTCTTCAGGATTCCGATCTTCGGCCGCGGGATGCGCGGGGCAGGCTACATTCCCATAGACCGTTCGGACAGAAGGGCGGCCATCAAAAGCCTTCAACAGGCAGCGGAAACGATTCGAGCCGGCACTTCGGTGATGGTCTTTCCGGAGGGGACTCGAAGCCGGGACGGCGTGCTTCGATCCTTCAAAAAGGGCGGATTCATCCTGGCGGTGGACGCCGGTGTGCCGATCGTTCCGGTGCTCATCCACGGGACATTTCAGATCATGCCCCGAAACAGTCTGCGGATTCGAAGCGGCCGGGTTTGTGTGCAGATTCTCGAGCCGATCGAAACCGCAGGCTACGGCCGCAAGCGGAAAAACGAGCTTCTGGAAGCGGTCCGCAGCCGCATGATCGAGGCCCAGCAGCAGCTGTCGGAGGGCAAGGCGACATGTTGAAGATCGTCGCCCTGGGCGGGCTCGGCGAAATCGGCCTCAACATGATGGTGTTCGAATACGGAAATACCATGTTCGTGGTCGATGCCGGCCTGATGTTTCCGGAAGATTACATGCTCGGGATCGACTATGTGATCCCGGATATGACCTTCCTCAGGCAGAACGCCGAAAAGGTTGCCGGCGTGGTTCTCACCCATGCCCACGAGGATCACATCGGTGCGCTTTCCTACCTGCTCCGGTTTATCAATTGTCCGGTTTTCGGAACCCCTTTTACCCTCGGCATGGTCCGGCACCGGCTCGAAGAACAGGATCTTTTGAGCCAGACCCGGCTTTACGAAATTCACCCCGGCGAGCACCTTCGTCTCGGTCCCTTCGAAATGGAGTTTGTCCGGGTGGGCCACAGCGTGGTCGAGGGAATCGGCTTGGCCGTCGATACGCCGGAAGGCCGGATCATACATACCGGCGATTTCAAGATCAGCCATCCGCGGATGTCGGGTATGGGCACCGACATCGACGCATTCGCCCGCTGCGGGCGGCAGGGGATACTGGCCCTGCTGTCGGATTCGACCAATGTGGAAAAAGAGGGCTTTACGATTTCAGACAGGGAGATCGGAGATCGCCTGGCCAAGATCGTCGACGACAGCGGCGGCCGGGTCATTGTGGCGCTGTTTGCCTCCAATATCTTAAGGATTCAGCAGATCGTGGATGCGGCGCTGGCCTGCGGCAGGAGGCTCTGCATCAACGGCAAGAGCATCGAAGTCAGCGTCGGGCTGGCCAGGGAACTGGGCCACATCCGCATCCCTGCGGGGGTGGAAGTGGACATTGAAGAGGTCCGCAACTTTCCCGATGAGGAGATGGTGATTGTCACCACCGGAAGCCAGGGAGAACCGATGTCGGCCCTTGCCCGGATGGCTGTCGGAGCCCACAAGCAGATCAAGATCCGGCGGGGCGATACGGTGGTCCTTTCTTCCAAGTTCATCCCCGGAAACGAGAAAGCCATTGCCGGCATCATCAATCACCTGTATCGGCGCGGGGCGGACGTGATCTACGAGAAAATATCGGAAATCCACGTCTCCGGGCACGCGTTCAAAGAGGAGCTCAGGTCGATGATTCGCCTGACCCGCCCCCGGTACTTTATTCCGATTCACGGCGAATACCGGCACCTGGTGCTTCACGGGCGGCTTGCCAAAGAGGCCGGCATCGCCGCCGAGCGGGTATTGATCGCCGAAAACGGGCAGACCATCGTTTTTGAAGCGGGCCTCGGGCGGGTGGAGGAAAAGGTCAGAACCGGCCGCATCCTGATCGACGGAAAGGGTATCGGCGACGTGGGCAGGAGCGTCCTCAAGGAGCGGCGGCTGCTGTCCGAAGACGGCCTGGTGGTGGTGACCATGGCTTTTGACGAAGAAACCGGGATTGTGGTATACGGACCTGAAATTGTCTCTCGGGGGTTCGTTTTCGAGCAAGATAGGGGGCATCTCCTTCAGGATGCTCAATGCGTGGTTCTGGAGATTGTCGAAGAAGTCGATCCCGGGACCCCCGACCGGGTCAAAGAGATCCGTTCCCGGCTGCAGACGGCGCTCAGGCAGTACTTCTTTTTCGCCATCGGCAGACGCCCGGTCATCCTTCCCTTCCTGCTGGAAGTCTAGATGACATCGCTTCGCGCTGTCATTGGAGGCGGCTGCGCCGCCTAAGTACATGCGGGCGTAGCTATGGTGACGATGGTTTCACCGCAGAGGCGCCGAGAGCGCAGAGGATGCGCAAACGAATATATAAAAGGTTTCCTCTGCGCTCTCTGTGTCTCGGCGGTGAACGTCCTTTGATCTGAGATACGTCACCTAAATTATGCCATCGAGCACTAAGGTTAACGATAGTTGCATTTAATTTCGTTCATTTTTTTAAAGCACCGGGAGCGCGAAACCGGTATCGCCGAGAACCTCGGGGGGCAATGCGCAGAGAAATTATCGGTATATTTCTTTTTTTTCTGGTCATCTTCACGCTGATCAGCCTGATCTCTTACAGCCCCCGGGATCCTTCGGTCCACAACGTCGGCGCGGCAGGCCAGATCCATAATCTGTTCGGTTGGGTCGGGGCCCAGGTAGCCGGCATCCTGGTGGGACTGTTCGGTGTCGGCGCCTTCTGGATCCCCGCCCTGCTGCTGCTTGCTTCCGTCCACATTTTCTCGGGCCATCCAAGTCCGAAGCGTGTCCTGATCCTGACCGCCACGGGCGGGCTGCTGCTGGTGATCACCACCGGCAGTCTGCTTTCGCTTCACCATCATCATTACATTCTCTTTGGCAGTCGCTTTTCCGCGGGCGGCATCGTCGGGATCCCGCTGGCATCCTTTCTGATCCGGTACGCCAACTCGACCGGGTCGGCCCTCGTGCTTTCGGTGCTGTGGCTCGTCGGCTTTATCCTGGCTACCGGTTTTTCCCTGGTTCGATTCGGCCGGCGTGCGGTCCATGCCGGCGCCTTCGGTATAGACCGGATCCGGACCCTATGGATCAAGTGGAAGGAGCGGCGTCAGAAAGTCAAAAAGAGGACCCTGGCGGAAAAAAAGCGCGTCAAGGAGCCGCGGCAGGAGGTCAGGATTCAGGCTCCGGAGCCCAAGCCGGTCAAGGACGTAGCGGCGCCCAAGCAGGAAGTCTTCGAATTCATGCGGTCGGAGGCCAGTTTTCAGCTGCCTTCGGTCAGCTTTTTGGACGGGCCCGAACACCGGCCGGTGTCGGCAGACGACGACAACCTGAAAATGCAAAGCAAGCTTGTGGAAAAGAAGCTGGAGGACTTCGGCGTCGCCGGGCAGGTGGTTTCGGTTTTCCCAGGGCCGGTGGTGACCACCTTCGAATACGAGCCCGCGCCGGGGGTCAAGATCAACCGAATCGTGAACCTCTCAGACGATCTTTCCCTGGCGCTGAGAGCCACCAGCATCCGGATCGTGGCTCCCATCCCGGGCAAGGCGGCCATCGGGATCGAAATTCCCAATGCCGACCGTCAGCTGGTCCGTTTCAAGGAGATTGTCGTCTCTTCCGTGTTCGAGAAGTCCAAATCGCCGTTGACCCTCTGCCTGGGCAAAGACATCGTGGGCAACCCTGTGGTGGCAGAGCTCGACCGGATGCCTCATCTGCTCATCGCCGGCGCCACCGGAACCGGAAAGAGCGTGGCCTTAAATGCCATGATCTGCAGCTTTCTTTACAAGGCGTCGCCGGACAAGGTGCGGATGATTCTCATCGACCCGAAGCGGATCGAGCTCAACCACTACGACGGCATTCCCCACCTGATCACCCCGGTGGTCACCGACGTGAAAAAAGCGACCAATGCGCTGTTCTGGGCCGTGGGCGAGATGGAGCGGCGCTACGAGCTGCTGTCGGAAAAGCGGGTCCGCAACATCCGGCAGTACAACCAGAAGATCGCCAAAGAAAAGCCGGCCGAAGGCCAGGACCCCGATCTGCCGCTTCCTTTCATCGTCATCGTCATCGACGAGTTGGCCGATCTGATGATGGTCGCCTCCCGGGACGTCGAAGTGGCACTGACCCGTTTGGCTCAGATGGCCCGGGCAGCCGGGATTCACCTGATTCTGGCCACCCAGCGCCCGTCTGTGGACGTGCTCACCGGCATCATCAAGGCCAATTTCCCGACCCGCCTCACCTTTCAGGTCTCATCCAAGACCGATTCCAGGACGATCATCGACGCCAACGGCGCAGAAAATCTTCTCGGCAGCGGGGATATGCTCTTTCTGCCGCCGGGTACGGCAAAACTGCAGCGGATTCACGGGGCCTACATCGACGAGGCGGAGTTGGCCCGGGTCATCGATTTTTTAAAGGCCCAGAAAGACCCCGAATACGACGAAAGCGTGACCGAGGCGCCGGAAAAAACGCTCGACGAAGCCGACGACGCGGAAAAAGACGAGAAATACGACGAGGCCGTCTCGCTGGTGACCCAGACCCGACAGGCCTCCATTTCCATGATCCAGCGCCATCTGCGCATCGGCTACAACCGGGCCGCCCGGATCATCGAGGTCATGGAAAAGGAGGGCATCGTGGGCCCCCCCGACGGGGCCAAACCCCGGGAGGTGCTGGTGAGGGGGTATGATGACGTGCCCTGATAAAGAAAGTGCCTAGAGTGACTATAGTGCCTAAAGTTATGGAGTCGCTTCGCTCCGCCTTTATAAAAGACAGCATTCATTCACTCTATTCACTCTAGGCACTCTAGTCACTTTAGGCACTCCAGGCACTACATTTCACCTATACCACCCGAAGAGG
>CAYPFH010000029.1:15662-23963 GCA_964409825.1 uncultured Desulfobacterales bacterium | reverse complement strand
ATACTCTCAGGCCGATTTCGACAAAGGGCTGAGCGCCCTTGAGACGATCGCACCCTAAAACGGATTTTCGAGCCGTTTTTCACCACCCGGGAAAGGGGGCGGGGGACCGGGCTCGGCCTGGCCACGGCCTACGGCATCGTCCGGAACCACGGAGGGCTGCTGCAGGTGTCCAGTGAAAAGGGAAAAGGCTCCACTTTTCACGTCTATTTGCCGGCCGCCGAAAAACCGATCGAAAAAGAGGCCGCCGGCGCTGCCCGGAACCGGCCCGGCGGCTCGGAAACCATCCTATTGGTCGACGACGAGGAGATGATCCGGGACATCGGCCGGAAGATGCTGGAAAAACTCGGCTATGAGGTGTTGACGGCCGCCGACGGCAGGCAAGCCCTGGCGCTTTTTCAGCGGCACCAAGACAGGATCGATCTGGTTCTCCTGGACATGGTCATGCCGGAGATGGGCGGAAAAGAGGTCTTCGAGGGAATCAAAGCCATTTCGGACCGGGCGCGGGTGCTGCTTTGCAGCGGATACAGCATCGACGGCCAGGCGTCTGAAATTCTTCGCAGGGGCTGCGACGGCTTCATCCAGAAGCCGTTCGATCTGGAGGGAATTTCGGCCAAGGTAAGAGAGGTGCTGGGAAAAGAAGAATGGCGGGAAGGATGATTGGAATGCCTAAAATGCCTAAAATGATCTAAAATACATAAAGTTAAGGGATGCCGCCTTTTTGGGGTTCCAAAGGACGGAACGAAGAGATCCACCTCTTTTTAGGCATTTTTCTTGTTCGTCCCTACAACGTGCAAATCGCCGTCAAATCGTTTCCCTGCCGGATGACCCGGTTCATGCGGGCTGCGGAATCGGAGCCGGCTTCCAAAATTCATGGCTGAAGATCCGTCCGGCCGGGGTCAGACCGTAGAGAAGGTCTGCGGCAAGCAGAATCGCGGCGCCGGTCCAGGCGGTCTTTTCCGTCGTGTAGATCACGGCGTCGGGAAAGGTGACGCCGGTCCAGAAAGCCCCGTCGGTGTATTTCTTGTCCGCCACCCAGGAAAGCACTTTTTTCGCGTCGGAAAACCTTCCCATGGCCGAAAGGGCCATGGAAAGTTCGGCGGTTTCGGCCATGGTCGTCCAGGCCCGGTCCGAGACACATCGGACTCCCCATCCCGGGACGACAAACGTTTCCCAGCCTCGGTCGATGCGCGCCTGAGCGTCTTCTCCGGTGACGGTGCCGGACAGGATCGGGTAGTACCAGTCCATGGAAAACCGCGCTTTGCTCGGATCGAACAGGTGCGGTTTTGTCCGGATCGCCTCGCCCAGCCGGCGCCGGGCTTCCTGCCATTTTCCCGCCTCTTTTCCCAGCACCGAGGCGATCGTCTCTGCGCAGCGAAGGCTCAGATACATGGAAGAACAGCCGGTGAGCAGGGCCCGCCCCGAGATGCTGCCGTCGGCGCGCTGCGCCCACGGGATGTGTCCTTCGGGGTGCCGGAGGCCGGTCACGTAGTCGGCGGCCCGCCGCACGCAGCGCCACATCCGTTCCAGGAAGCCGACCTCCCCGGTGAGAAGATAGTGGTGATAGACCCCCACGGCGATGTAGGCGGTCATGTTCGCATCCTTGTATGCGCCGTCGACAGGTTTTCCCCCCCGGTACTCCGACCACCAGCTTCCATCGGCAAGCTGGTGTCTATCGGACCAGTCATAGGCGGCTTCGGCGGCAAGGCGGCATCCGGCCACATCCAGCCCCATGGCGCTTTCCACATGGTCCCACGGATCGGTTTTACCGCCCACCGACCAGGGGATCTCGCCGTCCTTTTTCTGGACGGCGGCAATGAAGGCCGCGGTGGCCGATAGATCCACCGGCAAAGGCGCCGGCCTCGGCCGGGCCGATGTCGCCGAAGGGGTCATGTCGCTTCCTTTCTCAGATAGAACACCACGCTTTTGCCGAGCACCGGATTCAGGAGCCGCTCCAGGCGCTGGGTGATCCAAGGCTTTTTCATCATGTCCCAGACCAGCAGCCGGTGGTAGAGTGCGACCGGCCAAGCGTCGCTTCTTCCCGGATCCGCCAGGCACTTGAGCCACCAGTACGGGGTGTGAAGCGCGTGGGCGTATCCCTTCCCCTGCATCGTAAAACCGCATCCGGCCATGAGTCTGAGCAGCTCGGTTTCCCGGTAGATCCGGACATGTCCTTCGCTGGTGCTGCAGTATGTCCTGGAAAGGGTCCAGCAGATCCGTTCCGGGAAAAAGCGGGGCACGCTGACGACCAGACTCTTTCCGGGTTTGAGCACCCGGGAAAGCTCGGCGGCTGCCTGGCGATGATTCCGGATATGTTCGAGCACCTCAGCACAGACCACCAGGTCGAAGGTGCTGTCGTCGAAGGGAAGATCCAGGATGTCGGCCCGGGCCAGCGCCCAGCGGCTTTGGACGGTGTTCATCCGCGCCTCGAGGGCCATGCGGTTCCGGCTGCGGATCAGGTCTTTTCCGCATCGGTCGGCGCCGAAGACAAATATGCCGCCGCGGCGGGCAAATGCGGCCAGGTGCCGCCCGTTTCCGCAGCCGATGTCCAGGATCCGATCTCCGTCGGCGATGGCCAGGCGGTTAAAATCGACGGTAATCATCGATGACCTCGCGGTACACGGCTGCGGTTCGCTGAGCGGCCCGTTCCCAGGTGAACTGGCTCAGCACCCGCCGCCGCCCGGCCGCTCCCAGCTCGGCCGCCAGGCCGGGCCGGTCGTAGAGGGCTTCGATCGCCCGTGCCAGGGCCGCCGGATCGGCCGGCGGCACCAGCAGGCCGGCATCTCCCACCACCTCGGGCAGGGCGCCGCCGGTGGTGCTGATTACCGGAACGCCGCAGGCCATGGCCTCTCCGGCCGGAAGGCCGAACCCTTCGTAGACCGAAGGAACCACCGCCATTTCCGCCCGGGCATACTGTCGGACATATTCTGTGTGGTCGATGCGACCGGTGAAGGTCACCCGGTCTCCGATGCCCAGTCCGGCGATGAGTTTTTCGATCCCGCCGCCCTTTTTCGGGCGCCCGATCACCACCAGATGCAGGCGCCGGGCGCCGTCCACGGCGGCCACGGCCTTGAGCAGATGATAAAGGCCTTTGAGCGGGGTGTCGGAACTGTTGGTGACGATGATCCGGCCCCTTTCCCGGGCGATGCCGGGCATCGGATAAAACAGATCGGTGCGAATTCCGTTGGGCACCACGGCAAACCGCTCCCGGCCGATGCCGAAGTTTTTGCTTATGTCTTCTCCGGCGCGCTTAGAGACGGTGATGATCTTGGGCAGGCAGGCCGCCACCCGCTTTTGCATCCCGATAAACGAATGCCATCTCAGCTGCTTGAATTTTTTCCAAGGGGCGCGGACGGCCCGAATGGCCAGCGCCCGGTCGACGGAAATGGGGTGATGGATGGTCGCCACTGCCGGCAGGCGCCGGGCAAGGGCCCACAGGCCATAGGACAAACTCTGGTTGTCGTGGACGATGTCGTAGCGGTGCCAACGGTGCCGGAGAAACCGGTAGGCATGCAGTCCGAAGGTGAACGGCTCCGGAAAACCGGCGGTGGACACCCCCAGCCATTCGATGAGGTTGATGGGGCGGCTCAACTCGCCAAGGGTCGGCATGCGAAACGGGTCTGCCGGGTCGTACAGGTCGAGGGTTTTCAAACGATGAACGGCAATTCCGTCGGAGAGCCGGGGATCGGGAGGCCCGGAAACCACTTCCACCCGGTGGCCCAAAGCCTGCAACGCGCGGCTCAGGTTGTCCAGGTAGACCCCCTGACCGCCGCTGTGGGGATTGCTCCGGTAGCTGAGCAGGCAGATGCGCAGCCCCGGTCCGGCGTCTGCCGTCATCAGACGGCTCCCTCGGCGTCCATCTGCGCGATCTGCCGTTCATCGTAGCCGAGTTCGGTCAAAATCGAATGGGTGTGCTGGCCGAACCGCGGCGGGGCGCTTCGAATCTGCGGAGGCGTTTGGGAAAGCTTCAGGGCCGGACCGATCTGGGGACCGCAGCCTTCCGGCAGCTTGGCACGATCAGGGGTCATGCCCCTTTGTCTTGCCGCCGGGCTGTTCAGGGCCTCATCCAAGCCCATAACCCCGCCCACACAGACGTCCTCATCCTGGAAGACTTCCATCCACTCGTTGCGCGTCTTTTGGCGGAACGCGTTTTGGAGAAAGTCGATCAGCGTATCCTGGCAGGTGTCGTCGAATTGGAGCGGCGCATATTCCGATGCCCCGAAGCAGCGGCACAAGCGCTCCCAGAAGCGGCGCTCTAGTGCGCCCACGGTGATGTGCCGGCCGTCGGCCGTCTCATAGACGTTGTAGCAGGCATAGCGGTGGGAGAGGAGTCCACGGCTTCTGGTTGGGGGGCAGTTTTTGACCCACATTTCCCCGGCGGGGGTTACAGCCAGGCTCATCAGTGCGTCAGTCATGGAAACGTCGATGTATTGGCCATGGCCAGTTTTTTCGCGGGCGGCCATCGCCAGGAGAATCCCGACAGCCGCGTAAAGCCCGCCGGCAATGTCGCCGATCTGAATCCCGGGGATGCAGGGGGGGGCTTCGGCGGGTCCGTTCAAGGACAAAAGTCCACTGGCAGCCATGTAGTTTACGTCGTGACCGGCCTGATTTCGCAGCGGCCCGGTTTGACCATAGCCCGTCACCGAGCAATAGACGATGCCCGGATTGATCCGGCTGATCCGTTCGTAGTCGATTTTCAGCCGCTTTGCCACGCCGGGGCGAAACCCCTCTAGAAGCACGTCCGCCTTTTTTGCCAGGGTGCGGAATACGGCCAGTCCCTGATCGCTTTTCAGGTTCAGGGTCATGTGCTCCTTGTTGCGGTTGATATGGGCAATCTCCGGCAGGGCGTCGGCTTCGAACCGGCGGTCTTCGACGGTGATGACCCGGGCCCCGTGGTCGGCCAGGATCATGGAACAGTAGGGCCCCGGCAGCAGCCGCGACAGGTCGATCGCCAGGGTGTTGGAAAGGGCGCCCTTCATTTTTCGTTTGGCGTGAACATTTTGTCTTGTTTCGGATTTCGAATTTTCGGTCGGAGGTTCGGGCGGCGCAGCCGCCCCTTATAACTGCGCGCCGGCGCACTTATTCGTCCAGGCGGGTGAAGACCACTCTCCGGTTTTTCGCCCGCCCTTCTTCGGTGTCGTTGGGGGCCACCGGCTGGGACTCTCCGTGGCCCCGGGCGACGAGCCGCTCAGGAGAGATGCCGTAAAATTGGACCAGAAAATTCTTCACCGCTGCGGCCCGTTCCTGGGAAAGTTTCCGGTTGATTTCCTCGGTGCCGGTGTTGTCGGTGTGGCCGGCGATCTCGAAACGGTGCCCGGCCAATGCGTCCGAAGAGAGCGCCTGTCCGGCTTCCTGGATCTGGCGGACCGAAAAATCGCCGGCCAGTTCGGTGGAGCCGACCTTGAACAGGATGTTCACCGTGACCCGGGCCGGGGCTTGGGCGTCCTCGTCGAGGCTCCGGATCTTTTTTTCCGGGTAGTCGCTTTTCGGAGCGCGGATTCTGAGCATGTCGATGAACTGGTCTCGCGTGATCAGATCCCGAAGCTCCCCGGAGAATTCCGGTAACCGCGGCTCTTCCCCCATTACGGGACCGGTCGATGCGGCGGCGATGGCGGCGGCAAGCGCGAATATCGAAAAAAGCCTCGCGGCTTTCACTGTTTTTCCTCCGGCCGTCCCGGTGGGGTTTCACCCCGGGACCGACGGTTCGTTTCCCGGGCGGGAAGCGCCCGGCCACCGATCGAGTCATATCCAAATCACCGGACCTTGTCAAAAAAGACTACACCAGGGTGATCAGATTTTTGCCGTCTTTTTTGCTTCGGTACATCGACTCGTCGGCCAGGTGAAGCAGCGCGCGCTTGTCGGCGGCATCTTCCGGGTAGCTGGCGATGCCGAAGCTTGCCGTCACGTTCACGCGGAGTCCCACGGCTTCGAGCAGAACCGCATCGGCCAGCGCCGCGCGCATTTTTTCCACCTTGGCAGCCGCCGCCGGCTTGCCCTGGTCCGGCAAAATGACCACGAATTCGTCTCCGCCGTACCGAACGAGAGCGTCTTCCTCTTCCATCTGCGAGTCGATCACGCAGGCCACCTCTCCTAAGGTCTGGCTGGCCATCAGGTGGCCGTGGGTGTCGACCACCTGCTTGAAATCGTCCAGATCGAAAAAGACCAGAGAGGTCTTTCGCTCCTTTTGGATCAGCTGCTCCAGGTGGTGGTGCAGGTACCGGGTGTTGTAGTACCCGGTCACGTCGTCGATGAAGGTCAGGGCCTTCATTTCCCGGTGGATGCGGGCGTTGGCGATGGCAATGGCGACAAAATCGGCCAGGATCGACAAGGCGGGCAGGGAGGTTTCATCGAAAAGGGAAGGGTCTTCGGGATTGACCACCTCGATGACCCCGATCACCGAATCTTGTATCTTCAGGGGAAGGCAGATAAGAGAGCGGGTGACAAAGCCGGTCATTTCATCGATACGCCGGTTGAACCGCGGGTCGCCCTCGATGTCGGGCACCAGCACCGGTTCTCCGGTCTGGGCAGCGGTGCCCGCGATCCCCTCACCGAGCTTGATGCGGATGTTTCGCAGCTGCTGGCTCGGAAGACCGGCCACCACCTCGAAGCGCAGCTCCTGGGCGATGGGATCCATGAGAAACAGGGTCCAGTTCTTTGCCCGGATCAGCCGGTTGAGTCGATTGAAGATGATCTCCAGGATCCGCTCCATGTGAAGGGTGGCGGTGACGGCCTTGCCGATCTCCACGCACGTCATCAGGCTTTTTTCCTGCAGCGACAGAGTGTCTTTCAACGGCTCTTCCTCCATTTTGCCTGAATACCCCGCAGCTTGCTCCGGGGAGTTTCATCCCGATCCTTTCCGATTTCTGACCTCGTTGATCAGGCTGCCGGCCAGGATCATTTCCACCTGCCGGCGGCTCAGGGCGTGCTGTACTTCGAAGGCGGCGTTCTTGGAGCGGTTCTGTACCGTAAACTGCCTGCCTTCTTTCAGCCCCTTGTGCACCTGCTCGATCCGGAGTTCGTCTCCCTGTTCGATGCCGTCGTAGGCCGCCGGATCGACGAAGGTTACCGGGAGCATGCCGAAATTGGCCAGGTTCTGCCAATGGATCCGGGCAAAGCTTTTGGCGATGACAATCTTCAGCCCCAGGTACCGGGGCGCGATGGCGGCGTGCTCCCGGCTGGAGCCCTGGCCGTAATTATTTCCGCCGACCAGGAGAAAGCCGCCGTCTTTATGAGCCATGGCCCGCTCGTAGAAGGTATCGTCCACCCGGTTGAAGACGAACCGGCTGATTTCCGGAATATTGCTGCGAAACGGCAGGATTTGGGCGCCGGCGGGCATGATCTCGTCTGTGGAAACATTGTCTCCCAGCTTCAGCAAAACCGGGCCGGCTGCGTTTTCGGGAAGCGGATCGAAGGGGGGAAGCGGCTTGATGTTGGGCCCCTTTTCCAGGGGAGGTTTTTCCCCGGCCGGCGGCGGGGCCACGAGCATGTCCGTGTTGATCCGGAGGGTTTCCGGCTCCTGGAACCGGGGATAGGCCATGTCGAGGGTTCTCGGATCGGTGATGACCCCGGTCAGGGCTGACGCCGCAGCGGTTTCCGGACTGCACAGATAGACCTGGTCTTCCCTGGTGCCGGAGCGGCCCGGAAAGTTTCGCGGCACAGTCCGGAGGCTGATCTTTCCGGTGGCCGGCGCCTGTCCCATGCCGATGCAGCCGTTGCATCCGGCCTGGTGAATGCGAGCCCCGCAGTGGTAGAGCTTTTCCAGCAGCCCCATGGCGGCAAGGTTCTCCACGATCTGACGCGAGGTCGGATTGATGTCCAAAGACACCCGGTCACTGATCTGGCGGCCTTCGAGCATCATTGCCGGCACGGCAAAGTCGCGCATGCCGGGGTTGGCCGACGACCCGATGTAGGATTGGTAAATCTCCCGGCCCGCCACTTCGGAGACGGGAACCACGTTGCCCGGACTGCTGGGAAGTGCGATCAGCGGCTCTAAAGAAGACAGGTCGATCTCGTCGGTGTCGTCGTATCCGGCGTCGGCATCGGCTTCGAGAGGAATCCACTCCTCTTCCCGGCGCTGGCGCCTCAAGAAGGCCCGGACCGTGTCGTCCGATGGAAACACGGTGGTGGTGGCCCCCAGCTCGGTTCCCATGTTGGCGATCACGTGCCGGTCCATGGCCGAAAGCGATTGCAGGCCCGGGCCGAAATACTCGACGATTTTTCCGTAGCCGCCGTCTACGCCGTGGCGGCGGAGCATTTCCAAAATCACGTCCTTGGCGCTGACCCAGTCCGGGAGGCTTCCGGTCA